>JACQWQ010000218.1:0-3229 GCA_016209205.1 Chloroflexota bacterium
GTACCGCCGGGGCGTGGTCCACTGGGACGCGGCGCGCCGGGGCGCACTGGTTGACCGGAAGGGCGCGGGGCGTTACCGCTTGAGCCGGAAGGGCGCGGGGCGTTACCGCTTGAGCCGGAAGGGCGCGGGGCGTTACCGCTTGAGCCGGAAGGGCGCGGAGCGTTACCGCTTGAGCCGGAAGGGCGCGGAGCGTTACCGCTGGTGCCGGAGGGACGCGGTGCGTTCGGACGCGCGGCATTGCCCCCGGCGCCGGAGGGACGCGGTGCGTTCGGACGCGCGGCATTGCCCCCGGTACCGGAGGGACGCGGTGCGTTGTGCCGTTGCGGATTGTTGCCCGATGTTGCCGGACGCGGTGGATTGGGGCGCGGTGCAGCGGACGACGCAGGTGCGGACGGTTTTGCTTGAATTGGCGATGCCGGTTTTGGTTTCATGCCCGCGCTGGTGGGCGTATCCGCTATTTTCTTTTTTGCGGCATCTGTCGCGGTCTTGTCACTTGCTGGTGGTTTCATTTCGTCTGCCATACCGTCCCTCATTTCTCAAGTGCTTTACCCACAAGATCCTTTCGCGCGGTGCGAGCTGCGTACAACAAGACTCGCGGCGCGGCTTTGTGAACAAGCGACCTGTACACCGGGAATGCTGCGCCCAAGAAATTGGTGCAGCCGTGCCGGACAAATTCAATTCAGAAACAGTGGAGGACCGATTGCGCTAACGCGAGGGGTGATCGTTCATCACGTCTGGCGTGATGCCACGTCAACGCGTTACAACGAGGCGAGGGGCGGAACGGCGAAAAACTAGTTCATCGTCATCCACTCCTCACACCGCCGGAGCGCGCTGCACAATCAGCCACGAGCAACCGGTCATTCACTGGTCTGATGCGCCGCTTGATCGAGAGCGCGGCGCGGCTCGGAATTTTGACCTTTCATTGCGCTTCCCGCCGCTGTTTGTGCGGGAAAAGTTTTTGCCAATTCGGCAAGAGCTTCCAGATCCTGACGCGCGAGCGGCGCTTGCAAATTCAACGCGTGCTGCAATTTGCCGGGCGCGCTCAATACGGTTTCAAAACATTCGCGCGTTTTATGAATATATGTGCCGCGCCCATTTTTTTTGCCGCTCGGGTCGGCAACCACTTGCCCTGTGGGCGTGCGTACGATGCGCAGTAATTCGCGTTTTGCTTGCACGGTACGACAGCCAATGCAGGTGCGTTGCGGAATGTGCTTTGCCATACATCAAACGTGAGACGTGTGCGATGGTGCGATAGTGCGTTAGTGTGAATTTGCGATACGCGATTTGCGATACGCGATAGGCGTGAAACGTCAAACGTCAAACGTCACGTGTCCAACTGCTCGGAGCGATATACTCCCCCGTGCTGCTCACGGCGTGAAACGTCAAACGTCACGTGTCCAACCTCCAACTTCCAACCTCCAACATCCAACATCCAACCTCCAACTACAAACGTCATTCTTCCTCTGTGATCTCTTCCAACCAATCTTGCTTGCCGCCTTTGTGTTTCTTTTGAGCGACCACTTTGCCGAGTTTTTCATCGTACACGAGCGTTTGGCGTTTGCGGCGGTCTTCTTTCAATTTGCGTGTGCGCTCGTCGTCGCCTTCTTGCGGTTCATTGTCCTCAGTTTCGACTTGACTGGCTTCAAATTTTTCCAATGCTTCGGCAAAAGTCAATTCTTCTTCGGGCTCGGGTTCCGGTTCCGCGGGCGGCGGTGTAATAGGCGCCACTTCCACCGCTGCAACCGGCGCGACGGCTTCGGGCGGCGGTTCGACTTGGACAGCGGCGCTGGCTTCCACCGGGCTTTCGAGCGCGCCTTCGGCTTCGGACACAATCTGCTGCGCGGCAAGCACGGCTTCTTGTTCCATCTGCTTGCGCATCAAATCTTCGTTGATCTGCACGTCACTCTTGATGTCAATGCGCCAGCCGGTCAGTTTCGCGGCGAGCCGTGCATTTTGCCCTTCTTTGCCAATCGCCAAAGAAAGTTGTTTCTCGGCGACGACGACGGTTGCCACTTTGTCGCCGTTTTCATCTTCGGCCAAAGAGACCTGCACAACTTTGGCTGGCGACAACGCGCTGGCAATGAAAATTTGCGGGTTGGGATTCCACTCGATGACGTCAATTTTTTCGCCCGACAATTCATTGACGATCGCTTGAATGCGCACCCCGCGTTGTCCGACACATGCGCCGACGGGATCGATCCCGTCTTGGGTTGCCACGACGGCGACTTTGCTGCGTTGGCCCGCCTCGCGCGCAATGGATTTGATCTCCACCAGCCCGTTGAAAATTTCCGGGACTTCGATTTCGAGCAAGCGGCGCAACATATTGCGGTGCGTCCGCGATAACATCACCTGCGGCCCGCGCGACGATTTGTTGACTTCGGTAATCAAGGCGCGAATTTTTTGATTGTGCCGGTAACGTTCGGTCATGATTTGTTCGGTCTTGGTGAGCAGCCCTTCGATGCGTCCGAGGTCAACTGTAATGTTGCCTTGTTCTATCGTTTTGACGGTGCCTTGAACGATTTCGCCTTCGCGTTCGTGAAAAGAAGTGTAGAGCGCGTCGCGTTCGGCTTCGCGGATGCGTTGCAGCACGACTTGTTTTGCCGTTTGCGCGGCGATGCGTCCGAAATTATCGGGCGTGGATTCAATAGACACCTGCCCGCCGACTTCGGCCATCGGGTCGTACTGTTTCGCTTCGGGCACAGAAATTTCCGCGCGTTTGTCGTGGACTTCATCCACCACGGTTTTGAGCGCAAAGATTTTTACCTTGCCGTTGTTCGGATCAATCTTGGCAGAAATGTTGGTCGAGCCGCCGTAATTGCGTTTATACGCGGACACGAGCGCTTGTTCCACCGCATGTAAAACGGTTTCTTTGGACAAGCCGCGTTCGGTGCAAATTTGTGCGATTGCGACGATAAAATCGTTCTTGGTGGGCTGCGCCATACTAACTTTCTCTCCATCAACAAAGAACAGTCGGGAGCGCCGACTGTTCTCAAAAAAAACGTGCGAGGTTGAATGGCAAATTTATAACATAGGAAAGGTGTTTTTGCAAATTGGGAGTATACCTCACCCCCAGCCCCTCTCCTACAACGGGTGTGCGTCAAAGTTTTGGGTCGGCGCGGCGGGCGCTGCCGATGTGCGAGGTATTCCATCGCCTTCATCGGAAAAATCGCGCCAACAACTACACCAAGTGTGCTCGCGAACACAGTTCGCAACGAATCGAATAGATTCG
>JACQWQ010000218.1:3234-18311 GCA_016209205.1 Chloroflexota bacterium
CACCAAGTGTGCTCGCGAACACAGTTCGCAACGAATCGAATAGATTCGCGACCGCACACTGAAATCCCAACCTGCGAAGGCAGGTTGCGTGATTTTGTAGCGAGCGAATTGATTCGCCCAAAATTGTGACGCACACCCCTCCTACACTCCTACAAGGCGAGGGGAGTGAGATCCTCCCCAAAAACCCGCTCTTTCACGGCGAGGGGAGTGACATCATTTGCAATGCGCTGTGTCGGGTCTTGCGTTAAAAATTCCGTAAAAGCGTTGACGCTCGCATATCGGGATGCTATAATCATTTTATCGCAGTTTGTAACGAATTTTGAAAAAAACTTACGAGTTTCCAAACTCGTGTCATTCCTGAAGGAGGGATAAACGATGAAATTTGAATTGCCTCCGTTGCCGTACGCCTACGAAGCGCTCGAACCGCACATTGACACCTTGACCATGCAAATTCATCACGACAAACATCACGCCGCGTATGTAAACAATCTCAATGCCGCGCTGGATAAGCACCGCGATTTCCAAGTCAATAGCATCGAAGAATTGGTTATGAGTTTGGCCAAGACGCCCGAAGACATTCGTACTGCGATGCGCAACAATGGCGGCGGGCACTTTAATCACACCATGTTTTGGGAAATTATGGGCCCGAACGGCGGCGGCGAACCCCGCGGGGATTTGGGCGCGGCGATTAACGCCAAGTTTGGCAGTTTCAACGACTTCAAGGCGCAATTCAAAGCCGCGGGCGTTGGACGTTTCGGCTCCGGGTGGGCTTGGCTCGTTATAGACAAGAACGGTCTGGCAGTCACGAGCACGGCGAATCAGGACAATCCCGCGATGGAAATGAAAGGTCCCATCATGGGCGTGGACGTGTGGGAGCACGCGTATTATTTGAAGTACCAGAATCGCCGCCCCGATTATATAGATGCGTGGTGGAACGTGGTGAATTGGGATGCAGTGGCGAGACGCTACGTAATGATCATGGAAATGATGAAGGGAATGTAAGGAACGCGCGCGGCGACGTTTGATTCATCGTCAAACGTCAAGCGTGAAACGTGGGAGGCGAGTTCGTTGTGCATGACAATGGACTCGCCTCTGTTTTTCAATCGGCGCGGCGTAGTAACGTGCGATTGCACTTTATCGCCTCAATCGTTCCTGCCCGTCCCAAACAAATGAATTCGTTACTACGGTCATTTTTGAGGAGGGGCACCATGATCGAGGTTTTGAGAAACGAAGGCAATTTTCTCGCGTTCCGATTGAGCGGCAAACTGCACGATGCCGACTATAAACAATTCATGCCGTTGATTCAAACCGCGGCGGATAAAGGCAAACTGCACCTGCTCGTCGAGATGCAAAATTTCGAGGGCTGGGACCCACAGGCATTGTGGGATGACATCCGACTGGACGCGCAGTATGGCGACAAAATCGAACGGCTCGCCGTCATTGGCGACAGAGCATGGCAAGCGTGGATGACCAAAATTTGTCGCCCGTTCACGAGCGCGCGTATAGAGTACTTTGACGCGCGCGACACACAGGGCGCGTGGGCGTGGGTGCAGGATGGCTTGTAAAAAGGTTTAGGGATTTGCAAGCCCGTTGGTTACGCGCGAAAAGACAGTGCCGATTTGCGGGCCAAGAATGGCAAGGATGACAATCGTAACGACTGCGACGAATACACATATCGCCACAAGTGCAACACACCCGATAGCGAACATAGCCGGTTTGCCTGCGCCTTCTTGTGCAAGTTGAACCGGCGCGGCGCTTGGCGCGGGTATTTGCCCGATGCTGAGCAGTGCATTGCGCGCGGCTTCACGTACGTATTCGACCGAATCACTGCTTACGATTTTTTGCAGCGCATCAATAACTTGGGGCGCTTGTAAAACCGCGGGGGTCAGGTTTTTTATGGCGCGTTCGCGTTTTTTCGCGCTGTCAGAATTCAGATCGGCGAGAATGGAAACAATGTCGTTCATGCGACCTCCTCGTGGATGCAGGGATGTGCTCGAATTATAAACGCGAATCGCTCGCACAACTGTTCTATTTTGTGATAGAATTTGCCCATGCAAGCTTATTGCTCCAAGTGCAGCGCACTGCGCGATATGACTGCGCTCCAGGTCACACGTACGGCGGATGGACAAATCATTTCGCGCGGCAAATGCGGCGTGTGCGGCAGCGCGGTCATCGCCCTCGGTGCGCCGTCGTCAGCAGAAACCAAATCGCCGCAACAAGCGGAATTATTTTCGTCTGCACCTGTTGAACACAAGACAGCTGCTTCAACGCGCGACGACGCGGCAATTGCGTCCCAAGCAGAATTGGACGCCAAGCCCACTGCGCCGCGCGCAAAAAAATCTGCTGCGCCAAAACGCGTCACTCGCTCGCGCCGCGCGCGCGCGAACGACAACAATGTTGAATTAGACGAAACGGACTCAGTCCTCAGCCCTCAGTCCTCAGCCCTCGCCACCGGCGCAGCTCTGGTCATCGTCGAATCCCCCGCGAAAGCCAAAACGATTTCCAAATTTCTCGGACGCAATTATCGCGTGCGCGCGTCGGTCGGACACATTCGCGATTTGCCCGTCAAGGGAATGGGGGTGGACATCGAACATGATTTCAAACCGAAATATGAAATCAGCGCGAAAAAACGCGAGGTCGTTGCGGAACTAAAAGAATACGCACAGAACGCGCCCGAAATTTATCTTGCCACCGATCCCGACCGCGAAGGCGAAGCGATTTCGTGGCACCTCGCGTCCGTCTTGAAATCCCAAATCGGGAACAAACCGACGTATCGCGTCGAGTTTCACGAAATCACGCGCGATGCGATACAAAATGCTTTTTCACACCCACGACAGATTGACATGGCGCGCGTCAACGCGCAGCAAGCGCGGCGCGTGCTGGATCGTATCGTCGGCTACACCATCAGCCCGCTGCTTGCCAAAAAGATGAAAAAGTGGACGCTCAGCGCGGGGCGCGTTCAATCCGTCGCCGTGCGTTTGGTGGTGGAACGCGAGCGCGAGATTCAGAATTTTGCGCCGGTCGAGTATTGGAGCATTGAAGCCGCATTGAAAAAGCAAGAGGGAGAGCGGGAGAGCGGGAGAGCGGGAGAGCGGGAGAGCGGGAGAGCGTCGCTCCATCACTCCATCACTCTTTCACTCTATCACTCTTTCACTCCATCACAGAGTATTTTCCGCGCGCGGTTGGTCAAAATCGGCGATAAGGATTTCGAGTGTCATTCGGGTGAAGAGGCGCTGAAACTCAAGGAGATTCTGGAACAGTGCGCATATCGGGTGCTGGATGTGCGCCGCAAAGATGTGACGCGCAATCCGAACGCGCCGTACATTACTTCGACGTTGCAGCAAGACGCGTCGCGCCGTTTAGGATTCAATCCCAAGCGCACGATGAAAGTGGCGCAAGAATTGTATGAAGGGATTGACCTTGGCGCGGAGGGAACGGTCGGTTTGATCACCTACATGCGCACCGATTCGACGAACGTGGCGGACGCCGCGCAAAAAGAAGCGCGGCAATACGTCGCCGAAAAATTCGGCGCGCAATATCTGCCGCCCAAGCCGCGCGTGTACGCCAAAAAGGTCGCGGGCGCGCAAGAGGCGCACGAAGCGATTCGTCCGACGAAAACGTTCCGTGAGCCGAACGCGGTGCGGCAATATCTCGACAACGATCAATTCAAGTTGTACGATTTGATTTGGAAACGCTTTGTCGCGTCGCAAATGGCAAGCGCGGTATTCGACACGACGGCGGTGGATGTTGAAGCCAGAGCACCAGTGAGCAGTAATCAGTCTCCAGTCTCCAGTCTCCAATCTCGGGTTTTTCTTTTCCGTGCGAACGGTTCCATATTGAAATTCGCGGGGTATCTCGCCGTGTATGGGCGCAGTGTCGGTGACGAAGACGAGGAAGACGATTCGGACAAGCGCCTGCCGCCGCTGGAAAAAAATGAACCGCTCGATTTGCTCGGCATTTATCCCGAACAGCATTTTACCGAACCGCCGCCGCGTTACACCGAAGCGACGCTTATCAAGGCGTTGGAGCAGCACGGCATCGGGCGTCCTTCGACGTACGCGCCGATTATGGCGAATATCCAAGAACGCGACTATATCGAACAGATCGAAGGGCGGCGCTTGAAACCGACGGAACTGGGTTTCGTGGTCAACGATTTACTCGTCGCGCATTTCGCCGAAATTGTGGATTTGGGCTTTACCGCGCAGATGGAAGAAAAACTCGACGCGGTGGAAGAAGGCAAACAGGATTGGGTGCAACTGATGCGCGAGTTCTATGTCCCGTTCCAAGTCACTCTGGACCGCGCCGCCGAACAAATGCCCATCACGCGCGTACAAGATGAACCGAGCGATCAAGTGTGCGATTTGTGCGGCGCGCCGATGGTGATCAAGCGCGGCAAGTATGGCAAGTTCTTGTCGTGTTCGCGTTTTCCCGCGTGCAAAGGCATGAAAAAAATGACGACCGGCGTGCGCTGCCCCAAGTGCAAAGAAGGTGAAATTCGCCAGCGTAAATCGAAAAAGGGGCGCATCTTTTACGGCTGCTCACGCTATCCCGACTGCGATTTTGTTTCGTGGGACAAGCCCATCGCCGAGCCGTGTCCCACCTGCGGCGGCTTGCTCGTGCAAGGCAGCAAAAATGTGATACGCTGCGTGAATGGCGATTACACGCGCGAGGCGGCAAATGTGAAACGAGATGCGTGAAACGTGAAACGTCAAACGTGAAACGCGAAACGTCAAACGTGAAACGCGAAACGTCAAACGGGAAACGTGAAACGTGAAACGTCAAACGTGAAACGCGAAACGTGAAACGTCAATCGCGTATCGCGTATCGCAAAGCGCGTATCGCGTATCGCGTATCGCAAAGCGCGTATCGCAAAGCGCGTATCGCAAAGCGCAAAGCGCAAATCATAATGACCTAATCACCTAACCACCCAATCACCTAATCACTCCATCGCACCATCGCACCATCGCACCATCGCACTATCGCACTATCGCACTATCGCACTTCACGGAGTTCTCTTATGTCCTCACGTCTCGAACAATTGCGCGCGAAACTGGACGAACTGAAGCTCGACGCCATCATCGTTTCGCGCAATGAAGACCAACGTTATCTGACCGGTTTCAGCGGACACGCGGACTATGATTCGGTCATGCTCATTGCAAAAAATGACGCGCGCGTGGTCACGGATTTTCGTTATTGGCAGATTGCCGAAACGCAAGCGCCGGCGCTGCCATTGATGAAGCTCGAGCGCGGTAAATACGAAATCGGCGACGCGCTGCGCGATTTTGCAGAGGCGAATGGTGTGCGTGTTTTCGGCTTTGAGGCGCAGCATGTCAACATCTATCGTTTCAAAACGTGGCAAAAAGCCGCGCGCAAAGCGCACGTAAAATTAAAGGCGACGGAGGACGTCGTCAAACAACTGCGCGCGGTCAAGGACGAAACCGAAATCGAACAGATTCGGCGCGCGGTGCAATTGACAGATGACGCCTTTACTTATTTTGTGAGACACGTTCATCCGGGCATGACCGAAAAGCAAGGCGCCTGGTTGATTGAAGCGTACATGCGGGAACATGGCGCCGAGGGGAACGCGTTCGAGCCGATTGTGGCAAGTGGTCCCAACGCGGCATTGCCACATGCCGAACCGACCGAGCGCGCCATTCGAGAAGGCGAGCCGCTCACCATTGACATTGGCGCGCGCGTGGACGGATACAATGCCGACATGACGCGGACGATAATTTTGGGACACACCACGGACAAATTCAATGAAATATACGGCATTGTCTTGAAAGCCCAACAAGCAGTCGAGAAAAAAGCGCGCGTGGGGATGAAGGGCAAGCAAATAGACCGCATTGCACGGCGCATTATCGAGAAAGCGGGTTATGGCGAAAATTTCGGGCACGGCTTGGGGCACGGCGTAGGGCGCGTCGTTCACGAGTTTCCGCGCGCAGGAAGAACGTTCAAGGATGTGATTGCATCGGGGATGCTGCTCACGGTCGAGCCGGGCATTTATATTCCGGATTGGGGCGGCGTACGGATTGAAGATTTGGTTGTGTTCCGCGATGACGGGCTTGAAATTCTCACACGCTCCACCAAAGACCCGCTCGTGACCTTGGACAGCGGATAGGGCAAGTGCGCAAACACCAGAATTTTGAGATTACAGTTTGATTACAATCATGCTATAATCATGCAGGTTTCCTATTTACCCGACCTCTGTATGGCATTTCAAGACCTGCTTTTGGCTTTTCATGCTTCTGTGCGCCCGGAACGCTATCGCATCATCACCCACAGTCCCACCGAAGGTAAAGTTGTCGCGCCGTTTGTTTCCCCTTTTGGGGATAGTCGCATTCGCACCTGGCAGTTTGGCTTGGTCTCGGACGAAATGCAAATGATTGGAACGCTGTTGTACCGGCGGCTCTTTCCACCCACAATTTACCAAGCCCTTTACGCGACCCAGCGTTACGCTCGCCGCCAGGGTCTCACGGTGCGTCTCAAGCTGATCCTGGATAGGGCGCTCAATCAACTCCCCTGGGAATACCTGTTCGATCCGAAAGCGAATCAGTTTTTGGCGCTGGAACAACGCTTGGCAATCGTACGCCACTTGGAGCTGCCAGCAGGCTCGCTCAATCCTTTCGCCGAAGAGCTCGCGCTCGCTTTGTTTGTCCCGGGTGTGACGGATCGCTCCGGTGCGCCTGCTCTCGAAACCGGCTCGGCTTTTTCAGAAGGGAATGCGGATTTGGCAATCCCGAGTCACTTGCGAGCGCGCAAACTTTCATTGGACGACTTGGAACACGCGAACGGGTTGTTTTCCAATCAACAAATTCTGCACATTGAAGCAGAGGCGGGACGCGATCCGGCAAGTGGACAATACGCCTTGCAAATCGGCGTTGAGGAAGCCGCGCCGCGCTGGGTCTCTTTCGAATCCGTCGCCAAATGGCTCCGCGCCAATCCTACGATTCAACTCGTCGTTCTCGATGCCAGTGTGGGCAGCGGCGCAACCACGCGCGAAATGCAGGGCTTGGCGTCCGCGTTGGTCGCACAGCAAATCGTCCCGGCAGTGGTGACGCTTCAATTTCCCATTCCCGCGCTGCTGCGCGCAGGATTCTGGCGCGGGTTCTACGGCGCGTTAGCGCGCGGCAATGCCCTGGACTTGGCAATGACGGAAGGGCGGCAAGCGATTGCCGCGCTGAACGGCGTGTGGGAATGGGGCGCGCCGGTGTTGTATTCTGCATTGCGCGAGGATCAACCGCGCGTGCCTGCCGACCGCTTTCAAACAGGCGTACACGTACAAGACATTTTACGCGTAGAATCCTTCGCGCCTGCATCGCCTCGCACAGTTTATTCCGCCAAGACGCCTGCCGCGAAATCTTGAGACGCAGGCGTTTTTAGATAGCTTGCTTTCTAACGCCGCGCCGCGTGGTCATGGCTTGGCGAAAGAGCGCCCGTTATACCCTCGCGTGACGCGTGCCTTTCTTGGCATGCGCTTGGAACTGGTGCCAACGTGAGTTTTTACAACCTCGATCTGGCGATTGAATCGGTTGGCAACGAGTTTCTTGTCAATACGTACAGCCCCGAGTGTGGACCGGCGCGCGGGCGCTTTACGTTGCCCTTTCACGCCGACGAATTGGTCGAGTGGAGTCGAGGCATTAGCGAAACCTTGGCGCGCCAGATCGGCGCCGCGCTGTACAGCGCACTGTTTCAAAACGATATCCTGTATGTCTATCAGGATTGTCTGCGCCATGCAGCGCACAATCAACTCGACCTCCGGTTACGATTAAACCTGGACCCGCTGGCAAATCGGTTTCCGTGGGAATTGCTGTACAACAAGCCAGCGCGTCAATTTCTCGCGCTCGATTCGCACCTCTCGATCGTACGCCAGCCCACCATCCCCGAACCGCTGGCGCCCCTGCGTGTGAACTTGCCGCTGCGCCTATTGGTCGTCGCAGCGCAGCCAAGCGATGCCGACCTGCTGGACATCGCATCAGAACGCGCCGCTCTCACTCAAGCTCTACAAACTCTCCCACGCGAACACATCCGCGTCGAGTGGTTGGAACAACCGTCGCTCGAGACCTTACGGCAAGCTTTCCTCGCCAGTGATTTTCACATTTTGCATTTCATCGGACATGGACGATTTCGCGCCGAGACCGGCGAGAGCCAATTGCAGATGGTGAACCCGTCCGGGACGGGCAGGTGGGTCTCGGCGGAACAGCTGGCGCAGTTCGTGCGCGCGGAACGAACGCTGCGCGTCGTTCTGCTCAATGCGTGCGAGTCCGCGCGCGGGAATTTGGAGAATCCCTTTTCGAGTCTCGCGGCGGAACTGATAAAGTACGGGGATGTTTCGGCGGCGATAGCGATGCAGTATCCGATTTCCAACGCGGCGAGCATTTGCTTTACGCGCGGCTTTTATGAGGCATTGGCGCGCGGCGAATCGCTGGACGCTTCGGTTACACAAGGGCGGCTGGCGATTGATGCCGAGATCAGTCACTTTGAATGGGCGACCCCTTCGCTCTATTTGCACGCTGCCGACGGGGAATTGATCGAACGATTCGACGATGCGGAACTGCCGCGTCTCGAACCGATTCCCGATGTGCCAGAAAGATTTGTCGGACGCGCCCAAACTCTGGAAAAATATCGCGACGCTTTGGCAACTCGAAACTTTGCCATCATTCAAGGGATGGCGGGTGTTGGCAAAACGACGTTGGGCGCAGTGCTTGCGCGTGAGCATCAGGCGCAAGGACGCAGCGTCTATTGGATCAGTTTTGATCCGGCTAGCAAAAACAATGGCGAGGTCTTTGTTTGGGAATTTGCCGGGCTGCTCCAGCGACGCGGCAAGCCCGAACTGTGGGAATTGCTCAAACAAGAGACCGTCGCGGCGACGCGCAACCCGATGGCGCGGTTCAATTTGCTGCTGACCGGTTTTCAGGATGGCGAGTATACGCTGTGCTTTGACGATTTGCACTTTGTTCAGGAGGATCCAGTCATACGTCAATTGTTTGGCGGAATGCAAAAACAGTTTCAGGGACGCGGGCGAGACATCCCTGCCAAGTTCATCGTCATGACGCGCGATGTTCCTGCCTACATGCAATACTTGAGTGAGGACTTGTTAGAAGGATTGAATATAGACGACACCCGGGCGCTGTTACAAGCGGAAGGAATTCGATTGTCAGATGAACAGTTGACGCGGCTCTATGCCAAAGTACAAGGCAATCCACAATTCTTGCGCCTGGCGCTGCTCGCAGGGTTAGCCAGGCATGTGGATCATCCCGCCGCATTGGCGCGCTTTATTGAGGACTTGGAAGCGCAGCGCAACGTGCGCGACTATTTGTTGAACGGCATGTATGCGCATCTGAACGCGGACGAAATGCGCATTTTGAATGTTGTGTGCGTGTTCAATTCCTTTGTCACGTTGCGCGCCGTTCAGGAAACGGCCGTTGGCGAAGCGGTAAGCGACATTGCTTTGCACTTGGAAGACTTGATTCGTGCGAGCGTCGTCCTGGAGAAAAAAGAAACGGGGGATATTGGCTTGCACGCGCTCGTGCGGGATTGGGGTTATCGCGCGTTGGACGAGGATCTCAAGCGGCGTTTGAATCAAAGAGCCGGCGCGCACTTTGAAGCCGAACGCGATTATGTCACTGCCGCACACCACTATTCACGCGCGTTGGAATTCACACGGGCCGCGCGCGTGCTGCTGGAGAATGCCGACGACTTGATGAGCCACGGGCAGCTCGACGGGCTGCGCGAAGAATTATCCGCCTTTACACGCGCACAGTTAGACGTTGCGCTGTGGGTGGCCGTATGTCGCGCGCGGGGCGAGGCGCTCAGTCGCAGCGGGTCGGAGGTGGGAGCGAGCGCCGCCTTTCGCGAGGCGTTGGCGCGTACGTCCGCGCCGTACGCGCGCGTCGAATTGTACGAGCGGCTCGCGCGCAGTCTGCGCACACGCGGCGAGTTTGCCCAGGCCATCGCGATGTATGAAAAAGCGGTGGAGGAGGGGACCCCGATTGACGCGCGTCAAGTGATTGCGCGCGCGTACTATGGCTTGGCGAATGCGTTCACGCGGCAGGGCGAGTTGGCAAAAAGCATCGCGTATTCCGAACAGGCACTGCAGATCGCCGGGGCGTTGAATGATCGGTTGCTCGCCGCAGAAGCAAAATTCGAGCGCGGCGTCGCGGCGGTCTATTCGGGGGAAACGGCGCAAGGGATCGAATATCTGAAAGCGAGTCTTGCCACGTTCGAGTTGCACCAACGCGCAGACCTGACCGCGAACGCGCTTTTGGAATTGGGCCTCGCGCATCACAATCTGGAGGCGCTCGACACGGCCGCCAGCTATTACGAACGCGCGCTTGAGCTGTACGAGAAAATCGGCGACTTGGGAAATGTGGGCAGCGTTTTGAATAATCTGGGTGATTTGGAATTGGGCCGCGAGAACTATACGCAAGCGCTCATCTTTCTGGAACGCGCGCAAAAAATTGCTCTGGCGCGTGACGATACTTATTTGCAGACTTTGTTGTATCATACCAAAGCCGAAACTTGCGCGGCAATGCACGATCATGACCGCGCGCTGGCGCAAACCGAGCTTGGGCTAAAGGTTGCGCTCCAGTTCGAGTACTTTGTGCTTCAGGCGGCGCTCCATCGCACACGCGGCGAGATTTTTGTATCGCGCGGCGATCGCACTCCAGCGCAAAATGAATTCAATGCTGCACGTGAGATATTGGCAAGCACAAAAGTGCAAGACATGTCCGAATGGCTTGCTTTTTGTACGAGTTACGGCAAGTTTCTGTTGAGCGACGAGACGCAGCGCGCGGCTGGCTGCGACTATCTGCGTCGCGCCCTCGAGTATGCGCACAATCTCGGCGCTACCAATCAAGCGCACACCCTTGAGGCGCTCCTCGCACCTGAATGCGTCGCAAATTCCGACCAAGTTCAAACCATCATTTGAGGAGGACATCCATGGGCGATATCAGGAAACTTATCGAACAAGCTGTCTTTAAAGTTGAAAACCAAGACACTTCCAAGCCCGGCACATTTTGGCTCAAGCTGGACGAGACGCGCCAGGCTTTGCTCCAAGTCCCGGCCCAGAAGAATCCAAAGCGCATGTCATTTTATGTGCTGCCGCCGAATGATCCAACCACTCTCCCGCTGCAAATCCCGATGGATGGTTTTGAAGACACGGTGTACATTCCTCTGGATACTGCGGTGCGGTTGCTGGTCGTGGATCAGGAACAACGGCAAGTGCTCTCTTTTGATCCCCCGCTGCTGCTCTCGACAAAAATCACGTCCGAGGATATTGCCACGGGAGAAATGATTGATCTCGTTTTACCCGAGCGCGGAATTGGCGCTGACGACAAGACAAAAGCGTTGGTCGCTGCCATCCGCTCGCGCCAGTGGGGGGATTTCGCCGGGCTTGGGGACTATTTCAATGCTACGGTCGCGCGGTGGGACAAATTCTTTACGAATGTCGAATTGCAAAAGGACTTGCCGGAACGGACGGCGTGGTTGAAATCGTATTACGGCTTGTTGGTAGGTTCGAGCGCGTTGACCCTCGAAGACGAGCGCGCGTTCAATCCGCGCGGCTGGACGGCAGCGCGTTCACAACGCGTTTCGCTTGCCGCAGACGACGCCTTCGATCCCACCCGACAGGGCATGGTCGTTACGACGATGCTTCGCACGTTGACAGAGCTGGACCCGCGCAGAGGCAAAAAGCGCAATTCGGCGCGTTGAATCAAGTCCAAGTTGCCACCCACTCGCGCCGTTCTTTGGCGCAAAAAGTAGCGTGGCAACTTGATTCGCTGTCTGTCTTGTTTGAGTTCCCGCGCGTCTTGTGTTAGAATCGGAACAGTGTAGGGGCGATGATGAAAGCTGCGGCAGGTTGCTCCGCCGCGTAAATGCTTCGCCCTTATCGTTTCTTCGCCGGTTCATTGTAAACGGACAGCACTCGAGATGCTGTCGGCGAACCCAGAGCGTCGCCTACCCACGCATCGGCTCCCACCCGATGCCGCGCGCTTGCGGTAACGTCATCATTTTTTCAGACGCCCATTCGGAGGCGCAATGAACAATCGCTCCAATTTGCTTGCCAGTCCGCTTGTGCTCGGCATTGGCGGGTTTGTGCTTGGTCTGCTCATCGGCTGGCTTTTATTGGGCGCAGTCGCACTCAGCCCGTTCGTCAAGATTGTGGATACGGATCCTTGGGACCTGAACGCTGCCGCAAGACAGCAGTGGGTAACAATGGTCGCGGATTCTTTTAGCATCAACCAGGACCGCGCTGCGGCACGCGAGCGCTTGCGCGGGTTTACCAACGAACAAATCGCTGATATTCTCAAAGCGGAAATTGTCCAGCGCAATACCAAAGGCGATGCCACCGGCGCGGCGCGTTTGAACGCCTTTGCGCAAGCGTTGCGTCTGAACTTGGGCACGGCGGCGCAGCCCGGCGCGACACCGCGACCCGGCGCGACTCCCGCGCCCGGCGGGACTGGCGGCGGCTCGCTCTTGGACAGTCCGGGCACCTTACTCTTGGGGTTGGCGGGGGTTATCCTTTTGGTTGCCGCAGCGCTATTTGTATACATGCGATTGCGCAATCGTCAACCCGCTGCCAAGCCCGTCACCGCGCCCGCCGCCGAGCCCGTCAGTTTTGCTCCCGCACAGCCAGGCGGAATGCGCGAACAACCTGTTACACAGCCGCCGATTGCCCCTCCAACCGCGCGCCCCGCCGCAACGCCAATTGCCAAATCACTTGGCACTTTTGCCGCGACCTATAAATTCGGCGAAGACAATTACGATACCTCGTTCACTCTCGAAACGACGCGCGGCGAATTTTTGGGCGAGACCGGGATGGGCAGTTCCGAAACCATCGGCGAAGGCAAACCGGACAAAGTGACGGCGTTCGACGTGTGGCTCTTTGACAAGACCGATGTGCGCACCGTTACCCAAATCCTGATGAGCGAGTCGGCGTTCAACGATCAAGCCACGCGTCAACGTCTGGCGACCAAAGGCGAACTCGTGCTGGCGGAAAAAGGCAAGAGCGTGCGTTTGGAAACGGCGACGCTGATCGTGGACTGCGAAATCGTGGATTTGGTGTACGCCAGTACGCCGGGCTTGCCGCCCAACGGCCATTTTCAGAAATTGATCGTGGAAATGGTGCCCAGTCAGAAATAGCGTATCGCAAATCGCGTATCGCAGACCGTCAAACGTGAAACGTCAAACGTGAAACGTCAAACGTGAAACTGCCTGTCCTGAACGGAGTGAAGGATGAAACGTCAAACATAACCATATCACTCTGCCACAAAAAACGGGTTCCGTCTCTCAACGCGGAAACCCGTTTTCATTTCCCCTCCCAATCTCTAATCTCCAGTCTCTAGTCTCCAATACGACTATTGCATTACCACACTATCGCACGATGGCGCTATCGCACTACTGCACTATACCCGCGTCATCGGGTCGAACAATCTCGCATATTCGTCCAACGCGTAACGGTCGGTCATGCCGGCAATGTAATCGCAGACGACGCGCGCGTGGACTTGGTTTTCCAAACGCGCTTGGGTCTTGGTCGGCAAGAGGTTTGGATCGGCAAGATACGCGTGGAATAATTTTTCAATCACTTGTTCGGCTTTGCTCGCCATGCGCATGACGCGGTAATGGCGATAAAAGCGCGTCAAGAGAAATTCTTGCAGCGGTTTTTTGCGCTCTTCGAACGCGTCGGAAAATTCTGCGAGCGTGCTGCCGAACCCGCGCACCTTGTCCACCGCGTCAATGCGATTCGCCGTCAACCGCGCGTCGGTGTGTTCGACAAAATCGCCGACGAATTCATTCACCAGCCAGCGAATGAATTTATGGCGCACCATGTCGTCGAAGCGGTCTGTTTCCATGGTCGTCAACGCGCGCCATTCGCGCCAAAATTCCAATTCGTTCAAATCATACGGATCGAGCAGCCCCGCGCGCAAGCCGTCGTCCAAATCGGCGGTGTTGTACGCAATCTCGTCCGCCGCGCTCGCCAATTGCGATTCCAGCGTCGGCGCTTCGCCAAAATCAAAATCGCCGAACCCGATTTCGTCGTACGCCGTTTCGTGTTTCGCAATCCCTTCGCGCACTTCGTACGTCAAATTCAGTCCGCGATATTCGGGAAACCGTTCTTCCAATTCGTCCACCACGCGCAGCGATTGCTGCTGATGATTGAATCCGCCGTAATCCGCCATCAAGCGCCGCATGGTGTATTCACCCGCATGACCGAACGGCGTGTGCCCGATGTCATGCACGAGACAAATCGCTTCGGTCAGCACTTCATTCGCGCCAAGCGTGCGCGCGAGTGTTCGTCCGATTTGCGCGACTTCTAACGTGTGCGTCAAACGCGTCCGATAATAATCGCCTTCGGTGATGACAAAGACCTGCGTTTTGTATTCAAGACGGCGGAACGCGGTGGTGTGCAAAATACGGTCGCGGTCGCGTTGAAACGCGGTGCGGTATTCGTGCTCGGGGTCAGGATGCACGCGCCCGCGCGTCTCGCGGCTTTTCATGCCGTACGGCGCGAGCGTGAGATATTCTTTGTCTTCCAGTTGTTCACGGGTGAAAAGCATACTATCCAGTTTTCTGTTTCTTGTTCTTTTTGGCTTTTGCTTTGGCAAGATTTTCCTTGACGCGAAATTTTGTGATTTTGGTGATGAGCGCGTAGGGTATGGGGTGGTCGAGGGGAAACTGGACGGAACCTTTTGCGGTCTTGTACGCGGACAATTCTTTTTTGAATTTTTCGATTCCCGTCGGCACGGGGTAAAACCCGATATGCTTTTTGAACGCCGCAAAGTAGACCAAATTCCCTTCCAGCGTAAAGGTCGGCATTTGATACTTGATGGTTTCTTCCGCGTCCGGCGCGGCTTGCCGAATCGTCGCGCGTATCTGTTGCAGGATTTTCTGTATATCCTCTGGAAACCCTGCGATGTATTCATCAATCGTTTTGGGAGTTGATTGATTCGCGTTCATATCAGTCCTCGCGACTCGCGCGTAAAAGCATATCGGCTCATCACTATTGAGAGATGAGCCGATTATATCATGAGGACTCGGTGTGGTGTTGATGGAAAAGGGTGTTATTGGCCTAACGG
>JACQWQ010000219.1 GCA_016209205.1 Chloroflexota bacterium
TGCGGCAAAGTTTTGCTAGAGATTTGAACCGCGAACAAGTTCACACGACATGCCCGCTCGTTCCAAATCGTCCAAGCAAAACGGTGAAGGGCACGCCAGACTGTTAAGAGAAACTAAAGCCATAGAATATTTGTCAAGACAGAATTTGGGTCAGGGTTAAGGTGGTCTTTTCCTTTCGTTTGAGAATGATTGACGTAGTCGCCGTAGTAGTGGCTGTGGGTGATGTGGGCAAGCATGGTTTCGCTTGTCCACATCATCCACAGCCTCGCACTGGCTCTCTGCGCGCGCGGCGTTCAGTTAAAGTACACCTCCGCAGGCGTGCGATAGCCCAGCGCTTGATGCGGACGTTTGTGGTTGTAAAAGTCAAAGTAGTATGCTAAACCGTGCCGTGCCTCCTTCGGTGAACCATATTCGTGCAGATACACTTCTTCATACTCAAGCGTGCCACAAGCGTTCGGTGAAAATGTTGTCGAGCGCGCGCCCGCGCCCATCCATGCTGATCGCGATCTGTTTCTGCAAGAGGGGTTCGAGATATTGCGGACTGGTAAAGTGACTGCCTTGATCGCTGTTCATGATTTGCGGTGTCGCGCCAGTCAGCGCCCGTTCGACCGCGACCAACACAAAGGGGAGTTCGAGCGTTTGATCCAACTCCCAACTCACGACATAGCGGGAATACCAATCGAGAATTGCCACCAGATACATCCAACCGTGCAGCAGGCGAATATAGAGCCTGTCCTGAGCGAAGCCGAAGGATGATGTCAATGCCCCAGACCTGATTGGGCTGCGTCACCTTCACATTCCGCAATAAATTGCGATGTATTTCATCGCAGTAAATTCTTATGGTCGGGATGCGGCTGGCTCAAGTGCGGTCCCGGAACGATGGCGGCAAGTCCCATTTCACGCATGTGCCGCTGCACCGCTTTGCGATTCACGATGAAGTCCGGGCGCAGTGCCACAACGATTTTGCGCGAGCCATAGAATGGATGTTCTGTGTAAATCTGGTCAATCCGATGTTTGAGCGCAATCTCCTCCGGTGACGGGGGCACCGGCTGGTAATACAAACTGGTCCGATGGCGCCCCAACAGTTCGCATTGCGTCGTGAGGGCGAGCTCCGCTCCCTCACGTTCCACGAGCGCCAGCCGCTCATTCCGGGAGAGTTTCAAGGCCAGATTTTTTTTTCAACCACTCGACTTGAGTGGTGAGCCGTCCAATCTCTGCATAGAGTTCGTGAATCTTTTTTTCGTGCTCCGTTTTGAGCACCGCGTCGCGTTGGGCGTGCGGTTCAAAGAGCGTGTGCAACTCACGCTGCGCGTGCGCTTTCCACGCGTGAATTTGATTGGGATGAACTTGTTTGTCTGAGCCGATCTGGGCAATCGTCAAATCCTCTTTGAATGCCTCCAACACGGCGTCGGCTTTGAAGTGGGGTGAATATTGTTTTCGCATGGCTGAAATTTTACACCTTAGAGCGAATTCCTGATTCGTTTGTGGGATGGTAGGGGCAATCCCTTGTGGTTGCCCAACTGGAATGGGCGAGGACAAGCCGTCGCCCCTACGCTGACACCACCAATCAATTCGGAATCCGCTTTAGTTCAACCCAATTGCGTGTCTGAATTTACGGGTCCATTATAATGGGCTTTGCCGGCACTGTCCAGTGCCAGGGAGGTGTACTCCCCCACATCCCCATCACTGTCCACAGTCCCAATTACCCAAGTGTTCCACTTTCGGCGCGCGTACTTGAGGTCGCCGTTGGCGACGTCGTAGTAACTGATGTGGGGATTACCGGCAGCATCCAGTGCCAGGGAAGTGAACGAGTCCGCATAGCTAGCACTGTCCACCGTCTCGATAGCCCAAGTGCTCCCTGTCCAATGCGCATACTTGAGGTTGTGGTTGCTCCGAAAGTAACTGATGTGAGGCTTGCCAGCGGCGTCGAGCGCCAGGGAGGTATCCCACCCTCCGGTACGGTCCACCGTCTCGATCGCCCAGGCGCTCCCCGTCCAGCGCGCATACTTGAGGTCGCCGTTGCCCGAGTAACTGATGTGGGGATTGCCAGCGGTATCCAGCGCGAGGGAGGTGTGCACGCCCACAATTCCATCGCTGTCCACGGTCTCGATAGCCCACCTGCTCCCCGTCCAGCGCGCATACTTGAGGTCGAAGTTCGTCATGTCGTAGTAACTGATGTGGGGATTACCTACAGCATCCAGTGCGAGGGAGGTGTATTCACCCACATTTCCGGCACTGTCCACGGTCTCGATCGCCCACGCGCTCCCCGTCCAGCGCGCATACTTGAGGTCGAAGTTCCACGCGTCGAGGTAACTGATGTGGGGGTTACCTGCGCTGTCTAGTGCCAGGGAGCTGTACCAGCCCACCTCAATGCTGCTGCCGTCCACGGTCTCAATGGCCCACGCGCTCCCCATCTGGCGCGCATACTTGAGGCCGCGGTTGACCATGGGACCGCGGCTGCTGTTGTAACTGATGTAGTACCTTACCAGTGAAATTCTTGCACAAAAAACAAGAATTTTCCCACCGCGAATCTTCGCGAATCTACGCTAATTTTTTCTGTGCCGATTCGCGTAGATTCGCGTAGATTCGCGGTTAACCTGTTTGGTTTCGGCTTGTGGCGGCGTCCAAAGCCAGGGAGGTGTACCCGTCCGCAGCATTATCCACGGTCTCAATCGCCCAGGCGCTCCCCGTCCAGCGCGCATACTTGAGGCCGCCGCCGCATGAGTACTTGAGTACACTCTGGCAGTAACTGATGTGGGGATTGCCAGTGGCATCGAGCGCCAGGGAGGCGTACAAGCCTACACCTGCGGCACTGTCCACGGTCTCGAAGTGCCATGCTGTGCCATCATGCCAGGCGTAGTAGAGGTGGTCGCCCCCATAGGCAATGTGCGGTCGCCCCGCCGCGTCCAAGCGCAGGCTGCGGTTACCCATCTCGCTAAATTGCTTGGGAGCATCCACAGACTGGATGTTCCAGGTGAGGGAGGCAGCCGACTCCTCAGCGGGGCGCATCGCCAGCGTGGGTGTTGGCGGTGCTACTGGCGACGCCGCCGCGAGCGTTGCCAGGAGCAGCAGGAGGGTGAGCAGCGTCAAAATGTGCTTCCCGCGTCAAATCCCAATAGTCTGCCAAGTCATGGGTATCCCAGAATTCAGCCGCTTCTTCTACGCTCTTAAAGTGCTTTGGGATTGGTTCACGCTTTGCTTTATTTCTTGCCATGGGTTCTCTTCTCTTTCTTTGTCATCTCTCTGGCACTCACGATTAACGCTTCCCCTGTTGCTTTATGGACAAAGTATACAATCAGGTAACGCCCTTCGTTCGTCTGACCAAGTGCCGCATAGAGGTCTTCACCTTCAATGTCACCCGTTTCGATGAAGCGATAGCGCGGAGAACGATTGAAAATCTCTTCCACTTCGTCGGGCGTGACATTGTGTTTCCATGCTATAGAGGTTAAGGTTTGCTTTTGGAAAGTCAGTTGGCCGGTTGAGTCACCAACCCGAGTTCTTCGCAATATTGGCCAAACACTCGAAACACCGCCGAGGCGTCGCGCGCAAACTTGTTCAGGGTATGCTCCACCGCGCCAAGCACTTCTTGAAACTGCTCGAAATATTTGTTATGCGTCGCATCTTTTTTCGTGTTGCGCCACAAATACTCGATCGGGTTATAGTCCGGCGAATAGGAGGGTAACTGATAAACGGTCAGCCGCGCCGTGTGCTGCGCAAAGAACTCCTGCATCGCTTTCGAGGTGTGATACTTGGCGCCATCTTGGATCAGAATCAGATGCTGTGTCGTTTGTGCCATCACGCTCAGCAAGAAGGCTTGGTAACTCACGGAATTGAATTTGCCTTCGATCCCGCCATGAAACAACCGTCCCGAGAAATACTCAATCGCCCCAAAGACCTTGTAGGCTTGGCGTTTGCCCGAAGTTTTCACTTCGGGCGTCTTGCCGCGCCGCGCCCAGGTATACGAGAGCGAACCCCATTGCGGAAAACTGGCTTCGTCCCCAAACAGCAAGCATGCGCCGCGCGCCTGCGCTTCCTTCAAAATCTGCGGGAATTCCTGCGTGCGCCACGCATGGCGCTTCGCTTCATCCAAATGATCCGAGACGAACTTGGCTTTTTGATACGAGAACCCCAAGTTGCGCAACAACTCGCACAGATAATAACGATTGTACAACACGTGGAACTCGCGACGAATCAGTTCTTGAATCAGGATCGTATTCCAACAGCCAGTGTCGAAACCGGCTTTTTGCGGTCCTTGATCAATCCATTGCCCCAACTGTTTCTTTTGCGTTTTGGTCAACTTCGCCGGACGACCGCCAGCATGTTGATAGATCAAACTGTCGAGCCCTTCCAAGACCAATTCGTTCAGCCAGAGATAAAAGGTCGAGCCTGCCACGCCCCACTTCTGGCAAAGGGTGAGGATGGGCGTATGCTGGGTCAAGTATTCCAACAACGCACTGATCCGCCGGACAAGGCGCAGGTCGCCACGGTCATAGGCCTGATGCAGACGGGCTTGCAACGCTTTGACAGTTTGGCGCGACAATCGTATTCTGATGTTCACGGGTGTATCCTCCGACACGGTGGGTTTGGTCACTTGCCGCGTTGTGATACATCCGTTTTGCTTTTCAAGCAAGCCGCGATTTTCTAATTCATTTTCTTAACGTCTATAGCTGGTCTGTCTCTGCGGTCTTGACCGGCTTGAATTCTTTTTGGGCTTGCGGCGCCGGGGTCATCAGACCAAAGATCGCGAGCGCGTACGCGGGCTTGATCCCATCCGGGCTGGGGACAAAGAGAACGACCAGCCCTGTATTGGTGACCGGGTCAACCCACGCACCGACCTCGCTGCCCCAGAAATCGAATTCGACGCCTTCGCCCGTCCAGCCCAGCTGCTCCATCTGCGCGCCATAGTACTTGTACGTATCCTCCCATTTGGTGGTGGGCGGGAGTTCCCACGCTTCATAAGCCGAGTGCTCAAACCCCAGCGATTGCGCGAGGGCTTGCGAGAGTTCATCCCATTCGGGCGCACCAGCGAGGGGTTTGGCGCCGGTCGGCGCGGGCGGCTTGGGCACACTGCTCGCGGGCTGTGCGTCCGTCAGTTCCTCAGTCTCGTCAATGGTGTCGTCACCCTTGCGGTCAATTTCGAGTTCGAGCGCGGTATTATTGCCCTGCCAATGGCTGTAATCCACATACGCCACATCTTCGGGTGTCAGTGCGATCCCGTCGTGATAAAAAGTTTGCCCGCCGTCCTCGTCAATCCTTTCCATCAACAGTCCATACACGCCGGGTTTTTCCGTACCCAGCGATGATAGACCTAATGCGCCTTTTTCCTTGTCGAGCGCGACCGTGAGCGTGCCGCCGCCCTCGACATCCATCCCTTTGACCAGAAAAGCAAAGTCCACCTTCTCACCTTGAACGCCGAGAATGAGGTTGGGCGATTCGCTGCTCACGGTTTTGTAGGACAGCGCGCTGCCATCGGGCGCCAATGTCAGCTCGTCTTTTTGCCCCGGATCGAGATTAATGTCCTCGACGCCGATGTAATAGCCCGGACCAATCATGACGAGATCAGTCGAATCGGGCTCTTGCAGGGGTGCGCCGTCAATGGTCACGCTGAACTCGAGTCCGATCGGCACGAGGTAAGTTGGCTCTGGTCCCATCGCGCCCGTCCCGCCCAAAAAGGTGCGCTGCACCTGTACGCCCGGGATTTCGGTCACAAACATTCCATCGGGCAAATAGCCGTAGCGTTTGCCGTTCTCGTCCGTGATAAGCAAATGCGCGTGGTGAACCGGATTGCCGTCGAGAAAGATTTGGTTGTATTCGGCGGTCGGCGCGGCGTTGCCTGCAGCGCGCCCGCCATTCCGGCAGACCGGGCAGGGCAGGTATGCCTGGCGCACGGTTAACCCCGGGCTCGTCGGAAAGAGCAAGAGCGACTTGGTATCCGCATCGCCTTCATAGATCTCGGGCGGGACCGTCGGATTGATCGAGGCGTTATAGCTCCACGTATTCGCATTGCGGTCAAAGAGGATTTCCTTGGTTTCTTTCGGGTAGTTGTTGTCATAGATCAACACGGCGAATTGTCCGCTGCCGCGGTCCTGGACCGCAAAGGGTGTGACCGCGTGCCCGCCCGTCCCATCGCGTTTGTAAAAGCCGATGGTGTACGTTTCGCTAGGACCGGGCGTGAGCACTTGAGTCAACATGTCGAGCATCTCGTTCGGCGTGCCCGACAGTTGACCTGCCTTCACCGGGTTGAGGGATTGAAACACAAAGTGGAAGGCGATTTCGCGCTGGAGTGCTTCATTGCCGTCAATGGCGAGATCCACCGCACTGCCCCCGCTGCCAAAATCGGCGGGACTAGAGCAGATTCCGAGTTGATTGGTGGTATCCGCGTAGGGGCGACGGCTTGTCCTCGCCCATTCCGGTTGGGCAACCACGAGGGATTGCCCCTACAACCCACATACGAATGTGGAATCCGCTCTAATCTCGTTGGTGTACAGGCGCAGTGCGGCGACGGAAAAGCCATAGCAGTGACCGCCCGCCATGCCGTCATTCCACTGCTTCATCATTTGCTCGACTTGGGGGTGCAGAATACATTGACCGCCTTCGGTGCTCGCGCACACCTGCGCGTCGCCGAACAGGCGCCGCATTTCATCGGGCGTCAGGTTCGTGTATGGCTTGTCCGACCCATAGTTCTCGAAAGGGAATCCATTGGCTTCGGGGCGAAAGCCCAGGTCGGCGACTATCTCACCGCTGGGACCTTGCGCGGCAGTGGAGCTGTTTAGCGCAAACGACATCAGCAACAGCACCACCAGCATAATGACGATCTGTAAGCGTGCTTGGAATTTGGTACGCATTGTTCCTCCAGTGTGGCCGGGGAAAATTGGTTACGTGCTTTACTGTGTGTTCGCGTCGAAACTTGACCGGGAACAGAAAAGGACATTGAGCTGGTGTATTGATTTGCCTGTTTAGCCTCCTTTCTGGTGAATTCTACGGGGCGTTGATGCAGGGCATTTGTCGCAAGATAAGCACATTGCCAAATCTGCAAGTCTTGTGGCTTGCTTGAGCCGGCAACCGCTCAAGCCCTAGTTGTCGGCGAAATCGCACCACTGCACAGATAGTCAAAGGACACTTGTACCTCATCGTGCAAAGAATGGATTGAGCAAGAAAAAAACCATCGTTACGCGTTGGGTTTCTCATTTCACTTCTACAATCAGCAGTGTCTTGTCGTCGAACGCATCGGCGTCGCCTTGATGTACACGCACCGCGTCGAACAACGCATCGCCCATGGCTTGAACGGACGCGGTTTGATGGGTTTGCAAAACTTGTTTCAACCGCTCGCGCCCAAAATCTTTGCCCGCCGCGTCCACCGCATCCGTCAAACCATCCGTGTACAACACGAGCCGGTCGCCGCGCGCGAGTTCGACTTGGTCTTCGTGCAACATCAATTCCCCTTCGTCCAACAATCCCAAAATAGTTCCGGGCGCTTGGAGCAAGAATGTTTCGTCGCCGCGCACAAGGATTGGATAATCGTGTCCCGCGCGCACGTACGTCACCGTTCGCGTCGTCAAATCCAGCACGCCGTAAAACAATGTGACGAATTGTGTCGGCTCTGCCACGTCGAGCAACAAACGGTGCACGCGGCGCAGCACAACTTCCGGTGAGCGTGCGCGCGGGGCTTCGGCGCGGACGAGACTGCGCGTCAATGCCATGAACAACGCGGCGGGCATGCCCTTGTCCGACACATCCGCGATCACGATCCCCACGCGGTCTGCGTCCAACACAAACACGTCGTAAAAATCGCCGCCGACCGCGCGCGCCGGTTCGTTGCGCGCGTAAAACGCGACGCCGGGCAGCAGCGGAAAAATATGCGGCAGCATGTTTTGCTGCACTTGGCGCGCCAATTCCAATTCGCGTTCGAGCCGTTCTTTTTTGGCGATCTCGGCTTGCGCGGCTTCGAGTTGTTGAATTTTATCGCGCAGGTTGTTGATCAAGTCCGCGCGTTGGATTGCCGCCGCGCCCGCATTCGCCAACGCGTTCAACAGCGCCACATCCCGCGCGTCGAATGCTTTGCGTACGGTGCTGTGAAAAATCATCGCGCCCATCACTTCGCGCTGCGCAATGAGCGGCGCCAGTAATCCGGCGCGCACGTACGCGCCCTCTAAATCGGCAACGCGTTTGGGGATGCCCGGCGGATAGCCGACAAATGTGGATGCTCCCGCGCTCGTGTCCTGCACGCGAAACAATTCTTGAAACGCGACGCGCTGTTTCAGCCACTGCGCATCCCAACCGTTGAGCGCGGCAATTTCGGCGTTCCCGTCGGCTTGCAGCAAATACATCACCACGCGGTCCGCGCCGCACAGTTCCTGCGCGCGTCGCGCAATGTACGCCGCCAATTCTTGGACCGTATCGAGCACCAGTAATTTGTGTCCGACCTCTTGCAGCGCGATGGACGCGCGATATTGTTGTTCGAGCGCGCGTTTTGCCGATTCCAAATCCGCGACTTGGGCGTGCAAGGAACGGGTTGCCTCTGCCATAAGCGATTCGCTCGCCGTCAAGAGCTGTGCGATGCGATACAGCTGTGCGCCATCCAACCCGCGCGCGTCGTCGGGCGCAAGAAATCCTTGGCGTACAAGTTCCTGAGCGTACGTTTCAAAAGCGAGCACGCTGGGTTGTGTTAATGGGTTTGTGTCAACATTGCGCCAAACGTCAAACAGCGCGATCTCGCCGCGATACCCACTGTGCTCACATGCCGGACAGCCGCCCGCGCGCCCATGACATTCGTCGCACAGTTTCGGCAGGCGACGCACGGCAACCACCCACCGTAAATGCTTGACCAACGCATCGTCGCCGCATTCATCGCGCAAATAACGCGCCACCCACGCGCCGTGCAACGGCGTGTCCACCTGTGTGACAATGCACTGCCCGTTCTTGGCCGCTTGCAAGGCGGGCGCGATACAGGCGCGCGTTAATTTTTCAGCCAAGAGCAGCGCATAACCTTGCTGCGTGACGCGCTCGACAATTTCAGGATAGGTTTCGTGCGGCGCGGGGAAAAAATGTTTGACGCGGTAGCGTTCGCGCGTGGACAAGCGCAGAGTTACATCTTTGTGTTCGCTCACCAATGCCGTACGCATGCGCGGGTGCGCGTCGAGAATTTGGCGCGCGAGAATGCCATAGACGAATCCTCTGCCGCCGGAAGGAAAACCGGTGGTTTCGATCTGCGAACGCAGTTCCATTCCTGCGACGACGACCATGCCGCTATCGCCACGCGCGATTTCGTCAAACAGCGCGTCGAGTTGGGGCAAGTGGTAAAAGGCGTTGAGGTCTAACATGAGACTGGAGGTTGGAAATTAGAAATTAGAAATTAGAAATTAGAAATTGGAAATTAGAAATTGGAAATTAGAAATTGGAAATTGGAAATTGGAAGTTGGAAATTGGAAATTGGAAATTGGAAATTGGAAGTTGGAAATTGGAAATTGGAAATTGGAAGTTGGAAATTGGAAATTGGAAGTTGGAAATTGGAAATTGGAAATTGGAAATTGGAAATTGGAAATTGGAAATTGGAAATTGGAAATTGGAAATTGGAAATTGGAAATTCAAAATTCTCGTTACCTCGCCCGTTCTTCATCCCTCTTACTCTCTATCTCTCCATCCCTCTCGCTCTCCATCCCTCCCGCTCTCCATCCCTCCCGCTCTCCATCCCTCCCACTCTCCATCCCTCTCGCTCTCCATCTCTCCATCCCTCCATCTCCAGTCTCCAGTCTCCAATCGCATGTCGTTTAGAAATTCAACAGTCGTTCTATCGTCGCGCGAATTTTTTCAACCGAAGGTAATACGACGTCCAGTAATTCTACACTGAACGGAATCGGCGTGTCGGCGGCGGCAACGCGTTCCAGCGGCGCGTCTAGATCTAGAAATGCCTCGCGCGCAATCACGGCAATAATTTCACCTGCAAAACCGCCGGTCGTCAAATCTTCGTGCACGACCATTGCCTTGCCCGTTTTCTTGACGCTCGCCAAAACTTGTTCCCGGTCCCACGGCGCAATCGTGCGCAAATCCAAAATCTCGACACGGCCCGCGAACGGCTGCGCGGCTTCGAGACAGCGATACACACATTCGCCCCACGTCACGACCGTAAGTTCGTCGCCTTGCGCCACGCGCGCGGCAATGCCAAACGGCAAGCAGTAATCGTCGCCGGGGTAGGGGCGGCGCGCGTGTGGGGTATCGAGCAAACCGCGATGTTCCAGAAAAATCGTCGGGTCGTCGCCGCGCAGCGCCGTGCGCAATAAACCCGCCGCGTCTTGCGCGTTGCTCGGAAATGCAACGCGCCAACCGACCAGATGCGCGTACACCACTTCGTTTGTGGGACTGTGCCACGGGTCGCCGAGCGCGCCGAATTGTTTCACCAAAAATCCGAGCGGCATCCGCACGACCATCGGGTTGGCGAATTTATTCGCGGTGCGCCAGCGCGTCGTGCCAATGTCGTCCAATTCATTTTGCGCGGGGTCGGCGTATTTGCGAAATTGAATTTCGGGCACGGGCAATAGTCCCGCCCACGCGAGTCCGAGCGCGCGTCCCAAAATGCCTTCTTCGTTCAACGACGTATCAAATACGCGTGCGTCGCCAAATTCCTTTTGCAAGCCCACCGTCGCGCGATGCACCCCGCCGCGCGGTCCGACATCTTCGCCAAAGAGCAGCATTCGCGGATTGACGCGCAGTTCGTGTTCGAGCGTTCTGCGAATCGCGTCGAGCATGTTGATGCGAGGGCCTTCGGGCTGCGGTATATCCGTACCGCGTTCCAGGTGCGCCTGTTCGACGCGCAAACCGCCCTGCTGCGGCAGTGCGCCGTCGAAGAATACAAAGCGCGTTGCTTGCGCGGGATCGGGCGAGGGCTGCGCTTCGGCTTGACGCAACGCCGCGCGCAATTCCGCGCGCACGTCAATGATCAGCGCGCCCCATTCGTCCGCAGCCATTCCGTTCTGTAAAACAAATTCGCGCAAGTGCATCACGGGATCGTGCGCCATTTCTCGCGCCAACAACGCGTCGCTTTTGTAGGCGCGTTGGTCTTCGCCGTACGTGTGGCCCTGCAAACGCGGAACGCGCCAACGCGCGAGCGCGGGACCGTGTGCGCGCACATAACGCACTGCGTCATGAATTGTTTCCGCCGCCGCGCGCGGGTCGGCGCCGTCGCACTCGAAAATTTTCAAATTGCCGTACGACGCGAGGTTCGCCGCAATGTTGCCGCCGGGCGTTTGCAGATGCGCAGGGACCGAGATGCCGTATTGGTTGTCTTCGATCCAAAACAACAGCGGCAAGTTTTGCGTCGTGGCGATATTCAGCGCGCCCCAAAACCCATTTGACGCCACGCTGGCATCGCCGCCCATCGCGACGGCAATCGCGCCTTCCCATTCACTTTGCTGTAACACGCGCACGCGATAACGAATCGCGTTTGCCCAGCCCGCCGACGGCGAATACTGCGAACCCACATCGCCCGCGCTCGGCAGCGCGGT
Source organism: Chloroflexota bacterium (assembly GCA_016209205.1). GTDB lineage: Bacteria > Chloroflexota > Anaerolineae > UBA4142 > SHND01 > SHND01. The sequence goes on from JACQWQ010000219.1 coordinate 11,499, forward strand.
GGCGCGCCCGCGCGAAGGCAGGTTGAACACGACGCCGACATCGCGCCCATCGCTTGGCGTGCCGGCGCGTGCCAAGCCCGCGGCGAATGCTTCGCGCGGCGTGAGACCAATGCTCAACAGGAACGGACGCGAACGGTAATAGACGCCCGCTGCGTCGTGGGGATGATCGAGCGCAAAGGCGAGCAGCACCTGCACCAATTCGTGACCGCCCGCTGAAAACTGATATTTCACCATACGGCGCGGGTCGGTCATTTTTCCGGCGACGAGTTCGCGCTCTTCGAGTTGATCGAGTTCACGCGCCAAAATCACTTGCCGCGCAATCGTGCGCCAGTCGAACGGGTGGGTCATAGGAAACACATTCTGTTGATTTTGTCCCATTTGGCAAGTGGGGGTCGCGCGGGCAGCGGGGCGAGCACAAGCGGGGCGAGCACAAGCGGGGCGAGCACAAGCGGGGCGAGCACAAGCGGGGCGACCACAAGGGTGCGCCCCTACAGTGGGCATTTCCTAGGGGCAACGCCTTGTGCTTGCCCTGTGGTGGGTGCGCGCTCACGCACTTGGCGCAGCCGCGCGTCTGTTTTATAATAGCCCGCGACTTTTCCCCTGTTGCTTTCTTCTCCCCCCCCGAAGGAACAACAGGGGAAGGTCATTGCGACTAAAAAAGGCGGGCTTGATGCCCGCCTTTTTTTTATCCTTTTTATTGCAGCGTGCGGCACTGGGAAAATTCCGAAGTGCTGCGTAGGTCACTGCTGACAACTTCGGTCGCCGTCGCCGTGACTGCCTGTCCCTGTTTCACTTTCTTGGTCGTCTTGAATGTAAAGCTCGCATTGCCGCTGGCATCCGCCGTCACATTCAGTTTGCCGAGAAATTTTTTGCCTTCGCCATTGCCCGAAGCGTCGCACGCGGCGGCGGCGAAAAATTCGAGTTGGTACGTGCCATTTGCTTTACTGTTCAAGGCGCCTTTGATCGTCGCGCCCGTCGCCGTCTTTTTGGCGGAATTCAACACGGGATAATTTTGCATCCCGTTTTCGCCCGTGTCGCCATCGCCCGGATCGTTGCCGGATGCCCCCGGCGCGCGCAAGTCAATGCCCAACGCGCCGTTACTGAAAATCGAGTTGCTCGAAAAGGCATTGTCCGTGCTGTAGGTGTTCGTCACATCCTGAATCCAAATCCCCGCGCCGCTGTTGTTGCCGATGCGATTTTTCATGATCGTGTTGGATTTGGGACCGCTTTGGCTGAACGCGCCGGAAATAAAAATCCCGTTTTGGTTGCCGAGCGATATTTTGCCGTTCGCGCCGACGCCGATAAAGTTTCCGCTGATAAGATTATTGTCCGAGCCGTTTCCAAGCCCAATGCCCTCGCCGCCGTTAGCCGCAATCACGTTGCGCGCCTGCACGCCCTGTCCGCCAAGCGTGCACAAATCCGAACCGGAGAGGAAAACACCATCGCCGCCGTTGCCCAACGCAGCTGTGCCTTGCGGCGAGGCGCCGATATAGTTGCCTTGAATGACTGTGAGTGGTGAATTGATGACCGAGATGCCCGCGCCGTTGTTGCCTGAAATGATGTTGCGCGCGACGGGGATACCGCCAATCCGATTTGTTGACGCGCTCAATACTTGAATGCCTGTCGTATTCGCCTGCTGCGAGCCGTCCGGCGCAAGCCCGATAAAGTTGCCTTCAAGCGCATTCGTATCGCCAAGTACAGAGATTCCGTTCCCATTGCAGCGCACGATGGACAAACCTTTGATGGTCGAGGTATTGGCGTTGAGGGTCAAGCCATTGATGTTGAGCAAATTACAGTCGAGCACGATTTTGATTTTGGCGTCGTTGCCCAGATTGAGCGTATTGGGCGACGCGCCGGGTTGCGAATAACCGTCAATGATCACAGAATCGCCAAGCGTAGGGAGCGCGGAAGCGAGCATGATTTGGCAAACGCCGGTGGCGCTGTTGCAATTCAGATTGCCGGCTTTTTTGATTTTGAAACGAATCGTATCTTGCACACCCACGCTCGCATTCGAAGCGTTGATTGCCTCGCGGAGCGAACAGTGCGCGGCATCGCAACCGCCGCCATTGACGACATCGTCCGTTGCATTGACCGTAAACGTTGCAGCAGACGCGGCAAACGCGGACGTGCTCCAGACGAGCGCGATGGCAAACATGACGAACAACAGAAGGGGGTGCAAAGCGCGAACAAACATTGGCATGAAATTCCTCCTTTGAAAATAACCTCACCCCAGCCCTCTCCTTCACAAAGAGAGGGAGCACCACACCGTGCATTTTCGATCGCGGTGGTGCGGTGGGGCGCATGGGCGATTCCTCTGAAAAAAACCGTAGTAACGTGCGATGTATTCCATCGCCTCATTCGTTTGGGACTGACAGGACCGATTAAAATCGTCACTACGCCGCTTGTCCTTTTCATTGGCTGCGGGTGCGCCGCAAGGCGAATGGTTTTATGCCGCCACTATACGCGATGTGAATGCTTGCGTCATGTATCAAAAGATGTATTTGGCGGTTGATTTGGGTAGGAAATGAAAACTCCCCCTTGCGCGATTTCGCACAAGGGGGAGTCAATCTGCCGGGCGTGGACTGCCTCACTATACGCTGGACTCAAGCGCGCGCGCCTTTGCGCCACTGCGCCAGGAATGCAAACACCATACGCCAACCGAGGAGGAACAACGCACCGAACCCGAACGCGACCAGCATAAAAGAAACCGGAATCACTTCCCGTCCCAACACTAGCGCGCGCAGCACGATGCCCAATGGCAGCGCGATGAACCACGCAATCAGTGAACGCGTAAACATGACGCGCGGGTTTGCAACATCCTCACGAAATGCGCCGAGCAAAAACGCGGGCACAAGCCACGCCATGACAAACGGCAAACCGGCGAGAATCACACCGCCCAACGGCATGTCTGCGCTCACGGTCTGATGATCAATTTGCCCGGCAAGGACAAACAGCAGCAAAGCAATGATGTCACCCGCTGCCAGAATGAGTTGGCGTGTCATTTCCCTCATTCCAAATTTTCAAAAATCGCCGCCGCGCCCATGCCGCCGCCGATGCACATCGTCACCATGCCGTACTGTGCCTTGCGTCGTTTCAATTCATGAATGAGCTGCACGGTAAGTTTCGCGCCGGTTGCGCCCAGCGGGTGACCGAGCGCAATCGCGCCGCCGTTGACGTTGACGCGTGCTTCGTCCATTTCCAATTGGTGAATCACCGCGACCGCTTGCGCGGCGAACGCCTCATTCAGTTCAATGACGTCAATGTCTTTTAATTCCAGCCCCGCGATTTTCAACGCTTTGGGAATCGCCTGCACTGGACCGATGCCCATGACTTCGGGACCGACGCCGCCGACCGCGAACGATACCATGCGCACGAGCGGTTTCATGCCCAATGCTTTTGCTTTTTCGTCTGACATGACGACGACTGCGCCCGCGCCGTCGCTCGTTTGCGAAGAATTGCCTGCGGTCACACTGCCGCCGTTGCGAAAGACCGGTTTCAAATTCGCCAATGCTTCTAGCGTCGTGTCCCGCCGCGGACCTTCGTCCACGTCAAATGTATATTTTTGCTGTTTGGTCCCGCCGTTTTCCGCTTCGACCAATTCCACTTGCAGCGGCGCGATTTCATCCTTGAACTTGCCTGCTTCAATCGCCGCAATGGCATTGCGATGCGAACGCAACGCGAATTCGTCTTGCGCTTGACGCGATACGTCGTACTGTTCCGCGACATTTTCGGCGGTCAAGCCCATGCCGAGATAGATAGCAGGATATTCGAGCGCGAGATACGGGTTCGGCGAAAAATGAAACCCAATCATCGGCACCATGCTCATGGATTCCGCGCCGCCCGCGATGATGCAGTCGCCCCAGCCCGCGCGGATTTGCTGCGCGGCGAGCGCGATGGTTTGTACGCCGGACGCGCAAAAACGATTCACCGTCATGCCCGTCACCGCGTTCGGGAGGGCTGCGCGTAACGCGGCGATGCGCCCCATATTCAAACCTTGTTCGCCTTCGGGCATCGCGCAGCCGAGAATCACATCGTCCACATCTTCGGGTTTCAAGCCGCCCGCGCGCTTGAATGCTTCGCTTACGACAATTCCCGCGAGATCGTCGGGGCGCGTCGTGCGCAATTTGCCGCGCGGCGCTTTGCCGATCGCGGTGCGAACGCCGGAGACTATCACAGCTTGTTTCATTTCACTGCTCCTGTTACAAATTCAAAATTGGAAATTAGAAATTAGAAATTAGAACTCATTTCTTGCGTTTGATTTGGCGTTGCTGCGGAATCGTTGTGGTGAGTAGCGCAATGATTTCCGATGCGAGCACCATTCGATGTTCGACAACTGCCGTAGGGATTTTGTGCCGCGCGCGCCAATACCAACCGCGCGTTTCGCGCGCCGAACCAAGCGCGATGGATAAAAAACGCGCGTAATCAGGTCCAAGCCCCTTTCCGAATCCCTCTTCGATATTCGCGCTAATTGAACTTGATGCCTCTATCAATTGCGCGGCGAGTTTGCGACCTCGCGTATCGTTCATCAAATAGTCGCAATCAAACCACGACAAATCGTAAAGGAACAATGCCTTTTGATATGTGACACTTTTCCATAACGGATCCGCACGGATGATTTCGGAAACGGACAGTTGCCATTCTTCAAACGATTTTGGCTTGGTCGTCGGCATGTCGTGTCGTCTCCTCGGATTTCCAATTTCTAATTTCCAATTTCTAATTTCGCATTTCTAATTCCGCAACGGTTTCCCCGTATTCAGAAAATGCCAAATCCGCTCGCGTGTTTTTTCTTCGCCGCACAGCGAGACGAATGCTTCGCGTTCGAGATCGAGAATGTATTGCTCGTCCACCCACGCGGGCGCGGTCAGTTTTCCGCCGCACAACACGTACGCGAGTTTGTCGCCGACTTGGGCATCATATTCGCTGATGTATTTTGCCGACAGCATCGAATAGATCGCGATGCGCAGCGCGGCGAGCGCGCGTTCGCCCGCCGCATAAATTTTCGCACGCGCGGGGGCTTGGTATTTTTCCGCGACCATGTCGAGCACCGTCTGTTTGGCTGCCGCGATGAGCTGGTCGCGATTCATCACCACGCGCGTGTCAGGACCGAAAAAGCCCATTTGTTTGGCTTCGTCCGCGCTCGTTGCAACCTTGGCCGTGCCGACGGTTTCGAACACGCGCTGGAGGAATGGCAGCACCTCCGTGGTGGGCGTCTGCAGCGCGGGCACAACCACGCGGCGCAGCATTTCTTTGACGCCGCCGCCCGCGGGTACGAGACCCATGCCGACTTCGACGAGACCGGCGTACGTTTCCGCGTGCGCGACAATGCGCGAACCCGCCATGGCGACTTCGCAGCCGCCGCCCAGCGTGTAACCGAACGGCGCAGTCACAATTGGTTTGCGCGAGTAACGCACGGTCATCAAGAAATCTTGCAGTGCTTGTGTGACCTCATTGATCTTGTCCCACTCGCCATTCTCTGCGGCGAGACCGACTGCCATTACATTCGCGCCCGCGCTGAAATGTTCGCCTTGATTGCCGATGACCATGCCGACGAAATTTTTGTCCACCTCGTCCAACGCCGCGCGCGCCACTTGGATAATGCTGTCGTCGAGCGCGTTCATCTTGGTGTGGAATTCGAGACACGCCACGCCGTCGCCCAAATCGCGCAGCGTCGCACTGTCGTTCTCTGCAATCACGCGCGTGTTTTTCAAGAGGATGACGTTTGACGTTTCACGCATGGATTTGTACGTCTTGGATGCAGGATCGTAATACGCACCGTTTTGGTAAAACGACGCGTGCCCTGCCGCCAACATTTCCTTGACCCACGGCGCGACGGCGATATCTTCGCGTTCCATGCGCGCAACCGTGTCGGCGACGCCGAGCATGTCCCACGTCTCGAACGGACCGACTTGGTGCGCGAACCCCCACTTCATCGCATTATCAAGCGAAACAATATCGTCGGCGATTTCGGGAATGCGGTGCGACGCGTACGCGAGATAGTGCGCGGTGGTGTCCCACACAAATTTCGCGGCGCGGTCATCGCCCGCGACCATCGCGCGTAATTTTTCGGGCAACGTGTCGCACATTTCCGCGCTGCCAACAGAGTCAAAGAAAAACTTGCCCGGTTTTTCATATTCGAACGTTTTCAGATTGAGCGCATAGTATTTTTTCTTGCCGCTGTTTTCGCGCACTTCTTTGTAGAAACCGCCGCCGCTTTTGTTGCCGAGCATTTTGCGTTCGACCATCGTTTTCAAAAATTCGGGCGGCTGCAAGTCCGCGTGTGCTTCGTCTTCGGGGACCGCGTGGTATAAATTGTCGGCGACGTGATACAGGATGTCCACACCCACCAAATCGCCCAGACGGAACGTTGCGGTTTTCGGATGCCCGATGACGGGTCCGGTAAATTCGTCCACTTCGTCCACGCGATAATCGTGCTCGTACGCGTAACGCATCGCGTACATGCCCAGATACGAGCCGAGACGATTGGCGATAAAGTTCGGGCGATCGTTGCAAATCACCACGCCCTTGCCCAAGACATCTTCGCCAAAGGATTTCACGTACGCGACGACTTTTGGCAGCGTAGCGGGACCGGGAATCACTTCCAACAATTTCATGTAGCGCGGCGGGTTGAAAAAGTGGGTACCGAGAAAATGTTTGCGGAACGATTCGCTGCGTCCTTCCGCAATGGCGTGAATCGGAATGCCGGACGTATTGGTGGTGACGATGCCATGCGGTTTGCGCGCCGCGTCAATACGCGCCATCAACTCTTGTTTCACCGCGAGATTTTCGACAATCGCTTCGAGAATCCAGTCCGCGTCGGCGAGGAGGTCAAAATGATCTTGCAGGTTGCCCACGCGAATCCGTTCCGCCATTTGCGGCGTGAACAGCGCGGCGGGTTTGGATTTGACGACGGCGTGCATGCCCGCGTTGACGATGCGATTGCGCACGGCGGGATGTTCGAGGGTCAGTTTCTTGATTTCTTCGTCGGGCGTGAGTTGGTTGGGCGCAATGTCGAGGAGGGTGACATCGAACCCGGCGTTGGCAGCGTGAGCCGCCAGCGCGCCGCCCATCGTACCGGAACCGATGACGGCGACGCGACGAATGACATACGACATTGTAGTGACTCCTTCGTGGAGGGAGAAATTGGAAATTAGAAATTGGAAATTGGACGTAGAGACGTTCCGGTGGAACGTCTGGAAATTGGAAATTCGACTGGGCCAACGGCGCCGGATAGCGCGCGCTTGAATTTTGAATTTTTCAATTTTGAATTTCTAATTTCTCTGACGCAGTGCGTCATAAACGCGCGTATTGTAGCACAAACGCAGAAATGCGTCTACCGAATGGTAGGTAGGGGGTGTGCGTCAAAGTTTTGGGTCGGCGCGGCGGGCGCTGCCGATGTGCGATGTATTCCATCGCCTTCATCGGAAAAATCGCGCCAACAACTACACCAAGTGTGCGCGCGAACACAGTTCGCAACGAATCGAATAGATTCGCGACCGCACACTGAAATCCCAACCTGCGAAGGCAGGTTTCGTGATTTTGTAGCGAGCGAATTGATTCGCCCAAAATTGTCAGCCGGGTTGCCCAGGATTTTTTTCAACCAGAAATCCGGCCCTGGTGGGGCTGGGTTTTATTTTTTCACAAAAGAGAAGGGATCAATGCGCCTAGAGTTCATCCTGGCATGAGGATTCTTCGGTTACGGTATCACTCCTGTCTCTTTTGACTGCATCCTATGACCGGGGATAACATCAATGGGCCACCAAAAGGTAAATACTATGAAGAATCGTAACAAAGCACGCGCCGCGCTCCGGCTCATACGCTGGACTCTCTTTCTCCTCTTGGGGATATTGGTGCTCGTTCCGCAAAACATTGAAGCGCGCGTTGCCGGTTGCCGCACGGACCCGATTGTCACTCTGACCAACGGCGATCAGGTGCGCATTACGGTAGAGGTTGACGCGCCCGAGGACCAGGTCAGGTCAATCAATTACACTCTCCATGCCCCGCCCGGGGTTGAAATCAAAAACATTGTTTATACAGCGGGCGGCTTGGGCGAACGCGAGCATTTAACGCTCGTCAACGACGAGCAACCCAACTATTACACGAGCGAAACCGTCGTGATGGTAGGAAACACCGTCGCGGTGAGCGCGACCAGTGTCTGGACTGCGACCACATATCGCGGCGCCGCCAGCGGCTATGGCGAAGACACACTGTCTGTGCGACTGGGACCTTGGGGCAGCATCAACTTTCAGGAATCCTATAGAAAAATCAAATAAGATTTCGAATTGTCCACTAGCATGAAAACCCAACCCTTCTCTCTCGCGCGACAGACAAGACAGACCTTGGGCAACCTTCTGCCGCAGCCGCTTTTGGGATTCGTGGCAGGCATCGGCGCGCTGTGCCTGCTCCTGTGGGCGTGGATTCCTACCATGTTCGATTCGGTTCGCTGGCTATCGCTGGACACGCTCCTCGTCGTCGGCTTGCTGCTGACAGCGGTCATCCTCGCCGAACGATATCCGATCCACCTGCGGCACAACATGAAGCTGTTCATCACGACAGCTCCATTGTATTTGATGGCGGTGATGTTACCGCCACCACTGGCAGCGCTCGCGGCGGGGCTGTCTATTCTCATCGCCGAGTGGCAAATGCACGCGGTCCGCGGGCTCTCGTGGAGCGACCTCGCCCTCGCGGCGGGGCGCTGGACGATCATCGCTTTTGCGGGATCACTCGTCGCGCATTGGACGGAGGACGACGCGATGATCCAGGCGTTCGAATTGGTCGGAAGCGCCGCGATCATGTTTGCGCTGGATATGCTGACCACTTCACTGGAAGTGGCGGCAATGTCCGGCGAAGCGCCACATCAAGTCCTGCAGGTGCTCCTCCGTGAGTCGAGTTTGGTCGAAAGCGTGCAATATCTGTTGGGGATGCTCGGCGCACTCGCGGCAATGCACGACACCTGGGCACTCGTCTTGCTCTCGCTGCCCACCGCCATCGTCTATCTCGCGTTCAAGAATGCCAAGCAGATGCACGAGAGCACTCGCCAATTGTTAGAGAGCATGGCAGACGCCGTGGATTTGCGCGACCCATACACGGGCGGGCATTCGCGGCGCGTAGCGGACTATTGTGCGGGAATCCTGCGCGAGCTCGCGACGATCGGGGAGGAAGCGGAACTCGTTTTCGCCGCGGCGCGCGTGCATGACATTGGCAAGATCGGAATGCCCGATGATATTTTGAAAAAGGCGGGAGCGTTGACGCCCGCAGAGCACAAGACGATTGAGGGTCACAGCGCGGCGGGTGCGAATCTGCTCAAACGCCATCCCGAATTTGCGCGCGGGAGAGAGATCGTTCTGCATCATCACGAGCGTTGGGACGGCAGAGGATACCCGGCGCGCTTGAAAGGGATGAAAATTCCACTCGGCGCGCGGGTGATTGCGGTGGCGGATGCCTACGATGCCATGACGACCGACCGTCCGTATCGCCGCGCGCTTTTGCCCCAGCAGGCAGTCGCCACTCTCAAACAAGAGAGCGGACGGCAGTGGGACCCGCGAATCGTAGATGCGTTCCTGCGCAGTATCGGCATCACTGCAGACGAACCCGCAGCGGTGAGCGAGCCAGCGGCGCGGCAAGCGGGCGCCGTTCCCACGATCGCGGCAAGTTAACCGCGCGTGCGCGGCTCTATTTTAACTTATTGGCTCACCTTGCGCACTCTGAAACAATAGAGACAGGATTAACAGGATTCAGGCGATGAAGGCGATGGGCGATGTATTCCCATCGCCTACATCGCACATCGCAATAATCCTGTTAATCCTGTTAATCTTGTCAAACACGCCTTTTTGTAGGAAAAGTGCGTAACATGAGTTATTGGAACACGGGCAAAAAGAACTGCATCACCTCCTCAAACGATTTCGGCGCGGCATTTTTTGTCGCGCCGATTTGATTTCGCACGCGTTCGGCGCGAGCGCGCACAAAGGCGGGAGTTGCCGGATGCGCCGCTAAAAATTCTGCGATCCCTTGCGGGTCGTACAGCGGGTGCAATCCTGAGCTTTCCACCAGCTCGCCCAATGTCAACAGTGCTTGCAAATACTCTGCGCCGTTTACCGCAATTCCGAACGCGTCCATCCAATCCGCGCGGGCGCGCGCCGCATCCCCGCGCCCAAACGTAACCATGCCCAAACCCAGCTTGACCAGCACCGCGCCATAAGGAAAAGCGTACGCGCCAAATGCTTCTTGCGCGTGTAAGAGGTGCATGGCGGCGGCGTCCCATTCGCGCTGCCGCGCCAACACGCGTCCGAGATCCGCGCGCGCCAGCGGCGCAAAAATCGGCTGCTGGGTTTGTTCAAAACCGATGCACGCTTCGTGATACGCGCGCCGCGCCGCCTCCCAATCGCCGCGACATTCCTCCAACCAACCGCGCGCGCGCGCCGCGCGTGGGGGATATGACTGCCCTTGCCGATTTTTTAGTAAATCGCCAGCATTTCGTCCAGATATTTTTCTGCCAGCGCAAATTCGCCCGCGTCCGCCGCCAACAAGCCCAACTCCCACAAACAATCGGCGACGCTCCATTCGTGTCCGATGCCCCGCGAAATCTCCAAAGCTTCTTGATTGTACTGCCGCGCCAACGCGGGTTCGCCCATCCGCCGCATCACCGCGCCCAAACCGTTCAAAGCGAACGCGTTATTGAACGTCGCCGTGTGTCCGAGCGCGCGCGCGTGCGCCAGCGACTGTTCATAATACGCCCGCGCCTGCGGGAGTACGCCCGTATACAATTCAATGTTTGCCGGCGTCGTGTAGGTAGCCGGAATGCCCAGCACGTCGTTGATCGAGCGGCGCAGTTCCAACACGCGCAATTCCAACTCGCGCGCGCGGCGCGGTTCGCCCCGGTCAAACGCGCCAAAGCCCAGCGAGCGCAAACATTGGATCTGCAAATCCACATCGTTCGACTCCTGTGCGACCTCTAAACTCGATTCCAGGAGCGGGCGCGCCGTTTTGTGGTCGCCCCGAAATACCTCCAACGCGCCGGTGCAAAACCATACGTGTGCCAGCGCGCGGCGCGCGGCGCGCGGCGTCGGACAACGGCGCATGGGTTTGCATCACTTGCGCGATGTTTTGAAACAGCGCGATGCCGCGCGCATATTCGCCGCGATGCGCGAAATTATCGTACAAACTCTTGGCAATTTGCCTCGCCGCGTCGGGCTGCCGCTGCGCCGCGCTCCACTCCAACGCGGCAACCACTTCCTCCTGCAAAGCATCCAGTTCGGGACGGAATTCGATTTGTTTGCCGCGCGCGATGTGCTCGAAACCGCGAACGATCTGCGCGATCACAAATTCTACATGCCGCGCGCGCCGCGTGTTCCTGCTGCGGCTGCGCGGCAAGGCGTTCGCTCAAAAACTCGTGCAGCAGCGGGTGCAGTTCATACCGTTCGTCCGCGCGCAATTGGATGAGCGCCTTGTGCACCAACGCGGCGAGTTGAAACGGCGTCGCGCCCGCAACGAATTGCGCGGCGGTACGGCGAAACGGTTGGCGGAACACGGACAAACCGCACAGGACGCGGCGCTCGTTTTCCGACAAGCGTCCCCACGTCTGTTCAAAACGGGCGCTCGTTTTCCGACAAGCGTCCCCACGTCTGTTCAAAACGTCTGTTCAAAAATCGCGCGCACACTGCGCTGGCGTTCCGGCATATCGCGCGCGGGCGTCGCCAACACATCCAAATCCGTTTGAATCTGTTCCGCCAACACGCGTAACGGCAGCGCGCTCGCCCACCCTGCCGCGAGCTCGATTGCCAGCGGCGACCCGCGCACGTACTCGCACACTTGCAAAATGATCTGCGCGTCCGCGTCGTTCGGGGCAAAATCGGCGACCGTGCGCTGCGCGCGCTGCACAAATAATTCGCGCGCGTGCGGTTTGTCCAGCCCGTGCAAGGCCAACACCCATTCCGCGTACAAGTGCAGCGGTTCGCGCGACGTGACGAGCAGTTTCAACTGCGGCGCGGCATCCAGCAGCTGCGCGAGCAAGCCCGCCGCCTCCAACAGCTCTTCAAAATTGTCCAACACCAACAGCAGTTGTTTTGCGTGCAAATACGCCAG
>JACQWQ010000207.1 GCA_016209205.1 Chloroflexota bacterium
CCTTCGCCTTCGCTCAGGACAGGCTTCCAACCTCCAACTTCCAATCCTTCGCCTTCGCTCAGGACAGGCTTCCAACCTCCAACTTCCAATCCTTCGCCTTCGCTCAGGACAGGCTTCCAACCTCCAACTTCCAATCCTTCGCCTTCGCTCAGGACAGGCTTTCAACCTCCAACCTCCAACCTCCAACCTCTAAAGCGCTTCTGCTTTTGCCGCGCTGTGTACCTGAGTGAGCCGGACTGCTGCGAGATCCTCTTCGCTCAAACCGAATCGTTCGCCCATTAACTGTTCCACTGCGCGTACGAGCGCCATGGCGTCAAGCCCATATTTTTTCATCAGGTATTCGCGGCTTGCGCCGTGCGCATATTCGTCGCGCAGACCGAGGCGGACGAGTTTTTTACCGATACCGTGTTCTGCCATCATTTCCGCGACTGCCGAACCCAAGCCGCCGGTGACGAGATGGTTTTCCAGTGTGACAACGCCGTAACGCGGCGCGTGCAATGCCGCGAGCACGCGCGGATCGGTAAATGGTTTGTGCGTCGAAATGTGCGAGTGGTGAAGCGAGATGCCTTTTGTCGCGAGCGCGCGCGTGGCGCGGAGTGCTTCTTCCGTGCAAATGCCGCTGGACAAAATTGTGACGTCGCTGCCTTGCGACACAATGCGCGCGTGATTGAATTGCAGTGGTTCTGTTTCCCGAAAGAGGCGCGGCACCTGTCCGCGCAGCATTCGCACATACACCGGACCGTTGATGCTTTGCGCGACGTCCAACACGCTTTCCACTTCCGTCGCGTCGCCGACTTCCAACACGGTCATGTTCGGCACGATGCGCATCAGCGCGATATCGTCAATGGCTTGATGGGTGACGCCGCCGGGCGTGGTAATGCCCGGAAGAAAGCCGATAAAACGCACGGGCAAATTCGGATATGCAATGGACATGGCAAGCTGGTCGAATGGGCGACGCGTGATGAATACGGCAAACGTGTGAATGTACGGAAAGAAACCTTCGCGCGCGAGTCCCGCCGCGAAACCCATCATGTTCTGTTCCGCCATGCCCATGGAGAAAAAACGGTCGGGATACGCGTCGCGAAATGTATCTGCTTCACACGACGTGGTGAGGTCGGCGGACAGCACGACGACGCGGGGTTTGTCCTTTGCCCACGCGACTAGATTTTTCGCGTGCGGGCGCGTAACGATTTCAAACTCACTTGCCATGACAGTGTTTGTATTTGCGTCCGCTACCGCACGGACACGGATCGTTGCGTCCGACTTTGGGTTCCGTACGCCGAATCGTTTGGGGTTTGTCTGGCATCGTGGCGGGTAAAATGGGAACGTTTGTTTGTTGCGCCGCTTGTGCTAGTTTTTCTTGCTGCGCGAGAATTTCTTCGTGCTTGGCTTGCCATTCCGCCTCTTGTTCGACGAGCGCCTGCATTTCCTCGTACGTTTCGATGATGTTGAACGGCTGCGAGGTGAGCGGCTCGGACGACATCAAAAGTTCTAGATATTTTTTTTGATCGCCCATCACCATCGCGTCCATCCAACCATCGCGATAGAGCGCCTCAATTTGCGGACGACTGTAGAGGTCATGCAATTTCGCAAGGGCTGTCGCAACGAATGACCAAAGTCCGCTCAGTTTTTCGAGACGCGGTTTTGGCGCGACAAGGTTTCCCTCTGCATCCAATGGCGGCAATGCCGCGCGCAAAATCTCCGTGACCTGCCCGCGCTCGGTCGGAAATTCGGCGGCAAGCTCTTCCAAGGTTGCGGTCATGCTGATGCGCGGATATTCCTGCGCCGTGTCATCAAGCAAGAGCTCGCACACTGCGGGCAAAATTGCCATGCCGTACGATGCCAATGCCGTATCAAACCATTCCCCCATGCTGTCGTTTTTGGGATCGCGCAGCAGGCGCATGAAAATCGGAATCGCTTGCGGCTCGCGATAGTGAATCAACAAGTTGCCCGCGTGAATCGGGGCATACCAACGCGGGTCATCTTCTACCCAATCCTCGTCTGGCGGCGCCGCGAGTAAATCCAACAAGCCCGGCGTCAATTCTGCGCGACGCTCCATGCAAACGCGAATCAATTCGAGGTCAGGCGCGCGGCCCGCGTATTCCAGTTCGTGCAGTAATTCGGGCGCGCTCAGCGCGTGATAATTTGTGGTCATTTTCGTTCATGTCCTCTCGACAAGAGTTTGTGGCAAAGAATGTATTGGTTTGGGACGAGCAGAACGATTGAGGCGATGAAGTGCAATCGCACGTCACTACGATGTATCAATGACATTCATTTCCTCTAACCAATCGCGATATTGGGCGCGTTCGGTTTCATCCTGGAAGCGGACATAATGATATTTTGGCGCGCGCGCGCGTAAAATTTCGATGCCGTGCGCGGGATCGGTGCGCGCAAGGACGACGAGCGGCTTGCTCGCGTGTGCCAATGTCGCGAGCGCGGCGAGTTGCTCCATGTCGTGTCCCTCCGCTTCGTACACTGCCGCGCCAAACGATTCCAAACGCGCGTGCAGCGGCTCGATCTGCATCACCGTGTCCATCTTGCCGTCGCATTGAAAACCGTTCACGTCAACGTAAACACCCACATTGTCCAGTTTGTGAAACGCGAGCGCGGCGAACGCTTCCCACGTTTGTCCTTCTTGAAATTCACCGTCGGACAGCATGACCCACACGCGTCCCGTTTCGCCTTTGAGCTTGCGCGCGAGCGCGACGCCGCCTGCCTGCGATAAACATTGTCCGAGTGAGCCGGTGGTCGTCTCGATGCCGGGGGAATGTTCCGCGCCGATCATTTCGACAGTGCTGCCATCTTGATTGAACAGCTCCAAACCTTCGGGCGACATACGCCCCACCTCAATCAGCGTCGCATACAGCACGAGCGCGTAATGTGCGGGCGAAAAGAAAAAGCGGTCGCGGTGCGGTTCGGGCGCGCCGTTGTACAGCGCGCCGTTGAAAAAATTGGGGTTGTGCGCCGAAGGCACGCCGGGAAACGGCGCGGGAATCATTGGCGCGCGCGACGGTCCGAGATTCATAATGCGCGTGTACAGCGTCGCCAGAATCTCCGCGCCGGAACACGCTTGCGACAAATAGCCGCCGTTGTTGCGAATGACGTAATCGAGCACGCGGCGGCGTATGTTTTGCGCGACGCGCTGGGTGTGGGCTTGCCACGCGGAAGAGGCGGCTTGCATAGCGGACATTGTAACCAAGAATGGCTTGGATTGAAAACCTTTCGGCTCTGTGTATAATCGTGGCATGACTGCAAACACTCCACACCTGCGTCTCGAACCTTCCGATATTTCTCCGTTCGTTCTGACCTGCGGCGATCCGGCGCGTGCGAAACAAATCGCCGATTATTTCACCAACGCGAAACAAGTGGGCGCGTTTCGCGAATATCATTCCTATACGGGCGAATATCGCGGACTGCGCGTGACTGCGATTTCGCACGGCGTCGGCGGTGCGGGCGCGGCAATCTGCTTTGAGGAATTGATCGGCATTGGCGCGCAGACGATCATTCGCGTGGGCACGTGCGGTTCGTACGTCCGCGAGCTGCGTACGGGCGGTCTCATTATTGGCACGGGCGCGACGCGCGAAGATGGCACCTCCAATGTTTTGGCGCCAGTAGAATATCCTGCCATTTCAGATTTGGATGTGACGCTCGCGCTGCGGGACGCAGCGCAGCGGCGCGGCGACGTGAAATATATTTTGGGCGTTCTGCGCAGTGATGCCGCGTTCTATCACGGTTTGACGCCGAACCCGCACCAGTATTGGGCGGACGTGGGCGCGGTGGGCATCGAAATGGAGCTCGCGACGCTGCTCATCATTGCTTCACTGCGCCGCGTGCGCGCGGGCGGCATTTTTGCGGTGGACGGCAATCCGAACGAACCCGCCGAAACGAGCGATTACAACCCGCACAGCGCAGTCGTCGCGCAGGCAAAAGAGAAAGCAATAGAGATTGCGCTGGAAGCAATGCTCGCGCTATCTAAATGAAGGAGGTTCCCGCTTTTGTACAAGATAGAATTCTCTGCCTCCGCGAAAAAGGACCTCGCTTATTTTCGAAAGCATGAGCAAGTGTTAATTGCCGACGAAATCTACCGCCAATTGCGGCACGCGCCGACAGTAGAGACGCGAAACCGCAAGCCCATGCGCCCAGCCTCTGAGGAAGGAAAAGGGAAATATGAAGGCAATCAGTGTTTCGTCGCGCTCCAGAACGCTGAACGCGATTTTGAAGCAGGCGCGGCATGCTCCTGTGGTTTTAGAGTCCGCCGATGGCGAACAGTTTTACTTGTCAAAGGCGGGAGACGCGCGCGCTTTTTATGTCGGCGATAGCGATGATTTTCAAGTTGAAGTTGAAATGACACGCAAGAACAAAGCGTTTATGCAGTTCTTGGATGAACGCCGCCGTGAGGCAAAGGGCAAGCGCGGAACTTTTATCGAGCAGGTGCGCCGTGACTTGGGGCTCAACCTACCTGGTGAGCGGCGCAAAAAAAGAAAAACCAAACCACGCTCCAGCGCCGCGAAAAAATGACGCCTGAATTTCTCATCCGGCATTTTCACCTCGAACCGCTGCCGCGCGAAGGCGGCATGTTCGCGCGCTATTATCTCGCACTAGAAACGGTTGCGCAATCCGCGCTGCCCGCGCGTTATATCCACGCGAAAAATTTTGGCAGCGCGATTTGTTATTTGCATCAACCGCACACGCAGTCGTTTTTGCACAAACTCAAGACCGACGAGATTTATCATTTCTATGCGGGCGATCCGGTCGCGCTCGTCATGTTGCATGACGATGGCTCGCATCACGTCGTAATCTTGGGGCAAGATTATCGCGCGGGGCAGCATCCTTTTTTCGTCGTGCCGCGCGGCGTGTGGCAGGGCTCGTGTTTGGTAAAAGGGGGGGCGTGGGCATTGCTTGGCGCGACACTTGCGCCCGCGTATGACGACGACGATTTTGAATTGGGCGAACGCGCCGTACTGTTGTCACAATATCCCACTGCGGCGGATTGGGTGCGACGACTCACGCCCGAACCATCCAAGACCTGACAGGTTTTTATCGCGTCTGTTCCAACTGTCGCTTTCGCGCTGTACACCGCGCACGTGATATGGTCAACCACCGTTTCAAAAACCTGTCAGGTCTCTAACAACGATGCGACGAATCATTTTTTATCTCCTCGCCATCACAGCAAGCGCGCTCGCGCTGGCATTTTTTTTCGACGGTTCGGCGGTGGGTGCTGCCTCGCCGCGTCACTCGACCCGCGAAATTCTCGCACGGCTCGGCGGCGCGCCGTGTCCTGACAGCGAATTTACGTGCGTCACCGTCACGGCGCCGCTCGACCATTTCAATCCGGCGGACCCGCGCACGCTCGACGTTGTGTTTGCCGTACTGCCCGCGACGGGAACGCGCAAGGGGATGTTCGTCACGGCAACGGGCGGACCGGGGTCGGCGGGGATTGGCTGCTGCGCGGATTATTACACCTCGTTTTTTGCGCGCGGCATTACCGAACATTTCGACATTGTGTTTTTTGACCAGCGCGGCATCGGCTTGTCGGGCGGCTTGACGTGTCCCACCGCCGCCGCGATTTGGTATCGGCAAAATTGGCGCGGCGACACGGCGGCGCGGTGGAAAAAATTACGCAATGCCGCGCAGCGTTTTGCCGACGATTGCGATACCGAAAGCGGCGCATCGCCCTACCTGAAATTTTTGGGAACGAAACAAGCGGTCGAGGATTTGGACGCGTTCCGCGCGCTGATGGGCGACGATAAATTTTGGTTGTATGGCGAAAGTTATGGGACCCAATACGCGCAAACGTACGCCAACGCGCATGCGGCGCATTTGACGGGAATGATTCTTGACGGGACTGTTGATTTAACGCTGGACGGAATGCCGTATTATGCCAACGCGGTGCAATCGTTTAACGACACGCTCGTCGCGGCGCTCGATACGTGCGAGGCGAACGCGTCGTGCGCCGCCGATTTTGGAATGGATCCGCGGAAAGCGTACGACCAACTCGCCGCACAACTGCGCGCGCAAAGGCGTCGCGTTGCCTTTCCTTTGGGCACGGGCAAGCGCGTGACGCGTGGGTTTGGTTTTGGCGATTTGGAATCCGTTGGCGTGGGCGAGATGTATGGTGAAAGCGGGCGCATGTTGTTTGTGCGCGCGCTCGCCGCGTACGCGCGCAGCGGCGACCTGGTTCCACTGACGCGTTTGTTGTATCCGAACCTCGGCGTGGACGAACAAACATTGCAGCCCATTCCCGACGATACCTGGTCGGACGTGATTTATTATGGCGTCGAGTGTCAGGACTATGGATATTTTTCTGGCGATGTAGACACGAGCGCGACCAATTTTTTCAATGGGGCGCGCCCGGTCGAGGACAGCGGGCTGCGGTTGGCGTCGTTGATTTGGGGCGACTTGCCGTGCGTGTACTGGCGCGATTCCTCGTCCGATGCGACGCGCCCGCCGCATTGGCGCGCGCCCGGGGTGCCGACGTTGGTGTTGAATGCGCTCGCCGATCCGATCACGCCGATCAACAGCGCCCGCGCCGTGTATGAAAATTTGGACGATGCTTATCTGATTACACAGCGCGGCGGACCGCACGTAATTTTCGGGCGCGGTGTCAAGTGTGTTGACAATCTCGTAAACGCGTTTTTGATCAGCGATATTGTTCCACCGCAGCGCGAAACGGAATGCCCCGGTCAAGTGACGTCAGCGTACGTGCCGCTTGCGCCGCTCGCGGCGCGCGAATTTGCGTCACCGCTTCAAGCTCTGCAATCGGCGGAAACGGAAATCTACTATTTGCCGGAATTTTGGTACTGGGATTACGCGACGCCGACGCGGGTGGGCTGCGCAGATCGCGGCACGCTGCAATTTCGCGCACAGGGCGACCTCATCAAATTCGATTTGAAGGATTGCGCATTCACGAATGGGTTCGAAATGACGGGCACAGGATATTACGATTCGGCGCACGACCGCTTTTGGCTGCAAGTAAAGGTCGCGGGCGCGCAGACGTGTCAACTCAAGTACGAACGCGTCGGCGATACATCCAGTGTCAAGGGCGCGTGCGCGGGTGCGCGTGTGAGATTAGCGGGAGCGAATGTCGTACCCATTCCAACGCAAGTGCAGGAAAAAATTCCGGTGCGTCCGGCAAAGACAAGGTGAGTTGCCAGAGGAGGTTCTGTGAAGAGAAAAGCCGTGTCACCCGAAAAATTTCTTGCCGCATATCCGCCGCCGCTGCAAGAGTTGGCGAATCGTTTGCGCGCGGTGGTGCGCGAAACTTTGCCGGAGGTGATCGAGGGCGTGAACGCGGGATGGGGCTTGCTGTCGTATCGCGTGCCGACCGGCAAGACGAGCGCGTATTTTGCATTCATCGGTGCGGACGGCGATCACGCGCACCTTGGTTTCGAGTACGGCATTTTGCTGCCCGACCCGAAACGTATGCTGGAAGGGGAGGGGACACAGGTGCGCTATCTCACGGTGCGCCGCGCAAGTGAGATTCGCAAAAAGGATTTTGCTCTGTTGATTCGCGCGGCGGCGGACATTGCGCGCAATCCCAAGAAACGCGTGTTGTTGAAATTAGAACAGGACGCGCGAGGTTCGCAATGAACGTGCCGCCAGTACATTCGCTGTTGGATTTTTCCGGGCGCGTCGTCATTGTGACAGGCAGCGGCAGCGGTTTGGGACGCGGCATTGCGCGGCGCTTTGCCGAAGCGGGGGCGCGCGTGGTTGTGCATTACAACGCGAGCGCGGACGGAGCAGCACGTGTGGTGGAACAAATTCGCGCAGAGGGAGGTAAAGCCATCGCGGTGCAAGCGGACTTGACGCACGCGGAGGATGTCGCGCGGCTGATCGCGGAAAGCGTGCGCGCGTTTCAACGCGTGGATGTGTTGATCAATAACGCGGGGATTTATCCGGTGCATGCGTTTTTGGAAATGACGGGCGCGCAGTGGGATGCGGTCGTGAACGCGAATTTGACGAGCGCGTTTTTGTGCACGCAAGCGGCGGCAAAGCAAATGATCGCGCAGGGTGAGGGCGGCGCGATTGTCAATCTCACGAGCATCGAGGCGGAAAATCCCGCGCCGGGGCACGCGCATTACAATGCCGCCAAAGCCGGGCTGGCAATGTTGACGCGCACGAGCGCGTTGGAACTTGCTGCGCACGGGATTCGTGTCAACGCGGTCGCGCCGGGTTTGATTTGGAGCGAAGCGTTGGAACAGGATTGGCGCGAAGGGGTCGAGCGTTGGACGCGCGCTGCGCCGCTGAAACGCTTGGGGATGCCGGAAGATGTCGCGGACGCGTGCTTGTTTTTTGCCTCATCCGCGGCGCGTTGGATTACGGGCGCGAGTTTGGTGGTAGACGGCGGCGTGCTGACCCGACAGGTCTTTTAGACAGGATTAACAAGATTTACAGGATTAAGGCCATGAACCGCATCGCAATAATCCTGTTAATCCTGTTAATCCTGTCAACCCAAGCCGCTTTTGCGAATGCGCCGCGCGAGTTGGTACATTTTGTAACGCACCGGATCAAACACCATGTCCCACGCGCCGGAATAGCGGATGATGGTTCCCCCGAAACCTTGTTTGAATTGATGGAGCGATGACGGAAGATTTTCCGCGTCGCTCGATTCATGCTCCGCGTCGGGGACGCCCCACAAATCGTAATGCGTGCAGCCGCGCGCTTTTGCCCATTGCATTGCCGCCCAGTGCAGCGCGTGATTGGGCATGCGATTGCGTTCCGCATTGCTCGACGCGCCGTACAAATAAATGGCTTGTTGCGCGAATGCGGTGACGAAAATCATGGCGAGCGGTTTGTTTTCAAATTCTGCAACGAACAAGCGAACGTGGTCGCGCGCCGCGAGTAACTCGAAGGCGGCGCGATAATAATGGATGCCGTGAATGGCAAAATGATCCCGCGCGCCCGTGAGCTGCATCAAGATATAAAACGCGGGAATATCGGCGGACGAACCCGCGCGAACGACGACTGCTTTTTTTTCGGCGAGACGGATGTTGTAGCGCCATTTGGGTTTCATGCGGGCGAGCAATGTATCGAGGTCGGCGGTGAGGTCAAGGTGAATGGTCGCGGAGGGTTGAATGGTTTCGGCGGTCGGTTGCGCGTTGGCGGCGCGTAACGCATCGTCGCGCACATCGCCGCGCTGCCAATCGGGCTCGAGTTTGAGCAGGAATGCGCCGCGCTGACGTACGTGCTGCGTGATGGCTTGAAGGAACGGCGCGAGGGATTCTAGGGCGCCGAGCACGGGTCCACGCGGAATATAAGCGATGGTCAATGCCGGGGCGAGCGGGCGATAGAGAATTTGCGCGGCGGCGTGGATTTCGCCGCCGGAAGCGAACGCCACGCGTTCGGCTTGCCAACCGAATTGTTGTTTCAGTGCGCCCCATGCGGCGGTTTGCAAAATGCTGCCATTCTGTGCGGCAAGCCAATTGTCCCAAAGTGCGGCGTCGGCAATGGTGGAAAGCGAGGGGGGGCGGGTCATGCTTGCGATTATACGTGCAACCCGCGTCACGCGAAAACGATAGAGCGACGCGCATACGATGCAGTGCAACTGCGGCGATGTAGTTCATCGCAGAAACAACTTGTACTTTAACGCGAGACAGAATGAACGGCGGCTTAATTTTGGTTTGCAATAAAATTAGAGTTGTGCTAGTATCGCATTTGTTCAGTACGGCACGAATGGTTGCCGTACCGATTTTTTTGCGAGCGGCTTGCAGCGTCGAGGTCCCAGTTTGGCGCTTATTCTCGAAGGCAAAAGCCCGCCTCGCACCGACATCTGACGACGACACGCATCGCGCACTACGCGCACCCTTGCTCTGCACGATGAGGTGTCAGGTGATGACTCTTCACGCAAAGTTTCAGGAACGCGGACAAGCCGGAGCCATACCGGGCGTGATGAGCCGTCAGGAGCAGTGATCATGTTGGAACGGTATGCCTTAATCGGTCTCTTTGCGTTCGCCGCCGTCACGTTTCCCATCGTTCCGCTCATTCTCGCATTTCTCTTTCGTCCGAAAAAACCCACTCGGCTCAAACAGTCCACTTACGAGTGCGGCATTGAAATCCAAAACGAAGCGCCCGAAGCCGAATCCATCTGGGTCCAGTTTCGCGTGCAGTATTACATTTACGCGATTTTGTTTGTCGTATTCGACATCGAAGTCGTGTTTGTTTATCCGTGGGCCGTGGCGACGAATCAAATGAGCGCGTTTTGGGTGATCGAGATGGCGATTTTTATGTTGATTCTCGTCGGCGCGCTGGCGTACGCGTGGCGCAAGAATTTGCTCGAGTGGGTTTGACCTCACCCCCCTGCCCCCTCTCCTAAGAGGAGAGGGGGGGAGGAAATCGTACAGGGTTGACGCTTGCTCGAACTCCACGCGCAGTTCACGCGTCTCCTAGAGCGAATTCCAGTTTCGTTTGCGGTAGTATAGCCCCTTGTGGGCGTCGAATTCTGCCGAAAACGCGCACAAGGCGCTATACTACAACCCACCAATCAATTCGGAATTCGCTCTAATGGGCGCGGGGGGGAGGAACGTACATGGATATTTTTTCGTTCATCTTTAATCCATTCGTCGGGCTGTACAATCTCATACGCGATGGTTTGACGCAGCTGCTGTTGGCGGCGGGTGTGCCAGCGGACACTACGCGCCTCATTGTGTTTTTCATCATGGGGCTGCTCGTCGTGACGGTGGTTTTGATCCTCGCGCCGGTGATGATGATGTACATCACGCTGTTGGAACGCAAAGTGGTGGCGCGCATGCAGGACCGCGTCGGACCGAACCGCGTGGGGCCGCTCGGTTTGCTGCAACCGATTGCGGACATGATCAAGTTCATGGTCAAAGAAGATATCGTGCCCGAAGGCGTGGATAGACCGGTGCATTTGCTGGCGCCGATTATTGCCGTGGTGCCGGTCGTGATGTCATTTGCGATTATTCAATTCGGCGTCGGCATGGGCGCGGTGGATTTGAATCTCGGACTGTTGTTTTTACTCGCCATGGGTTCGGTCGCCACCATTTCCGTGTTCATGGCGGGTTTTGGCTCGCATAACAAATTCGCGTTGATCGGCGGGATGCGCGCGGCGGCGCAAATTATCAGTTACGAAATTCCGCAAATTCTCGCCGTGGCCGTGCCGGTGCTGCTCGCCGGTTCCATCTCGCTCAGCCAAGTGATTCAAGCGCAAAGCGGTGCATTCGGTCTCGGATGGTTCTTTTGGTACATCCCCGTCGGACCGATTGCATTTTTTGTGTATCTGCTCGCCGCGACGGCTGAAATCAATCGCGTGCCGTTCGACTTGCCGGAAGCCGAATCGGAATTGGTCGCGGGGTATCACACCGAATATTCGGGGATGAAGTTTGGTCTGTTTTATCTCGCCGAATTTTTGAACACATTCCTCATCAGCGCCATCGGCGCATCCATTTTCTTTGGCGGATGGCAAGGACCATTCGTGCAGCAAATTCCCGCGTTGGGCATCCTGTACTTTTTCGGCAAGACGATTCTGCTCATCATCGTGCAACTGTGGTTCCGCGGCGCGCTGCCGCGCATTCGCGTGGATCAATTGATGAATTTCGGGTGGAAGCGTCTGGTACCGATAACACTTGCGCTGATTCTATTTACGGCTGCATTTCTGTGGTTTTATCGCGGTGTTTTGTTGTTCTTGAAAGGGTACGGTGGCTAAGCCATGGAGCTCACAGCCATTATTGCCCAACTGGTCTTTTTCGTGGTGGCTGTCCTGACGCTGGCGGCGGCATTCCTGACTGTTTTGGTGCGCAATGTCTTTCACGCCGCGCTCGCGTTGGTCGGCACATTCTTTGGCGTCGCGGCAATCTATTTGATGCTCGAAGCCGAGTTTCTGGCAATCGTGCAGGTGTTGATTTACATTGGCGCGATTGCGGTATTGATTTTGTTTGCGGTCATGTTGACGCGCGGGATGATGCAGAGCCAGGAGAGCGGCACCAACAAACAATGGGCGTGGGCGGCGCTGGCAATCGCGGTGCTGTTCCTCGGTCTCTTTATATTGATTCTTCAGGTGCCGTGGGTCCACAGCGGCACCGCCGTCTATACCGACACCACGCCGTATCTTGGCACAGAGCTCTTGACGACGTATCTCTTGCCGTTCGAAGTGGTTTCCGTGCTGCTCCTCGCCGCGTTGATTGGGGCATTCATTATCGCGCGTGAATAGCAGATAGCGAATAGCCGATAGCCGATAGCAGATAGCAAAACCATCAGCCATCTGCTATCAGCCATCTGCCATACGCCATACGCGATTTTCATGATTCTACAAATTCCTCTCGTCTATTATCTCATTCTGGCGGCGGCGCTGTTTTGCATCGGGCTGTTTGGCGCGTTGTCCCGGCGCAATGCGATTGCCGTTTTGATGGGCATCGAGTTGATGCTCAACGCGGTAAATATCAATCTCGTCGCGTTTTGGCGCTACGGCTCGCCCGACCCGATTGCGGATCAAGCGGGCGTCGTATTTGCGCTCTTTGTAATTACGCTGGCGGCGGCGGAAGCGGCTGTCGGTCTCGCGCTCGTCATTGCCATTTACCGCTCGCGCGATACGGTGAATGTGGAAGAAATTGATCTGTTAAAGTGGTAGACAGGGAAACAGGTATGATGTAGACAGGGAAACAAGTAAGCAGGTAGAGCGCAGGCATAGTTACCTGTTTACCAAACCGTGTTTACCTATTTACCTGACTACCTGACTACCTGTCTACGTGTCTACTTGACGCTCATGTTTCAAAATATCACGCTGGTCATTCCGCTCCTGCCGCTGTTGGCGTTTGCCATCATCGTGCTTTTTACGCGCAATAACAATCGCACAAGCGCGTTGGTCGCGATACTCGGCATCCTCGCCTCCATGGCGATCTCGTACGGCGTTTTTACCGAAGCGCTTTCGGAAGGTCACGAGTTGGCGCAGCATCCGTTTTACGGCGCGCCGATTGTGTGGGCGCCGTTCGGCAACTCGACGATTGAATTCGGCTGGTTCATTGACCCAATTGGCGCGGTGATGCTGTTCATGGTGCCGACGGTGTGTTTGATGATTTTCATTTATTCCGTCGGTTACATGCGCCATACGCACGTGGACGAGCACGGGCACCATCACAGCCAAGACGATCCGCGCTATGCGCGCTTTTTTGCATACATTTCTCTGTTCGCCTCGATGATGCTGTTGGTGGTGGTTTCCTCGAACTTGCTCGAGTTTTTCATCGGCTGGGAAGTCATGGGCTTTTGTTCGTACGCGCTCATCGGTTTCTGGTCGTTCCGTGGGCGTCAAGAACGTCACATTGACGAAGCTCAGGTCGGGCGCGCACGCGCGGCTTCGATCAAAGCATTCCTCACGACACGCGTCGGCGATATTTTGCTCATGTCGGGAATGATCCTCCTGTTTATCACTGCGGGCACGCTCGACTTTACCAAGATGTTTGACCCGACGACATTGAACGAAATGTTGCTGGGCGAATCGCCGCTGTTGGGTTGGACGTGGCCCACGTTGATTGCGCTGTTGATTTTCGGTGGGACGATCGGTAAATCCGCGCAGTTCCCGCTGCACGTGTGGCTGCCCGACGCGATGGAAGGTCCGACGCCTGTCAGTGCGTTAATTCACGCGGCGACGATGGTCTCTGCCGGTATCTTTCTCGTCATTCGCATGTTCCCGCTGTTTGTGTTTGCCTCGGCGACCGGCGGGCAGGCGATGGAAGTGGTCGCCATCGTCGGCGCGTTCACTGCCATTTTTGCCGCGACGATGGGTTTGGCGCAAAACGACATCAAGCGCGTGCTCGCCTATTCGACGATTTCGCAATTGGGTTACATGCTCGCCGCGTTGGGCATCGGCGCATTCGTCGCCGGTTCGTTCCATCTCATCACGCACGCGTTTTTCAAAGCATTGCTGTTTCTCGCCGCCGGTTCCGTATTGCACGCGGTCGGCACGAACGACATGTTCAAGATGGGCGGGCTGTGGCGCAAGATGCCGATCACGTTCATTACTTTTCTCATCGGCGCGTTGTCGCTGATGGGCATTCCCCCGTTCGCCGGTTTTTGGAGCAAGGATGAAATTTTGCTCGAGGCGCTGCGCGAAGGATTTTTCCACGAAGGCGTACCATTGACGTTGGTGCAATTTGTGTACATCTGTCTGGCGGCGGCGGCGTTCCTCACCGCATTGTACACCGGGCGGCAAATCTTTTTGACGTTCTTTGGCAAGCCGCGCGATGAACATGCCTACGCACACGCGCACGAGTCACCCGCTTGGATGTGGGCGCCGCTCGCGGTCTTGGCGGTCTTTACGACGTTCCTCGGTTTGTGGAACACGCCCTTTTTGCCCGAATTTTTCCGTTTCGTCGGCGAAGGCGGGTTGTTGGGGTTGGCGGAAGCCTTCGCGCACACGGAATTCGATGTATTGGCGCAGGTTTCTATGGTCGCTTCCGTCGGCATCGGTCTCAGCGGTTTTTTGACGGCGTGGGCGATTTACGGATTCCGACCCGTTGCGGCAGGACAGCCCGACCCGTTGGCGCGGCTTGGGATTCTGTGGCGCGCGCTCGTCAATAAATACTGGCTCGACGAATTATACGGCTACAAAATCAATCTCGATGGCACCGCCCAACCGGGCTTGCTCATTCGCTTTTTCGGCGCATTGAGCCGCGCGGCGTACTGGTTCGACCGCACCATCGTGGATGGACTGGTGAATCTCGGCGGATGGATTGGACGCGCGCTAGCGTCGCTGTGGGGCGCATTCGACACATACGTGGTGGATGGGATTGTCAATGCGACGGGCAGCACCACCGGCGAAATGGCGGGCTGGTGGCGCAAGATCCAGACGGGCAATGTGCAAAACTATGCCTTGATTGCGGCGGCGGGTGCGATGGCAGTTGCAATCTTATTCTTGTTGCGATCATTCACGTAGAAAATGGAAATAGGCAGCAGATGAGGAAAATGTTATGAAAAATCTATTGAACCCATTGGCTGGCATCGTTGGAATTGTTGGTGTGGCAGTATTCGTATTCATGGTTCTTCGTGTTTTCAGCTTGACAATGCAAGTCTCAAACACCGGAGCTGTAGAAACACCGACTTTAGAAATCCAAATCTCCCCAACATCCACGGCACAATGGAATGTCAATCGAGTTGAAATCGTCGCAGTTCAAGAAGTCTCGTCTTCAAGCGAACTTCTTGCAAACCGAGGAACTCAACTTTTGGATCCAAAATTTTCGCCAGATGGAGAGAAGATACTATGGGTCAGATATACCGGTGAATTCATTCCATGTTCTCCGGGAAATGAAAAGTGTTTTCATGCCCGGTCCGATTTGGTATTGTATTCGTTACAGGACCAAGGCTGGTCAACCCTTGCAAAAAACGCAACAGAGGCAAATTGGAGCCCTAACGGCAAGCGAGTATCTTATCTTGCTCAAAAAGCATCAGGTAAATATGATTTAGCGTGGATTGATGTCAAAACACAGGTTGCCGCGACTCTGGTAAAGGATGTTGCTTTCACTGCCGCCAATTGGGTAGGAAATAATGATTTGATTTTTTCTGATACACAGGGGAACCTCAACCGTGTTGACATAAATGGAAAGGTAAATCGTTCTGTTACGGATATTTTGGCTATGCGTCGTGTCCCGGGGCCTGGCGCGTTCACGGTTTCACCGGATGGCGATCTTGCTGCTGTCGTAAAGGGGAATGATGTCTGGCTGGTTTCGTTAGCTAAAAATCAAAGTAAAGTGGAACTTGGCCTACCAGCGGATTATCTGCAATATTCTAATTTGATTCATGGTTTACGGTGGTCATCGAAGGGAAGTTACCTTGCGATGATTGCAAGCGATAATTCTATTTTGGTTTATGATCGAAAGGGTCATCTCCAAAGACAACTAGTAGTCGAAGGTGAGCGTGCAACTTTTATGGCATGGTCTCCCGATGAGCAATCCATTGCAGTGATTCGACAGGCGCGAACGGAAAGCGGAACGGATTACGCCGTAACTTTGTTAGGCGTCTCTGATGCCGCGACAAAGAATGTGTTTGTTTCTTCTAGTCGCAAGCAGACATTAGATTGGTCCCCGCTTGGGCGAGTCATTGCAGTGGGACAGGATGACCAGAAACCTCCAATCCTTGCTGAAATCAAGTCTCGCTAAGAAAAAGAGGAACTATGTTCAAGCGAATCGCACTATCCATCTTTCTCCCTTTGTCTTGTCTTTGGATAGTTCTACCCGGAGTGCATTGAGTAAAAAGCTTTTCGATCGTTTGGAGCATAATATAATTCCGTTCGTTGCTACAGCCGCCACGCTGTTTTGTCGTGTTCAGATCTGAGCATGATGTGAATCGAGATCGGAGGAGACTCTTGCAAAGTTCATTGAAACCAGCCATAACTGCCATTGTAGTGGTTGGAATAGCTGTGTCGCTTTTTTTGCTTCTTCGTGTATTTGATCCGGCTCCACCGAATTCCAATACTGGGGCTGTACAGACGACTACACCAGCAGTTATGACCCCACCTATTTCTACTACAGAATTCAAAGTTGGAAGGATTGAGGTTGCTGCTATCCTGCCGCTATTGATGCCGAATGGGATGCTTGCAGATAAAGGTAATCGCCTGGTTGCGCCAAGGTTTTCGCCCGATGGACAGCGCATATTATGGGAACGCTATACGGGTTCTTCGATTCCCTGTTCAGAGGGAAACAAAAACTGCGCGTATCCGGAATCAGAATTGTGGATTTACAGCTTGTCCACAAGGGAGTGGTCCAAGTTGGTTGGACCAGCGACACAGGGTAATTGGAGTCCGGATGGAGCGCGTGTAGCTTATTTGGCTCAGTCCAAGTCGGGACGTCTTGACTTGGCTTGGATTCAGTTAAATGAAGGCGTTCCTCAAATTGCTGCACAGGATGTAACGTGGTCTCAAGTCGGATGGACCGACCGCACTCACCTAACGTTCCTTGATGGCGATGCATCAATTGCCACGATCCGGTTGGATGGAAAGAACAAAAAAACCACAAGCCCAATTAAGGTTCAGAATCCCGGTGGACCAATGACATTAGGAATAGCAGGTGATGGTAAAACATTGGCGTTTGTAAGTGACCGTCAAGTTTGGCTTGTGGCATTGGATGGCCGCTTTGAGCCACGCATACTCAAGCAATCAAGGGATTACCTACAATTCTCGAATATTGTAGGTGGAATGGCTTGGTCGCGGGATGGGCGATTTCTTGCGTTAGCGACGGGTGATTACTATGCGAGCATCTATGACCGAGATGGAAGTCTCATTTCTACAATCGCGATGCCAGGCGACCATATTGACTCGCTAACGTGGTCGCCTGATGGCAATATTGTGGCATGCGTAGCAATACGACGCGGAGATAATACGCCAGAGTTTGATGTTGCAATTGCAGATCGTAGCGCCAAAGAGGGCAAGCTACTCGGCTTATCAAACGATGAAAAGTATATGATGGATTGGTCCCCGCGAGGTGACTACATCGTCTGGGGTAGTGCGCAACAGCGTTTGCCTGGTGGATTGAAAATCACATTGAAATGACTCTTTCAAGCGGAGAAGACAAATGCTACATCGAATTTTCATTGGGGTATGTCTATTGGCTTGTATCGTTGGATCGGCAGAGGTCAGTGCTCAGGGTGGCGATCATAGACGGGAATGCCCACCGAATACTCAAACGATATGGATTGCGAGAACACTATATGGGAATCCTCAAGGGGAAATTTACGCAATCCCTTTTCAAAATGGCACATTCTCGGACCAAAATGAAGGCATGCTGAACAACTATGTCACCGGTGTTTTGGAAGGAGAGTTTGGTGGTTCAGGAGAAACGGCTTTGAATAACTGGGATGACGAAACTTTGCGTGCAGCATCGGTTGCAGCGCGTACGGTCGCGTATGCTTGGTGTGGTATTGTTGAGATGCGCGATCAAGACAATAATATTCACTATGGAGTTGATGATGAGACTCGGCAGCACTATCGCCCGGGACATGCCGGTGTTCGAACAGGAGAGTATCGAACAATTACAGAAGGGACCACTGGTCAATTCCTATCGCACGGTAATTATAGCAATAGCTATTTTGATCTACAATATCGCACTTACGTTGGTCGCCAAACCAATAGCCGAACGGGTGAAGAACAGACAGGACCACATAAGGGAGTACTTGATCCCGTCGGTGCTGTTGATGAAAATGCAGGTACTGGCATGGGGCAACACAGCGCCAATCATTGGGTACGCGGCTTCCATAATGAGCGGTTAGCTGACCCCGTTGATGTTCCGAATGTTCGCTGGACAGACTATCGCCAAATACTTACACACTATTACACAGGTGTCCATTTACGAAATGCAAATGGGGATGTGGCTACACCAGACTATCGCTGGAATCTATTACAACTTACCCTCCAGGGTCCCATTGTCCCTGACGACTGGACAAATGTAACGCTCGTTTTACAAAATACCGGAACAGTTGCATGGGGAGAGAATGCTTTTGCACTGTCTCGCGTATGGTGTCCGGTTGACAGCCCAAGTTGTCCGACCCGTGCGGATTTTCTAAATGGTTTTGCTTATTGGCTCGATGTCGTCCAAATCGGCGATTCACTGACTCTGGAAACGGAATTGTTGGGTCCGCCTTCCGACGGCCGATCATATCGGCTTTACTGGGATCTATTGCACACTCCAAGGCCCTCAAATTGCTCCGAAGGGGGTTAGGACTCAGAGCGAGGATCCGTGGTGTTTCTCCTATCCTCTGTCCGGAGATCCATGGATTAGGCAAAACACAGACATCATTGCTGGCGGTAATCCTGCAACGCCAACCCCTATACCAACAGCGACGAATACACCACTGCCGCCAACCGCAACGCTAACCGCAACGCCGACAGCGGTTCGGTCTGCGACGCCCACGCGCATCCCGGCAACCCCTCCGGCGACAGCGACGCCTGCGCCGGGGTGGGCGGCAGTGGACGAGGTGGTCTTGGAAGGGCTGCCCGCGCAAAAAGTTTTGTCGTATTCGCGGTTGTTGAGCAATCTGCGGGACCGCATTCTGCTGACCGATGCGCGCGGTCAAGTGTATGTGGATGTGACGTATCACCACGCGCCGGAATTGATGCAGATTATGCAGGCGAATCCCAAGTTGCGCGCGCGGGTCAAGCGGTTGGCGCTGCGGATGCAGCCCGCGTTAGAGGAATGGTTGGAACATCCGACAGACGCCCGGCGGCAAGTCAACGCGCAGTGGGTGCGACAGTGGCAGCGCACCCTACGCGCGGTTTCGCGCCAAGCCAGTCCGGCGCTGCAAGCAGAAATGGCGTGGTGGGAGGCGCGGCTGCCGGGTTGGGCAGAGAAAACCTTGCCGCAAATCTGGGCGTCGCTGCTGGCAGAGCAACGTTAGGGGGGGTTCGAGGAA
The DNA here is from genome assembly GCA_016209205.1 of Chloroflexota bacterium. GTDB lineage: Bacteria > Chloroflexota > Anaerolineae > UBA4142 > SHND01 > SHND01. The sequence goes on from JACQWQ010000207.1 coordinate 19,348, forward strand.
TATATCCATGTCAAGTGCAATCACATTTCTTCCGTTGTTGGGCGCGATCATCGTTTTGTTCTTGCCCAATGACAATACCATCAAGCGCTTTTCCATTCTCTGGAGCATCATCCCGCTGATTCTTTCAACGGTGGCATGGGCGACGATGTGGAGCTTTACACCGCCGTATAATTTTGTTTACAACGCGTGTGGCGCCGCCATTGACTCGGCGAGCGCGGCGTACACGTTTGGCGAATGCGCGCCGTGGATTCCGGTGTTGGGCATCCAGTATCATTTGGGCACGGATGGTTTGAGCATGCCGCTGATCTGGCTCACGACGCTGCTGACGACGCTTTCGCTTTTTTATTCCGCGCGTGTGATCGAGCATCGCGTCAGAGAATTTTTCGCGCTGTTCCTGCTGCTCGAAGTCGGTATGTTGGGCGTGTTCGTTTCGCTCGACTTGTTCCTGTTCTACATCTTTTGGGAAATCGGTCTGGTCCCGATGTATTTTCTCATCGGCATTTGGGGACACGAAGAAGATCGCCCGCAGTACGCCGCCATCAAGTTCTTTCTCTACACGCTGGCAGGTTCGGTGTTCATGCTATTGGGCATCATCGCGTTGTACCTGTACTCGACGCCCAATACCTTTGACATGACGCTTTTGGCAACGGGACACGCGAACATGCCGTTCAGCAAGGACGTGCTGATTTCATCGCTCGCGTTCCTGGGCTTTTTCCTCGCGTTCGCGATCAAAATGCCGCTGTTCCCGTTCCATACGTGGCTGCCCGACGCGCACACTGCCGCGCCGACGGCCGGTTCGGTGATTCTGGCGGGCATTCTCTTGAAACTCGGCGGCTATGGTTTCTTTCGCGTTTTGCTCCCGATTTTCCCGCAGGTCGCGCACGACTGGGCGTTTTGGATCGGCGTGCTCGCGGTGATTTCGATTGTGTATGGTTCGCTCGTCGCGATGGCGCAAATGGATTTCAAGCGGCTGATTGCATACTCCTCCGTCGGTCACATGGGTTTTGTAATTCTCGGTTTTGCGGCGGCAGCGGCGCTGACCGGCGAACAATTGCAGAACGCGGGTTATCTTGACAGCGGCGCGACAGCAATCAACGGCGCGGTGATCGCAATGATTAGTCACGGCGTCATCACGGGCGGCTTGTTCTTTTTGGTCGGCATGTTGTATGAACGCACGCACACGCGCGACCTTACCCAATTCGGCGGGTTCGGCGCGCAGGTGCCCGTCTATGGCGCGCTGCTGTTGTTGACTTCGTTCGCGTCGCTCGGTTTGCCGGGGCTTGCCGGATTTGTAGGCGAATTTTTGGTCCTGCGCGGCGCATACACAACCTTGACAACGCTGGCGTTTATCGGCGTGCTCGGCGTGGTCTTTACGGCAGCATACTTTTTGTGGAAGGTGATTCAAAAAGTGCTGCTGGGCACCGCCGACGAGAAATGGGCGAAACTGCCCGACCTCAAGGGCTTTGAGATTTTGACGCTCGCGCCGTTGGCAGTGTTGATGTTTGTCATTGGGATTTACCCGACGTGGATCATTGACACGATCAATTTCGCCACCGTCGAAATTCTAAGACTCATGGCGACAGCGTAAAGACTGGATGTTGGACGTTAGAAGTTAGAAGTTAGAAGTTGGAAGTTAGAAGTTAGAAGTGGAAGTTAGAAGTTAGAGGTTGGAGGTTGGACGTTTCCAATTTCCAATTTCAACTTGCAATTTCCAATTTCAACTTGCAATTTCCAACATCCAATTTCCAATTTCCAATTTCCAACCTCCAATTTCCAACTTCTAATTCATGGACGGACTCGTATTCGTTTATCTCAGCCCCGAGCTGATTTTGATGGTTGCCGCGCTGCTGATCTTTGGTTTGGATCTGCTGTGGCGCGGGCGCAGTGCACAGACGTTGGGGTTTGTTGCGCTGGCGGCGCTGCTCGGCGCACTGGGCGCGTCGTTTGCGGTCGGCTTTCGGCCGAGTCCCATTGACTGGTCGGGAATTCAATGGGGCAATCAGGTCGCGCTGTTTTGCGCCAAGTGCAACAACAACGTCGCGGATTTGCTGTATTGGCCCCAACAGGACTTGCGGGATGCGCTGTACGTCTCGGACAACCTGACCAACTTTTTCCGCATCATCGCAAACATCACCGGCGTCATCATTTTGCTTGCGTCGTTCGAGTACATGCGCGGGCGCAAATACGCGGGCGAGTTTTATGGTCTGTTTTTACTCGCCGTCGCTTCGATGATCATGCTGACGGCTTCGACCAATCTGCTGATGATTTTCCTGACGCTGGAATTTCTCAGCATCGTGTCATACGTGCTCACTGGCTATTTGCGCGAAAACAAGAAATCGAACGAAGCGGCAATGAAATACTTTTTGTTTGGCGCGATCACGTCGGCGATCATGCTCTACGGCATGTCGCTGTTTTACGGCGCAACCGCTTCGCTCAATCTCGGCGAAATCGGCAGGGTGATTACTGCGGATACGAATTATGAAGTGCTCGCGCTCTTTGCGACGGGCTTGATGTTGGCGGGCATCGGCTTCAAAATTTCGCTCGTGCCGTTTCATCAATGGGCGCCCGATGCGTACGAAGGCGCGCCGACGCCCGTCACCGCGTTCCTTTCGGTTGGTCCGAAAGTCGCGGGCTTTGCCGTGTTGTTGCGGCTCGTGCTCCAAGTCATCGTGGTGTACAAAGCGGATTGGGTCGCGCTGTTCGCCCTGATTGCCGTGCTGACGATGACGCTCGGGAATGTGGTTGCGCTCGCGGAATCGAATGTCAAACGTCTGTTGGCGTACTCGTCCATCGCGCAAGCGGGCTACATGCTCGTCGGCATGGCGGCGATTTCTTTCAGCGGCAATCCGCTGGACGGCGTGAACGGGGTGTTGATTTATGTCGCGGCGTACTTGTTCACGAATCTCGGCGCGTTCCTCGTCGTGATTGCGATTGAAAACAAAACGGGCGCGGTAGATATTTCGCAGTACGGCGGCATGATCCAACGCGCGCCGGGGCTGGCGGCGTTGATGGTGTTTTTCATGCTGTCGCTCGCGGGCATTCCGCCGACCGCCGGATTCATTGGCAAGTTCTTTGTGTTTGGCGCGGCGATCAATGCGGGACTTGGTTGGCTCGCCGCCGTCGGCGTGATTAACAGCGTCATCAGTGTGTTTTACTATTTCCGCATCGTGCGCCCGATGTTCTTTGACGAAGCGCCAGCGGACGCGCCGCGCGTGACGTCCGACCGTTGGCTTCAAGTGGGCTTGGTCGTTGCCGCGTTGATGACATTGCTCATCCTCTTTTTCCCGACGCCGCTGTACAATCTCGCCACGGGCGGGATGACTATTTTTGGTGTGGCGCTGCGGTGAAATGACCGTCGTTTGCTCGCAACTATGTTGCGTCAACGACGGCAAAAGCAAGTCAGGGGCAGAAAAAAGAATGTAAGAAAAACAGGGTTCGCGTTGGATTGACGCGAACCCTGTTTGTTTATTGAACCGTAGTTTGGAAAACGACGGCAAAAGAAGGTCGAGGCAAGCCAAAGAATGTCTGGGACATCGTTCAGTTGGGAGGTCTGCGCTTTTTCTCATTCTTTGGTTTCGTTCGTTCCTTCTTTTGCCGATGAATTCCATTCTTCGGAAGGCAAAGCGCGCGGCATCGAACCTTCCTTGTTGGTGCGCGATTGGATTTTGGAGCGGTTGGCGCTGCTGTCAAGTTGATTTTGCTCAACATTTTTTTCCAATGCTGCTGTATGGTCTCGCTGTGGGCGGCACGCAGATTTTTGGGGTGGCGCTGCGGTAACGGGGTTGGGCAGTGGAACAATAATGACTGGCATGGCATCATAAGTGTGTTAACAACACAATAAATATTTTAGTCCCAGAATTCGACGCCCTGTGCGGTAACCCGCAAGGGTTACCGCACAGGGCGTCACTTTTTCAAGGAGGCACTACAATGGCGAACGTGTTTTATAATGGATTGCATTGGGTCAGTCCAGTTGACAACGCGCCGGGGCACAATCCTCGTGCGCAGCACGTCTACAATGCTGGACAGGGTTTCAATGGTTGCCTCATCATCGCTGATTGGGGAAACGGAAATCCAAATAATTGGGCAGATGCCGCGAGTTTTGTCAAGAACAATGCAAAACGACCATCAGAGATTGTCCTCCGTTTGTTCTGGCCCGATGCGCGAGGACAAGGATCTTGCAACTTGCCGGGAACGGGACCAGAGTTAGCCACCATTTTTTACAACAATATCATTGATACGGCAGTTAGAGCATATAATATTCGAACCTTTGTAATCATGAACGAACTGAACTTGGAATACGAAGGCCCAAGTTTATGCGGAGACCGACAGCAGCTTGTCGGTTATATGTATAACGTGGCATATCATCTGAAACGACAAGCACACAGTGCAGGGACATATCCGATCTATCTTGGATTTCCGGGACCCGGTGGAGCCAAATTTTCGGACGCCGAATGGGCTGCATATTGGGCTGCATACAAGCCAACAATTACACAACCGCTCGACTTTGTTGGCGATTATGCATACAACTGGCTTTCTCCTCACGTTTATGGATTAACCCGAGCCGAATGCTTGGCGAATCTCAAAGGGGCATACAATGACTTGCGCTCAAGAATACCGCGGTGGCCGCAGAGGTATACCGAGTGGAGCATCCCCAAATCTGATGCTACTCGTATCACTGATATGGCGACCGTTCTTCGAAAATTCCGCACGTACGTGCAAGGAATAGACGATGTTGATGTTTATGCGCTTCATGCATACATTTCAGGCAGGTCGAACGCTGATGCTGGTGGTACAGAATATAACATCACCGTATCGGAGGGAGAACAGCTTGCCAATGTCTTTTAGAGTTGTGGCTTCGAAATAAGGTGGAAAGATCATGTCAGAAAGGTTAGTAGTACGAAAGCTCTTGACAAACATTCTACTCATAGCGTTTCTCATCGTCAGTTTGTCATTAGACCTTCAACAACCGAATCGTGTTATTGTGCACGGAATGAGCAACGCGGCTAGAAACGGGAAGAGTTCGGCGCGAGCCGGACTCTTCGATGATTCTGATTTGCCGCTCATCGCTGAGGTGATTTCACAAGATGAGTTGGGGCATCAAACTCGAACCCAACAGTCCCGCACTGCGCGTGTATCCGCATGGCCGCAAAAGCAGGTTGATTGCAAGACCCCTTTTGGATCTCTTGCGTTTGCTCTCTACATGGCAAAGAACGGCGCGCCGCTGGAATTTGTAGCGCAGCCCAAGTTTGTTCTGCGAAAAACCAATCAAGTCAGTTTCCCAATCCTTGAGTTTGATAATGTTCCCACAGATCTTGAGACTGATCCCTCTGCCAACTATACGATTGTTCTAGGAAATGACAATTACAGGGAGTTTTACTCAACGTGGATTCACGGCTTGGACCCAAGAACCATCCAGCCATTACCGATCGCTCCCACCGGAATTGCACAAACTCAAAAGCCAGGAGAACCTTGGGAGATAGATACGCGAATTCAATGGGTATTACCTCACGATACTCTAGGGAATCTGTCGCCTGTCCGTCAGGCAGGTTTTGTTGATGTTGCTGTTGACATTTTCAAGCGTGGAACGCTCGAATCTGTCCCTGTTGACTATCCGGCTGACCCCTTGAAAAGTGGAACCCCAGTGCTTTATATAGCCGAAGGGAACTTGCCCTTCCATCGCTTTGGGAGTTACTATCCGCCGCAAAAAGTGACATACACGTTGAACGCACAAACCTATCCCAGATGGGTATTTCCGAATGTCCCTGTAGAGCCGGAGAAGGAAACTCACTTTATCGTTTTGATGACCCCAACTTCACGACCACCCTATGTGGTTGTTCATCCCTCTGTGTGGACACACACTGCGAACACACGAACTACCATACCCGCTCCAAACTTGCCGCCAAGTTGCAAATAATCGTTCAATGTGTTATCAACGCAATCGACATTTTGATTCAAGGAGGCACTACAATGGCGAACGTGTTTTATAATGGATTGCATTGGGTCAGTCCAGTTGACAATGCGCCGAATCACAATCCAAGGGCGCAAAAAATTTACAATTCGGGCCAAGGATTCAAGGGGGTAAGGGTGAAGACATGTCAATACGCGCAAATACGAAAATATGCCGGTGGTTCTATACGCACAACAGTCCCAGACAGTGGATTCTAACGGGCTGTATCGCAATCGGCTTGATTGGCATCGCCCTTGGGAATTATAATTGCACCGGCGGCGCAAGTATTCCTAGTTCTCAACCTCCCGGGAGGGTGAGAACGGATCATCCCGTTGTCTTGTTGGACGAGCTTCAAATTGGAGAAATCCTTGCTGTTGATCAGCTAGGGCACCGGTCAAATGCTCCAAGTGCTCAGGGTATTGATGCAAGCGTCTGGCCAACCGTGCAAGTGCAATGCGATGCTAATCCGCCGGCGGATACCATTCCACTTTACCTCGCAAAAAATAATGACCCTCTGGAGATTGCCTCTGATAAACCGACCAGGACTCTACAGAAAATCCAAGGACACAGCTTTCTCTCGTTCGATTTCAAACAAGTACGCGCAAGACAAGATGGTGATCCAAATGCCAAAATTGTTTTGGCATTGAGTCAGGTAGGACCTTTCCGGGTCTATGGAGATGATCCTCGTACCCTGTTGCCAGCGCCCGTGTCTCCAACAGGATTTGCGCAAGTTGACCAACCAGAGCAATTAGAAGAGATAGATACGCGTATTCAAATCGTCTGGCCTCACAGCGCAGATGGAACTTTGGCGCCTGTCGGACAGGCCGAATTTGTGAATATCGCCGTTGACCTATTCAGACATGGCTCACTGGAATCGGTTCCACTGGACTATGCTCCAAATGAGGCCACTGGCTATCCAATTCTGTATATTGCGCGAGAGGATAAGCAGGCAGAGTTATATGCCGCGACGGAGAATCCGCAACGCTATCGCCTGCCCCGCAAAACAACTTTTGCGTTGAACGGGCAAACATTCCCGCGCTGGGTCTTTGATAATGTGCCCATTGAACCCAACCAGGATTATTTTTTTGTAGTTTTACTCTCACCCGTCTCTAAAGATCCAGCGCGCCGTGCTTATCCAATCGTGTGGAGTTATACAGCAAAGACGAGAACAGTGTTGTCTCAAACGAACAATCATTCGCCATGCCTACCTTGAGGTGTTCGATCCTCAAGGAAACAGGGTGCGCGTTGGATTGACGCGCACCCTGTTTGTTCTAGAATCGGTGGTGTTTCACCTGGTCCGAAGAATGAAATTCATTGCGAACAAAGTTCGCGAGTAAAAGAAGGCAAGAAAGCAACCGAAGAATGAAAACCAGCATTCTTTGTGCAGTGTAGGTCTTTCTTTGCCTTGCCGTAGTTTTCCAAATTACGATCAAGATGAGTCGTACCAAGTCAACGAAATTTCCAAAATTCAAAACCGCAGCGGAGGAGGCATCGTTTTGGGACAAGAATTCCCCAGAAAATTTCCCCGATGAATTTGAAACGGTAGAGGTCAAATTCAAAAAGCCGCTGCGAATTCGTCTGGGTGTGCCGCTTGAAGCAAAAACCGTACGCCAATTGGAACGCATCGGTAAGGCGCGCGGGATCCAACCTTCATTGTTGGTGCGTGACTGGATTTTGGAACGGCTGGCGCTGTTGTCAAGTTGATATTGTTCCTCACACTTGTTCCGACGCCGCTGCATAACCGCGCGACCGGCGGCGCGCAGATTTTTGTGGTCGCGCTGCGGGAGTTGGGACACGCGGTCAACGGACAACGGATGGGTAAAGCGGATAAACGGATGTTGCGGCACACGACGCCGCTATCCGTTTATCCGTTTTCAATATCCGTTGTCAGCGCGACACCGTTGCCGATTATGACGAACTCTTTCAAGAGGTCGAGTTTGAGGTTGACTTGCAACAAAGAACAAACCTCGTCGCCGTCGAGCCAAACCTGATGCAAGAGCTCGTCCAGCGCGCACACGCGCAAGGGATTTCGACGGAGACGCTGGTGAATTTGTGGTTGACGCGGCAGTTGCGTGAGGCGTAATGCGACATATAATAGCGCGCGGAGGTGCAGAATGACGCGTGAAGAAAGGGTGATTGCCAAACTTGGGCGCTTGCCTGAGCAAGAACGCGCGCAGCTTTATCGTCGAATTGAACAGTGGGTGGAAGCGGCGCTCGCCGCGCAGCACAGTGACATCCAGCGCGCGCTCTCCGCGGTTGCGCGAACCTGGGCAACCATTCGATTGAATCCAGAGACGTTACGGTGGATTGCGGAAAGCAAAGACCTCGAGTATGAGATTGACTGACTTGCAATCTGGGGAACGTGTCTTTATTGACGCCAACATTTTTGTTTATCACTTTGGCGGCAAGTCGCTTGAATGCCGAGCCTTTCTGGAACGTTGCGCGCGACGCGAAATTGAGGGCTATACATCCGCCTTTATTCTTGCGGAAGTGTTACATCGCTTGATGGTCGCGGAAGCGATCCAACAGAGTCTTGTCACAGGCAAGAACGCGGTCAAAAACCTCGCGGAAAAACCAGAGCTGGTAAAGCAGCTGCATCAATACAATGTGAATGTGAGACACCTCTTGGAGATGAATTTGACCATTGTGAGTCTCACTCCGGAGATAATCGCGGCGAGTGAAGCGATTAGGACCAGTGAAGGTTTGCTCACGAACGATTCGTTAGTTGTAGGCACCATGCGTGAATTGGAGATTATTAATCTGGCGTCAGCTGATGATGGCTTTGTGGGAGTCACGGGGCTTCAGGTCTACAAGCCCGCTGATATCTGAACCGACGCCCGATTTGTGTGCGATAGCGATGGACACGTCGGAGCGTCGGAGCTATGGCAAGAAATAGAGACAAGCGCGATCCAATTCCACACGAATTCAAAACCATCCAAGAGCTGCAAGCGTTCTGGGATACACACAGCGTTGCCGACTATGCAGATCTCTTTCAAGAGGTTGAGTTTGAAGTTGACTTGCAGCAAAGGACAAATCTCGTTGCTGTCGAGCCAAACCTGATGCAAGAGCTCGTCAAGCATGCACATGCGCAAGGGATTTCGACAGAGACGTTGGTGAATTTGTGGTTGACGAGGCAATTGCGCGAGGCGTAATGTGACAAAGTAGAATGCCAAAGTTCAAAAATGTCGCGGAGGAAGCAGACTTCTGGGACAAGAACTCGCCAGAGAATTTCCCCGATGAATTTGAAACGGTGGAGGTCGCATTCAAGAAACCGCTGCGAATTCGTCTGGCTGTGCCGCTCGAAGCAAAAACAGTGCGCCAATTGGAACGAATCGGCAAGGCGCGCGGGATCGAACCGTCCTTGTTGGTGCGCGATTGGATTTTGGAGCGGCTGGCGCTGTTGTCAAGTTGATATTGTTCATCGCGCCCTTCCCCATACGGTTGTTTCATCTTGCCGTGGGCGGCGCGCAGATTTTTGGCGTGGTGCTCTGCGATGAACTGGAAAAAAGAATAAGAAGAGAAAAAGAAAAACACCTGCTCACGTTTTCGGAGCAGGTGTTTTGTTTTGAGACAACGGTCTAATCGGTTTGCAGTTCAGCGGCTCTGACAGAGCGTGTTCCAACAACCCGCACCTCCACTGGCGAGTTATTGCGGAAAGCCGCGTAGGTGTAGCCCCGTCCGCTGCAGCTTGTTAGAGCAGATTCCAGTTTGATTTGCGGCAGTTGCACTGCCGTCAGCCCAACGCGCAGTGCAACTGCGCTTTAACAATCCCACACATGAACACGGAATTCGCTCTAGGCGCGTCGCTTTTCAACAAGCTGCCCTAAAGCGAATTGATGCACATTGTTTGCGATGAGTGTTTGGTAAGGCACGCCCGCTTCGGCTGCCTTGCGCCGAATTGCTGTGAGGTCTTGCTTCGGTAGGATGATGCTAACGGCCTGCGGTTCAGCCGCCGTGCGGGTCGGGCGAGTCGCGTTTCAACAACAACCGCCTTCGCTGGCAAGTCAACGTGGATTGTCACGTACGGGGCACGGTCGGCTGCAAGCGCATGTTAGGCGCATTCTCGCTTCTTCATAAACCAAGAATGGCAGACAACGCTTTCGCTATCTGTTGCATGTATGGGTCATCCAAATGTCCAAGAACCTTGATAATCCGACGCTTGTCAATTACCCGAAGCTGCTCACAAAGCACAACCGAATCTTGGGTCAAGCCACCAACACCTGCAGGGACAGACACCTGTGAAGGCAAAAGCGCACGACGAATTTTTGTCGTAAACGGCGCAATGATTGTATGGGGACTGACTGCATTTGCGCGGTCAATCTGTAGCACAACGACAGGACGCACGCCCGCTTGTTCTGTGCCTATCACTGGATTAAGGTCGCATAACACCACATCGCCGCGCGTAATGGTTACCATTGGATTTCTCCGCGTGCCAGACGATTCTCGTAGTCTTCAAGGTTCGGCAAGTAATCGGAGAAACCCGCCTCGGAAAGTTCCAGCGCCTCAGTGAACTGATTCCACAGTTGCCAGCGAGTGCTATCTTGTCTCATCAGCAAAAAATCTATGAAATCGCTCACTTCTTGGACAAGCGATTCGGGCAACTGACGAATCTTGGTCATAGTCATATCATACACACTCATGCTTTTGCTCCTTCTTGACTGGACGCTACGCCTAACTTGAGATTAAGCGTCATTTTGACGTATAATACTCGCTGGGTGAATATTATGCGTCAAAATGACGCCGATTTGCTTATCTGCATCAAGTATATTCCCATCTGCCATTCCGTCAAACGTCTTTTTCGGTTATCAACAACAGGGGGCGAATGTGACAGAATCACCAAAACTCCTCGACAAAGTGCGCGAACTCTTGCGCCTCAAGCATTATTCCCCGAAAACCGAAGAATCGTATGTGAATTGGATTCGGCGGTATGTGCGTTTTCATGATTTGAAACATCCGCGTGAAATGGGAACCGCCGAAGTGGAGGCGTTCTTGTCGCATTTGGCAGTTCAGGAAAAGGTTGCGGCTTCGACCCAAAATCAGGCGCTGAGCGCACTCTTGTTTTTGTACCGCGAGGCGCTTGGTATCCCGCTGGATAAACGCTTGCAGGTTGTGCGCGCCGAGAAACCGGAACTCTTGCCGACCGTGTTGAGCAAAGAGGAGATGCGAAAACAAAACAGACCTATCGTTGGCATACGAGTCCCAGCACACTACAGCGCGGAGTGCGTGACGCGGCGCGCGCGGCGAAAATTTCCAAGCCGGTCGGTCCGCACACCTTTCGCCACAGTTTCGCCACCCACCTGCTCGAGAATGGCTATGATATTCGCACCGTTCAAGAACTGCTCGGGCACGAAGATGTTCGTACCACAATGATTTATACGCACGTCTTGAATCGGGGTCCAAAAGGTGTCCGCAGTCCGCTTGATGGTTGAGTCAGGGGTCCAGTCTCAACCTTGCGAGGTTTTTGCGTTTGACCTCGCTATCCCCAACCGTCGCGCGTCAGAAATCGCCGCGCGCCTCCTGCGTCCCGCGACCGCCTCTACAATTTTCTACCCCGTTTCCTTCGCCCGCGTCTTGTCCGCGCGTCCTTTTGCAACTTGGCTTTGAACATCCAATAGTGCCGCTTGAGCCGTTCCACGTACGCTTCATCTTGCAGCAGAAACTCAAACAGTTTCAAGAGTGCGTGCGCGTATTTGGTTTGGCGATTCAGCATGTCAAGTTCAGCGCCAGCCATTTTCCGCGCGATTTCTTTGTTTCCTGCCCATTTTTCGTAAAACGCGAGCGGCTCCCAGCTGGACTGATGAAAATTGGCTCCAAACGGGCAACTCTCTTGAGCAGCCGTGATGACATTTTTGTTCCTGATGGCGGTGACGGCTCGAGTTCCTGATGCAGGCATTGTTAGCCGTTTACAGTGCAATCTTGCGCGTGGTTAGATTTAGCACTCGCGCACGTTGACTGCTAGAAACAAAAATGGGATCATCACGAACAAGTTGCCGGAACGATTTTTCATCAGCCCAGCTCCCAACCATAGTTGATGGTCGCCAATTGGCTCGGACCGGCATCTCTTGAAACGACGTTTATCATTACGCGCCGACAATCACAATCCGGTTTGTCGCGAAAAAGTTCGAGAAAGCCGTATTCGCCGTCGGGAAGGTCCGCTCGCCCGCGCGCGGTGACGATACGTGTTTCCTTGTACGCGAGGTCTGGAAAGTGGACGAAAAAGGCGGTCATGAGCATAAAGAGTCCTCCTTATTTCATGTTTTGTGCGTCTGCGAGTTTGCGGATTGCCGCGCTCGAGTTCTTGTCAATTTTTTGAAAGAGTTTGAGGTGACGCGGATAGAGATACACTTTTTTTGCGATGAGCGGCTCGGGCGCAGGTTTGCGCCCTGCGCCCTTGCGCGCGCCGCCGCGCTTGAATTGCACTCGACCGGCGAAAGGGTTTGGGCGAAATTTCTTTGGGTCGAGCGGAACCTCTGCGGGCAACTCATAGTCATCTATGCCCGGAATGTGCGGCGTTTCTGTGAATTCGATAATCGCATCGCGAGGAATGCGAGGTTTGTAGTCACTCGGTCGCTTCTTCATAAATCCTACGCTCCCGCGCGGTGGGTTTCCGCGTGCTTATGATACGGAATAGATTTGTTTTGAATTATCTCCCCACTTTTCCGTCAGTCAATCGCCGCACAAACGATGCCCCGTCTTACGTCGCCATGCACAACCTCCGCGCGTCATAAATCGCCGCGTGGAGGTTGCGTCCCGCGACCGCGTCGCTGGTGCGAGACAGTTTGACCATCATTCATCTCATTGCGTCTGCGGTGTGGCGTGCCACCAGATTTTGCACTTGACACACAAATCGTCCTCGAACTCGGCGTGCAAGATGCCGTCGAGAATCATGCGGGGCAATGGGTCCCCGGGCTGGCGCGCAACCAAGTTCGTACCCGTTGACCGAGCCCAAATCTGAAAGAGCTCTTCGGACGCGACCTGATACGTAGTGCGCCAATGGGCGATGCCCTTTTGGGGCGCAGACGAGAGGATCTCATAGGTAACGTGTACGTCCTCTTGGAGTTTGACGCGGCGCCAATATTCGGCGAGCTGAGCGTGACCGCGTTGCAAAGCGAACGGTGTGTTGTGATATTCGCCGTCCGGTGTAAAGAGAGCGGCGAACAAGTTTTCATCGCGCTGCTCCCATGCGGTCTTGTATCCTCGCATGAATTGTTCGATGTTCATAGTATCCTTTCTACATCACCATCCCCAACCGCCGCGCGTCATAAATCGCCGCGTGGATATTGCGCCCCGCGACCGCGTCGCCGATGCGAAAGAGCTGATATGCCCCTTGCGCGTTGCGGACGAGCGTTTGTGGTTGGCAAGCGATCAGCGCGGGAATGACCACCTCGCCGTTGTTTGTTGAATTCGCTTGCAGCGCGAAATACAAATCGCTCACGGGCAATGTCCCATTTTCGACGACGATTTGGTCCACAACGCGTTCGACAGTTGCTTTGTTGTATTCGTTGTAAAGCGTCGCGCATAATTTTCTGTCGCGGCGCGTCACGCCGACAAGACGATGATTCAATGTGATGGTGACGTTGTGGTCGTAGAACGATTTCAAATACGCGGGGTAACTCGTGCCGCCGATTTCTTGGGCAAGCGTACGGTCGGGCGAGACGAGTTCGACGCGTGAACCTTGCTCCGCCAAAAATTCCGCGCACGAATAACTCGCGTGATTGCCCTGGTCGTCGAAAAATAAAACCTGCGCGGCGGGTTTCACACTGCCGCTCAAAATGTCCCACGCGCTCGTGACCAGGTCCGCGCCGTGTTTCAAAAATTCCGTGTTGGGCAAACCGCCCGTCGCGAGAATCACCACGTCCGGTGTTTCGGCAAGCACGTCGTCCGCTTCGGCGTAATGATTTAAACGCACGTCCACGCCCAAACGTTTCACCTGCGCGTATAACCAATCGGTGATGCCGATAATGTCCGCGCGGCGCGGCGCACGCGCGGCGATTTGCACTTGTCCCCCAACTTTGCCGTTTGCTTCGAATAAAACCACGCGATGCCCGCGTTCCGCGCACACGCGCGCGGCTTCCAAGCCCGCCGGTCCCGCACCGACGACGACGATTTTGCGCGGCGCGTGTGCGGATTTCGAAATGTTGTGCGGAATCGTTTCTTCGCGTCCCGTCGCGGGATTGTGAATGCACAGTGCTTCACGGCCGACATAGATGCGGTCAATACAATAGCCCATGCCGACGCACGGACGAATTTGGTCTTCCTCACCGCGTTCGATTTTGCGAACAATATACGGGTCTGCCATCAACGCGCGCGTCATGCCCACCATGTCGAGAATGCCATCGCGAATCGCATGACGTGCGGTGGCGACATCCGCAATGCGCGCGGCGTGAAAAAGCGGTAAATCAATTTCCTCGCGGATTTTCGCGACGAGCGGCAAGTGCGGTCCGCTCGGCGTGCCCATGTTGGGAATGACGTGCGACAATGCTTCGTCCGTCGCAATCCAACCTTTGATGACGTTGATGAAATCCAGCATCCCCGTCGCGGCGAGCATGCGCATGATTTCGATGCAGTCGCTTTGCGCCAAACCGCCCGGCGTACTCTCGTCGCCCGACATGCGAATGCCGACAATAAAATCATCGCCGACTTGTTTGCGAATTTCCGCCAACGCTTCGAGACTGAAACGCATCCGCTTGTCAAAACTGCCGCCGTATTCGTCAACGCGTTGATTCACCAGCGGCGTCCAAAAACTGTCAAACAAATGTCCGTACGCTTCGATTTCTACGCCGTCCAGCCCGCCGTCTTTGCATCGTCGCGCCGCGGCACCGTACGCTTTGATGACGCGCTGAATGTCCGCATGTTCCATCTCTTTGGGAATCGAACGATGCGCAGGTTCGCGCAGCGGCGAGGGTGCAATCACGGGCAGCCAATGTTCCGTGTCCCAATACGTGCGGCGTCCCGTGTGCGTGATTTGGCACATCAACGCCGCGCCGTGACGATGGATGCGTTCCGCCATTTCTTGGAAATAGGGAATGATGTCATCGTCGCCGACATAGATTTGACCGAACGCAGCGGGCGAATCGGGCGCGATATTTGCCGAGCCGCCGAACATCGTGAGCGCGACGCCGCCTTTGGCTTTTTCTTCGTGATAGAGTTGATAGCGCAGTTTCGGTTTTGCATCCTCCGCGTACGACGGCTCGTGGCTCGTGCTGAGGATGCGGTTTTTCAACGTGAGATGTTTGAGTTGAAATGGCTGCAAGAGGGGATCGGTTTGGTTCATACAATTGTGCTTACCGAATCATGTACGGCAAATACATGCGCGGTGCAATCACTTGCAAATCCAGCACGTAGGGATCGCCGCGACCCAAATCGCCGCAGCTGATTTGACGATCCCAGTCCGAAGCAAACACCACATAACGTCCATTGCGCGATTGACTGGCGCGCGGCTGCACCCAATACCCGCAGCTGCTGGAGCGATGATGGGCTAACCGCTGTGCACTACCGTCGGTGTATTGTAAAAAGAGTTCGCCTTCAAACGGTCCCCAGCCATTGGCGGGGTCGCTGCCCGCGGTGACCAAACACACGCCGCGCGGGCCACGACAAGAAATGTGCTCGCCGTTGCCCCAATCCAGGACCTGAACGTAATTCGGCGCGCTGACCGTTGCCGTGCCCGGAAGTTCACGTACACCCAGAGCCATATTGCCGCTGGGATGATAGAGCTCGAACGTCATGAAAAATTCCGTGTCGCCGTCGGGCTGTACGCCCAAATCGCCGTGCTGGTGTCCATCATACACGCGCCCCACGAACGCGCCGGTCTGAATATCGAACGTTTCCAAGCCGCTGCACCGTTGCGTGCCATCGCGCGTCCACTGCACCACGAGATACCGTCCCAGCGGTGAAACGCCGACCCAATCCGGCATCACGATACCCCAATCCGGATCAGGCGCGCAAGGTCCGGGCGAATATAAATCGTTGATGGGCTGCTCGACTGCCAATGTGCGATTCAGAAGGTCAAATGAAAAAATGACCCAGCTCCCATCCGCGCGTTGCGCGACGCCTGCCATCCAGCTCCCATCTTCTGCCAGCTCATCCGAAGAGCGATTGGTAATAACCCGTTCGTACGGCGCGGGAAAAGTGTAAATGGTCGCGGTCGTCAACGTGTCTATGTTCGAGAGCTGCACGCGCAGTGTCGCGTCGCCGTTATCGTCAAAATGAACCAGCGTATGTGGCTGCGGCGGATACCAGCGCGCGGCATTCCAACTGGCAGTATCCAAGCCCGCGACTTGGCTCAAATTGCTCATGCGCCGCACCAGATAGCCGTTGGAGCTCACCAAGAGCAAGTAGGCGTTATCCGCCGAGAACGCTTGCAGCTGCGAGTATTCCTGCGTTTCAAAATCGCCCTGATCGCTGGTGTTGGACACGCGCCGCGATGGGACGCACCAATTTGAGTCAACAAAAGTCTTGCCAACGGAGGGCAGCGGCAAATTTGCCGGTGTGACGATCAGGTTGGGGTCCGTGGCGTCGGCGCAGCTGCGCGGAGCTGCCAAGCCAAAAGTGTTGGCTGCACTTGAGTTATCATCTGGCGACGCAGCAATGCTTGGAAAAGCGGGCGTCAATACGCGCGGGCTAAACGGAGATGCCTTCGTGTCGGCAATGGCGCTTGGATACACCGGCATCCATGCGGCTAGGACAAGCAAACTGAACAGGAGCAAAAGCTTCAAAGTTGTGCACATCGCCTTCATCGCCTCATTCGTTTGGGGCGGACAGGAACGATTAAAATCGTTACTACGCGCCGTACGACTACCACTCGCCCGCGTATTCGACCCCGAACGGTTCTGCGTCGCGCGCGACGAGCGCATAGTGCAGTTCGACCAATTGACGCAGATGCAAAATATCGTGCGCGACCCATGCGCTGAACATCTCGCCTGCGGTTATTGTGCCGAATTGGTTGGTGATAGACGCGTCCCAATTTGGAGCTTGGAGACTAGAGAGCCACCTTAAGGAATTTGCGCGCTCGTCGAGAAAATTTTGCACCGACGCTTCCAAATCGCGTTCGTTGTATTTTTCTTGTACGACCCAACGCGGCGGGTCAATCGGTGGAAACGGTTCGGCGGGACGATGCAAAATAATGTCGAGCCGCACGCGAAAATCACGTCGCTCTTCGTCATACAAATGATTGATGACTTCGAGGATAGACCACGACTCGGCGTCGGGTTTCCAACGCGCCTCTTCAAGAGAAATACCGCGCGTCAGTGCGTGAATGGCTTGGGTGTGGCTAGACAAATGCGCGAATAGGGTTGCAAAATTCATTTTGATCCTTTTGAAGAAAAGAGCTGCCATCCGCTTATCTGCTTTTTCCATCCGTTGGCGGCTCTATGCCTTCCACGCTAATTTCGTCCAGTTTGAAAATGGACGGACCTTTGTCAAAGTGCAAAACAAACTTACATCGCTCGCAAATGAGCAGTCGGAAAATGAAAACGCTCATGCCCCATCTGCTCTCTATGCGACCCTCTTCATGACGAAACGTCGTGCCGCCGCAAAGCGGGCAGGTCGGTGAGGGTTTGGGACTCGAATCCGCGTTGGTGAGATCATCCATGGGATTGCGCCTTGTGTGATGCGGACAGTGTAGGGGCGAAGCATTTTGCGCTGCTTCGCATCGCGAGCAACTGCTTTACCTCTACTACAATCGAGTATAAGAGAATTCACGTGCGCGTCAAGACATTTTACTGGGTAAATCCACCTACAAAAAAAACTCTCTGCCTTTCGACAAAGAGCTTTTTGCAATTCCTAAATCACTTCCCCATTCACCACCGCGATCGGTTCGCCCATCTTGTACTGCGGGCTGGTATCCGTGCCGATGCCGAACGGCTGCCATTTGTGTTCGTCCACGTTGAGCCGATGTTTGCCGCCGCCGCGCCGATGGGTCTTATCAAAGCCCTCGGGCGAAATGTTGATCCGCTCGCCGTCGAGCAAACCAAACACGCCGCTCTGCCCCGGCTCGGGGCGTTTGTTTTGGCAATACGCGCAGGTTTTGGGATCGTGCGGCGCGTATTCCAGCGGTTCTTCGTACGTCGTGATGTATCCTTCAAAATTGCGCAGCACAACTTTGTGATCGCTCGAACTGATTTGATACTGCGGCATCACGGGAATTTTGCCGCCGCCGCCGGGCGCATCCACGACAAAGGTGGGTACGGCGTAACCGGAGGTGTGCCCGCGCAAAATCTTGGACGAGTTGGCGTTGAATGTGCGGGCAATCGTTCACGCCCGCGAGCAGCACCGATTGATTGCCGAGTGGAATGCCCGCGCGCGTCAAGCGGTCGCACGCTGCGGCGAGTTCTTGCGTGATTTCGTTCGGATGATTGACGTGAATGTTGAGCCACAGCGGATGATATTTTGCCAGCATGTCGCACAATTCCGACGTGACGCGCATTGGCATAAAGACGGGCACGCGCGAACCGATGCGCAGGATTTCGATGTGCGGAATCGCGCGCAAACGTCCCAAAATTTCGTCAAGCAATTTTGGCGCGAGCACGAACGGGTCGCCGCCGGAAAGCAGCACGTCGCGCACCTGCGGCGTTTTTTCGAGATACGCGATTTGCGCGTCGAAATCTTTGCGCGAAAACGTCGCGGTCGGATCGCCGACGATGCGCGAGCGCGTGCAGTAGCGGCAGTACGTCGCGCACTGTGTCGTAATCAACATCAACACGCGGTCGGGATAGCGATGCACCAGCCCCGGCACGGGCGAATGTGCGTCTTCCGCGAGCGAATCTTCCATCATCGCGGTGAACGGCGCGAGTTCCGCCGCAGTGGGCACGACTTGACGCCGCACGGGGTCGTGCGGATCGTTCGGATCAATCAGCGAAGCAAAATACGGGGTAATGTCCACGCGAAAAAGATTTTTCGCGCCGAGCGCCTCTTTTTCACTGTCACTTAATTCCAGTACATTCGCGAGTTCTTGTACGGTATTCAAACGATTCGACAGCTGCCAACGCCAGTCATTCCATTTATCGTCGGGCACGTCCTGATAAAACTGGGCGCGCTGTGAAGTAAATTCTCGTTTCATGGGTATCCTCCAAAAGATGGGAAAGGTGACGGGTGACGGGGCAGGGGTAAGGCGTCAAGCGTCAAGCGTCAAACGTCAAGTATTATTCGCCATTCGTTCAATGGTTGTGCCAAGACGGGGAAGATAGTGACGCGCGAGGAACGTTCCGCGTCACCCCGACGTATCATCACGCATGATGCCTTTCGAGTCGCGGGGTGCGTTCGCAAGTCGTCATGCTCCACGTCACGATTTACACCGAGTGTGATGCGGTCGCTAGCGACCGCCACTTGCGAGTGATGATACGTCGCCGTCACTTGACCTCCCGACGCGTCGTCACGCCAAGTGTCTGTCGTGTCGCGGTGTGCGTGACGACGCGTCGCCGTCAGGTTGTTTGTGGAGGATCGTGGTCGGTGCGGAAAAAACCGATTGGATAATCAATCATGCTCATGGCGCGCGGATTATAGCACGAACGTTAGCGCGCGTAAATGGATGCGTCTGAACGCGGCAAGAAAAAAACTCTCCTGCGCGAGGGCGCGATAGGAGAGTTTTTTTCTTGGCGAACGCAAAGCGGCGCGGTAGAGTGTCTCAATTCAGCCGGGTGATGAAAACCGAGTGCTCTTGCATATTAAAGATGCGGTCTCTTTCCGGAACCATTTTTTCCTGATATTCCTTGTCCTGTTGGAGCTGCCCCAATGTTTCCGGCGTTGGCGCTTCATAGAGATTTATCAGGACCGCTTCTTTGGGTCCTTTGCCGGTCGTGTACTGGAGGATTTCGTACGATGCGACTCTGGTCAGCTTGTATTTTGCGCCGATGCGTTCGAGGTTGGAGAAATACGTTTCCCAATTCTCCTTGCCATACCCTGGCTGCATGACCACGAAATCCATCAGGGTCACGTTTGCCTTGTTAAAGGGTTTTTCAAAGACCGGTTTTGCCATGTAGAGCGTCAAATTTTCCATGTCGTGGATCTGATCGCGCTGCGGAACATGGGATTGATAACCGGGGTCTTGGAAAATTCCTTGCATTCCTTCTGGCGATGCCAGCTGCATCAATCCAATCTGAACGACATGCTCTGCGGCAGAGCCGGACCCTTTTTTCAGTACATTAAAGGCGGCTCGGTGCACCAGCCCGTGCTTTTCCATGTACGGTTTGATGGCTTGCAGGTATGCGGCGTGGTCCGCCGCGGTGTACGGCGCGCGCATAGTGACCAATTCAAAAACGCGCAATTCTGGCTTTTCTGTGTCTGACATGCTTGGCTCCTTGGAACTGAATTCTGTTCGAACCTGATTGTGCAGCATTATAGAATTCGGTCGCCGGAGCTGCCTTGAGAATCAGCTCAAGTTTTTGTTTTTTTGGTTCAAACGATAGCGCGAGGGCGAAAGCGCATAGTGCGCTTTGAACGCGGCGGAAAAATACGCGCTGTCGTTGAACCCGCAGTCATACGCGATTTCAGTGATACTTTGATCGGTGAGCGCCAAGAGCTCCGCCGCCTTTTGCATCCGTTTGGCTTTGATGTACTCGGACGGGCTGGCGTTGAAAATTTTCCGAAACTCTCTTTTGAAAGAAGACAAACTCTGATTGGTCAACTGCGCCAATTCCTTTGTCGTCAGCGGCGCAAAGAGGTGCGCGTGAACGATTTCCCTGAAACTCACGGCTTGAGGTGTAAACAGGTTGGCAAGAATTTGATGCACTTTGGCCGCGTGCTTGCTGTTTACCAACAACAGGATCAATTCTTTGACTTTGACGATCAAGAGGTCTTCGGTTGCCAATTCGGGGTTGGTGAACAAGAACAGGATGCTGTCAATATAATTTTGCAACAGCGCGTCACCCTGTAGTTTTGCCATTGCTCGGTTGGATTGGGCGAGCGGGCGTTTGAGAAAACCCGGCAGATCATTTTCATAGATTTTTTTGAGGACCTCCGGGTAAAAGTGAACCGCAACCGCTTCATAATACGGACTCGCGTCGGAGCCAAGCATCTGCCCCAAATAATTCCCGCACTGCATGAGCACCGCCTCTTTTCTGGAAACTTGCAGTTGTTCCGTCTCGGAAAAGGAGCGATACTTGCCTTCGATGACGTAAAGCATACATGCTTCGTCCGGCAATGGATTGGCTTTTCTGAAAGGAGGTTTCAGAATCACTCTTTCAAAAACCATCTTGCCGAACAGATCGAGCGTTTTGTATTCGATGATCATGATCTTGCGACCGGGAGCTTTGGGCTGGTCGCAAATTATAGCACGGACGCTCGTGTGTGTGTCGTGTTATCCTTTGCGCGGCTTTTTGGGCGGCAAAGATAACGCAAAGCTTGGCCCTTGTTTCACCCGATCGGCTAGCGCCTCGTCGGACGCATAACCCTCCGAATTGACAGAGACCCACCCGTTCATCGGACGCCCGGTAAAATCCATCTCGCGTGTGTGCGGGTGCGCCAATGCCTCGGCATATCGTTCTGGACCGACGCGAACAACCAGATCGCGCTTGGTGAGACCACAAACGAAATTACCGCGTAACAGGAACGAAATTCCTCCAAACATGCACTTTTCGACAACTGCATCATAGTCAGCCAGAATGTGCCTTATCCGTTGCGCCAGAGCTTGATCGTACGCCATTGATTTTCTCCGCCAATGATGGCAATGCAAGAATCCTGTCATACCACCCCGGGTGTGACAGGATTCCCATTTTTGGTTGAAATCGAACCACTTGGCGCGACTGCATAAACGCGATGAGTTGCCGTGGGTCGTACACAGTTCGGCTGTATTTGATCTCTTCGCCCTCGATTTCAAAATAATCTATCGCGATCCAACTGCCCACTTGTGGAACGTTCGTGGCAAAGTCGAGCAGGACAAATGCTTTCTTTTCGTCGTACAGCGCGTCCAGCACCTGTACGCTGTGGACCAGCGGCGCAAATTGTGCTGCCATCGCCCGAAATTCTGCCGGGCTTGAAAACGATGCCATGGGTCCGTCAAACGTGAATGTCTGGGCAAACGGAAATTTGGTCGGGTCGCCCGTTCTCCACGCCTCGTAAAATCGTTCCACAATTTGTTTGGTTGAAAACGCCATACTTGTCTCCTTCTGGACGTTCGTCCGAAATTTTATTCCTCTATCTTTTGACGAACGAGCGAGACAAAATGATCATGACGAAAATTGCTGCGGGCGCAGCAGCAGGTCAATCATCCTGGATGGCGGCGCGCAACATTCGCATGTGGCTTTGTTGCAGCGCCGCATTCTTGCCGTCGGTTGGGCTGATTCCACGAATCAATTCCAGCCGCAGGTCCAAAAGTCCGAGCTGATCGGTCGAGTCTTTTTTTGCTTGTTTCACAAGTTCCAGTTTCAGCAACTCGACTTGGCTTGACTGCTTTGGATTGAGAATACCGTTCAATTCTGAACATTGGTAACACACGCCCTGTTTGCTGACCAACGCGCAGCGATTTTCAAAAATTTCCTTCATGGTGTTGCGGGCTTGGCGCAAAAGATGTTTGACCGACGCTTCCGATTTGTCCACGATGACGGCAATCTCTGAAACTTGGAAATCATAGATGTTGGCGAGCATCAACACGATTTGCTCTAGCAGCGGCAAGGTTTTCATCATGCACGTAAAGCAAAAGTCAATGTGCTCCCGCATTTCAAATTGAATCTCTGGGTCGGCGCGCTGGTGCGCGCGCAAGTCCTCGCTCAACACGCGCGCCGCACCTTTGGCTTTGGCTTGATCTTGCGCATAGACAGACCAGCGTCTTTGCGCGCGATAGTGGTCCCGCGCCAAGTTGGTGGCAATGGTAAAGAGCCACGTCTTGAAACTGGATTTGCGTTCAAATAGCTCCAGTTTTTCCGCCGCGCGCAGATACGTTTCCGAAACCAGATCTTCGGCATCTTGTTCGGACGCGGTCATCCGATAAAGAAAAGATTTGAGCGCCGGAGCGTGCCGACGAAAGGACTCTTCCAGCGTGTCGTGTACGCGAAGCATAGGTTTTCCTATCGTTGCGCGGGGATCACCGCCCATTCTGGAATGAGTGAGACAACGTACCCGCGCAACTCTTGTACATCTTGTTCCACGTCCGCTTGTTGGCGGAGAATTGGCGCTTGGATTGTCGCATAGCGTTCGTGCGCTGCGACGTCGCGCCAGATGCTCGTGACCAGATACCGCGGTGTGGCGGCGCGTACTCGGCTGAATGCACCGCCAAGCATTCCGTCTGCTGCCGCCATCGCGGGTGTCCAAACTGCGCGTTGGACATTTTCAAAATGCGCTTGGCGTTCAGCGGAAACGATGCAATCGGCAACGCGCAACACGCCGCCTTGTGGCAGCGCGGCAACGAGACCAGCGGTTTTCCCAGTCATCGGAAACACCATCTCGGCGAGCATCACCTGAATGGCGTCGTACGTTTTGTGCTGCGCGCTCGCATCGGAGATGGCATCGTGCATGTTTTGCATAAAGGCGTTGTATGCGGCCTGGTCGCGCCAACACGCCAGAATGCAAGCTTGTTCCGGCTCACGACTATTCCATCCGCCGATTTGACCGAGAAAGCCGTCGAGTTTCGAGAGTGGCGTCCATTGGCATTGCGCCTGCGCGAATTCCGCGCGGGTTGTCAGGGGAACACAACAGACAATCCATTTGATGAGCATTTCTCTTGTTTTCGCGCGCGGTCAATTCGCCGTCACTTGATAGATTTGGATGAGGTTTCCACAAGTATCATTGAGCACGGCAGCGGTTGTCAGGCCCATGTTGGTCGGCTCCATCGTAAACTCTACGCCGAGTTTTTTCAGCCGCGCATACTCTTGATGAATATCATCCACCGCAAATGCCGTCAATGGGATGCCTTGTTCAAAAATGGCTCGTTGGTAGGTTTGAGCAGCGGGGTTGCTGTTTGGCTCCAAAAGTAACTCGATTCCATTCGGCGCTTCAGGCGAGACCACCGTCAGCCATTTCGCTTCGCCCAAGGGAATCTCTCGCTTTTTCACAAAACCCAGAACCTCTGTGTAAAACTTGAGCGCCTTGTCCTGATTATCCACCATGACACTGCTCAATTGAATCTTCATGACGATTTTCCTTTCATCAGAATTTGGGTTGCGGCATTGCAACCGAGTTGGCGAAATTCACTGGGGGTGTAACCGAACTGTTGTTTGAATGCTTTGCTGAACGCGGCGTGGTCTCGTAACCAGCTGCGAGCGCAACTTCGGTAATGTCCACCGCACCCATGCGTAGTCTTCGCCCCGCACGTTCCAAACGCACCCGTCGCACATAATCGGAAATGTTTTCGCCGATGTGCGCTGTAAAGAGGCGATGAAAGTGGGGTACGGAAAAACCGGCGACTCCCGCCAACACTTCCCGGTTGAGCGGTTCGTCTAGGTGTTCGCGGATGTATAGCATGACATCGCGGATGCGCTCGCGATGGTCTTGAATTTGTTTGTCAGTCACCATCCACCTGCATCATATTATACCAGAACACTTGTTCGCTATTCCAAATGTATCATTTTTCGTTTTGCTTCCATCTGTGTAGCGATTGTACGAACGGCGTAGGGCTATGCGCGCTTGCCCGTTTTTCGCCAAACCGCGGGGCAAGATGTGTCTCACTCTGGTGAAGGAGCGCTAGTCAAGCGCTGCCTGCCGCAAAAACAGCTCTACGACCTGCGGGTCAAAATGTGTGCCGGCATAGCGCCGCAATTCACTGCGGGCTTCTTCGCGGCTCTTGGCTTGGCGATAGGGTCGGTCGGTGGTTATGGCGTTGAACGCGTCCACCACGGCAATAATGCGCGCGGCGAGCGGAATCACTTCGCCTTTCAGCCCGTCGGGATAACCTGACCCGTCCCACCATTCTTGATGATGATAGACCCACGGAATGATGCGTTGCAGCGGCTTGACGGGTTTGAGGATTTGCGCGCTGTAAAAGGGATGCAGGCGGATGACGTTCCACTCGTCAGGTGTCAGCGGCTCGACTTTTCTGAGGATCGCGTCCGGCACGGCAATTTTGCCCACATCGTGCAGCAGCGCGGCGAATTCAAGCATCTCCAGGTCAGCGGCGTTCCAGCCCAACGCGCGCGCCAGTTGTACCGCCAGGCGCGCGACATCGTTCGAATGACCGCGTGTGTACGGGTCGCGGGCATCAATCGCCGCAGCCAACGATCGAATGGCGGCGACGGAAAGGTCGCGCACGTCCTCGTAGAGGCGCGCGTTCTCGATGGCAATCGCGATCTGACCCGCCAGCGTCGTGAGGAGCGCCTCGTCACTTGCCGCAAAGGCGGGCGCGCCGATTTTGTTCGAGACGCCCAGCGCGCCCAGCGTTTTCTCGCCGATGCGCAGCGGGGCGATCAATACGCTGTGAATCTTGCCGTCGCGCAGTCGCGTCTCCTGCTCGGGCTCTGGCTTCCAGCGCGGATCCGCCGACACATTCGGCACGTTCGCCGCCCGTCCTTCCAAAAAGACCCAGCCGATCATCCCTTCACCCGCGCGATATTTTACCTGTCCGATCAGTTCCTGCGGCGCCCCTACCACCGCGCGCATTACCAAATGCTGCTCCCGCTCGTCCCAGAGAAACAAGGTACATCCTTCGGCGTGCACCGCTTGCGTCGCCGCGCCGCCGACGAACTCCAAGACATCTTCGATGCGCAAAGTGGCGGTGACCATCTTGCTCACGTCAAAGAGAGTGGAAAGTTCATGGACACGGTGCTCGAGCTGCTCAAAGAGGGCGGTGCGGTGAATCGCGCTGGCAGCCATGTCGGCGATGGCGGTGAGCAGGCGAATCTCTGCCTCGGTAAAGATCCGGGGGGCGTAGGTGCTGATGTGCATTGCCCCTACGACCTGCGCGCCGATGCGCAGGGGAACGCAGACATCGCTAGCGATTTCAGGCAGGCGCGTCGGGGTCTCGGGATTAAACACGCGCAGCGGATCATGCTGAAAGTCGGGGCTGACGTACGGTGTGCCGCTGCGCGCTACCCAACCGGAAATGCCCTGCCCCAGCCGCAGGCGCGCACCCACCAGGTTTTGCCGCGCGCCCGTCCCGTAGCGGCAGACGAGTATCTCGCCGCTTTCGTCCAGCAATGACAAACTCCCGCAGTCGGTGTGGCATGCCTCGACGGCCTTGTTTACGATGACCGGGAGCAGGTGCTCGACACCTTCGACGCCGCGCAGCGCGCTGCTCAGTTCAAAGAGCGTCGAGAGTTCGGTCATCCGCTGCTGCAGGGCTGCTTCCGCCTCTTTCTGCGCCGTCACGTCCCGCCCGAAACTGATGGCGCCGACCACTTTGCCGTCACGGTACAGCGGTGTGGTGTTGACGGAGAGATAACGCAAGACCCCGTCGGGGCCGAACGCGCGCGTCTCGAAACTTTGTGACTTGCCGTCAAGCGTTTCCTGAAAGATCTGCTGCACGCGCGCCAAGTCCTCCGGCGGGATGAGCGACGCATAGCTCGTACCCAGCCAATTCTCGGCTCTCTGCCCGCTCACTTCTTCGACCTGCCGATTGACGAACGTATAACGACCTTCGGTATCCAGCGTCCAGATCAGCTCGGTGGCATTCTCCACCAGGGTGCGGTATTCCTGCTCCGAGGCGCGCAGTGACTGATGCAGCCGCGCATTCACCAGCGCGGCGGCGGCGCGTTCCGCCAGCAGATGGTAGGCGGTGGCTTCCTCTGCCGAAGGGCGGTGCGGCACGAGACTGCTCAACGTGAGAAAGCCGAGTGTGTGTCCCTCCCAGATCATCGGATAGGCGAAAAAAGCGCGGATGTCTCGGCGAACGAGAACCGAGCGCATTTCTATGGCGTCGCGGTCAATGTCCGCCAGAAGGAGCGGCTCGCCGCTCTGGAGCCAACGCCGAATGACCGGCAACTGCAAGGGCACCCGCAGATCATACAGAGGTTGGCGACGCGCGTTCGGCGTGTGCGCCAACCGAGTGATCCACGAAGAACACGAAGGGCGCGAAGTTTTCTTGGTGTTCTTTGTGTCCTTCGTGGATCAGACGGGGTGCTCTCGGGCAGTCCGTACTGCGCGGCTAACACCGCCTCGTTGGTCTGGTCGTCTATCAGCATCACCGTGCAAGTTGGGCTGTCCGCCAGAGCCGCAGTGCGGTTGACCAATACCGTTAGCACACTGCGCTCATCGCGCAGTCCAGCCAGTTCGATACTCAGTCGCTGCATGGCTGCCAGCCGGGTCGCGCGCTGCCGCTCTGCCCCGTACAGACGGGTGTTCTCGACAGCCACTGCCACGGCATCGGCGATGGTGGAAAGCACTTTTTGATCGTCGTCATCGAAAGCATCCGCGCGATATGCCTGTACCGAAAAGACGCCGATTACGTCTTGTCCCAGCAGCAGGGGCAGTCCCAGCCACGATTGCGGCACGTCCATCGTTCCCCATAACTTGGCTGGAGGCAAGTGATGCTTTTCCTGCTCGAAATTGCGGATCAGCAGCGGTATTTTACTTGTCACCACGGTGGCGGTCAGACCAGCCGCCATGTACCGCCGCTCGGGCGGCTCGCGCACACCCTTGTCAATGCGGATGCGAAAGTCGAGTTCGTTCGCCTCGGGGTCATACAGCGCGATAAAGAACGTATCGGCTTCGACGACTGCCATAATCTCGCGGCGCACGATTTCCAGCAGGTCGTCCAGATTTAGCGTGGCAGCCAGAGCGCGTGCAATGCGATTGAGAATGGAGAGGTGTTCCGCGCGCTGGCGCGTCTCTTGGTGCAGCCGCGCGTTCGACACGGCGCCGCCCAGCTGCCTGCCGATTGCCGTCAGTAGTTCTATTTCCTCCGGCGCAAAGGCACGCGGACGGCGTGTCACCAGATTCAGCGCACCGACCAATTCGCCTGCGGAAAGGAGCGGGACACTAGCCAGCGATTGAATGCCCTCTTTGACGAGAAAGGGCGCAAGCCGTTCCAGCGGATACTCGGCAATGTCCATCGTCACGGGCTTGCGTTCCACTGCCGCGCGCCCTGCCAATCCTTCGCCCATCTTGACGGCATTTACGTGCCGCACAAAATCTTCCGAGAGACCGCGGTGCAGGCGCAGCGCAAGCGTCTCGCCGTCCGGCTCGAGCAGCAGGATGTCGCCCGCTTCAACCCCCAGCACCTCCAGCACGTTGTCCAGCGCGTCGTTGAGAATGGCATCCAACTCGAGCGAGTGGGCTGCGGCGTGGTCAATCGCATACAGGACCGAGAGTTGGTGAGTGCGCCGCTGAAGCTTTTCCTCTGCCTGTTTGCGCGCCGTGATGTTGCGCACCACGCCCAGCACCGCTTCTTGCCCGAGGTAGATGAACGGGGTGATGGACATTTCCAGAGATTGACGCGCCGGATTTGGCGACCAGTTGGGTTTCGTGCCCGGTCATCCCTTTGCGCCAGCGTGATTGCAACAGCTCCAAGGATTGCGCGCGTCCCGCTAGGTCAAGCCCCCGGAGTCCTTGCCCGACTCGAAAGACATCCATCGCCAACAGCTCTTCCCGACTGTAGCCCAGCAGTTCGCAGGCGGCTGGATTAGCGTCCATGTACTGGCCTTGCATATCAATAACCTACAAGGCGTCGCTGGCACTGTCGAACAGCGTGCGATAACGCGATTCGGTAGCAGCCAGATTAGCCGTTCGTTCGGCGACTGCCGCTCCCAGTTCCTCACCCCGGGCATCTAGTTTCCGGCGCATGGACTCTTTCGCCAGCCAGAGAACTTGGCCTGAGGAATCGAAGGAACGGCTGCACAGAAACTTCCCACGCGCCGATTGAGTTATCGGACGGAAAACACAAATCCCTCAATTCCCTCAATACTTCGGGACAAGCCTTCGGGACAGGTCTGCGCGAATCTGGACGAATCTAAAAGAATCCAAGACATTTCGCGTAGAACCTGTCCCGAAGCATTGAGGGATTCGCATGGATTCGCGTAGAACCTGTCCCGAAGAATTGAGGGATTCGCGTTGGAAAAGTTTCTGTTCCCTCAATTCTTCGGGACAAGCATCAAACATCACGCCCGCGCGTGATGAGTATCTCAGAATGACAATCCTGCGTAAGGTAAGTTAAAAGGTGGCTATTCCCAACCTGAAGCCAACGCGTTTGTGAAATGGAGGGAATTCGCCCACCGCGCGCTGGAGTGGAGAAATTCTATACAACATCCTCTGCGAGGGTATGAGACGGGAATTTTTTGCCAAACGATTTGTAGATGGAAGTGGAGTATAAGCCAATCATAGGACACGTCAAGACACGGCTTTTGGTGGTTACCCACAAAAGTCAGGAGGCAGTTGGACTGTCGTCGAGGGACGCGCAGTCCAACTGCGCTTTTACAACTTGAGGGCCCGTATTCCCAATTGGGGTGGGCTTGCCGTTCAGAGTCCTCTCGATTAAACTTGCGCCAATGCAACTCGCTAATCTCTTGCGCGCGCTGCCCGCGTACACAAGCTCTAATCTGCTGTCTCCCATCTCCAATCTCCCCAATCTCGAAATCACCCGCGTCACCGACAAATCGCATCAGGTCATTCCCGGCGCACTTTTCGTCGCGTACCCCGGCGTGAACGTGGACGGCGCGCAGTTTATCCCCGATGCAATACAACGCGGCGCAGTTGCCATTGTCACACAAACGTTAGTGACCAGTGACCAGTCGTCAGTCATCAGTCATCAGTCATCAGTCATCAGTCATCAGTCATCAGTCATCAGTCTCCAGTCTCCAGTCTCAATTTTCGTCGTTCCCGACGGCCGCGCCGCGCTCGCACAGCTCGCCGCCGCGTGGCACAACCATCCGACGCGCCATTTACGCGTCATCGGCGTCACGGGCACCGACGGAAAAACCACCACTTCGACGTTGATTGAAAACATTTTGCTCGCGGCGGGGCATACGGTTGGAACAATTACGACCGTCGCGGCGCATATCGGCGGTCGGGAAGTGGACACGGGTTTTCATACGACGACGCCCGACGCGCCCGAGATTCAAAACTATCTCGCGCAAATGGTGGAAAGGGGCGCCGAATACGCGGTGATTGAATCCACTTCACACGGATTCGCGCAGCATCGTCTCGACGCGGTGGATTTTGATATTGCGGTTGTGACCAACATTACGCACGAGCATTTGGACTTGCACGGCACTTGGGAAAAATACCGCGACGCCAAAGCAATGTTGTTTCACGCGCTCATGTCGAGCCACCGCAAACCGCGCACGAAAAAAGTTGCCGTATTGAACGCGGACGACAACGCGCGCGGGGTGTTTGATTTTTTGCGCGAGATTCCTGCCGATGAAAGAATAATCTATCGTCAGTCGCCTGTTCCCAGTCATCAGTCATCAGTCATCAGTCATCAGTCATCAGTCATCAGTCATCAGTCATCAGTCATCAGTCATCAGTCATCAGTGATCGGTGATCAGTTATCAGTCTCAAGTCTCCAGTCTCCAAGTGAGCTGTTAATTTCCGCACGCGACATTTCCCACACGGCTGACGGTTTACGTTTTACGCTTGACACACCATTTGGCAAATTGCCGATTGAATCGCCGCTCATTGGTCGCCACAATGTTTCCAATATCCTCGCGGCGGCGGGCGCGGCGATGGGGCGACGCATCCCGTTCAGCGCGATTGTGCAAGGTGTCAAGATGACGCGCGGCATCGTCGGGCGCATGGAGCGCATCGAAAACACGCGCGGACTCATCGTGATTGTTGATTTCGCACATACGCCGAATGCGTTAGAGAACGCGTTGAAAACCGCGCGCGAATTGACGCAAGGGGAGGGGCGTGTGATTTCCGTATTCGGCTGCGCGGGCTTGCGCGATGTGCAAAAACGCGCGTGGATGGGCGAAATTTCAGGAACGCTCGCAGACTTTACAGTTGTCACAGCCGAAGACCCGCGCACGGAATCGCTCGCGCAAATCAACGCCCAAATTGCCCAAGGGTTACACAAGGCGAACCGATCACTAAATACTGATTACTTTATCATTGCCGAGCGTGGCGACGCGATAGATTTCTCAATCAATAAACTCGCGCAGCCGAACGATGTTGTTATCATTTGTGGGAAAGGGCATGAACGTTCGATATGTTTTGGCACGACCGAATCTCCGTGGAGCGATCAAGGCGCGGCGCGACGCGCATTAGAGAAGGAGTGATGGAGAGATGGAGAGATGGAGAGCTGCTTTCCATCTCTAACCAAAGGAATCACAATGGACAACTCTGTTTACGGTTCGACGCTCCAACCCTTTGCGGGCATCACAACATTTATGCGCCAGCCCGCGACACGCGAGTTGAAAGATGTGGATGTCGCGATTCTGGGCATTCCGTTTGACAGCGCGACGAGTTATCGCAGTGGCACGCGTTTCGGACCGCGCAAAATCCGCGAACTCTCGGCGATGTTGTGGGGCAGCAATCAAGTGTTGCGCGTTGCGCCGCTCGACCATTTGCGCGTGATTGATTACGGCGACGTGGATGTGGTGCCGGTGGATATTCACGAAACGTTTGCGCGCACAACCGCGACGGTGAAAACGATTTTGGACGCGGGCGCGACCGTGATTTCACTCGGCGGCGACCATTCGCTCGCGCTGCCGCTGCTGCGCGCGCATCATGCGAAATTCGGCAAACTCGCGGTCGTGCATTTCGATTCGCACGGCGATATGTGGGACTATGATTTCGTGGGGTACAAATACAGTCACGGCACACCGTTCCGCCGCGCGGTCGAAGAGGATTTGATTGACACGGACGCGTATTTGCAAATCGGCATTCGCGGCTCAACGTCGGCGTTGGATGATTACGAGATGGCGACGAATCTCGGCGCGCGCATCATGACCATACGCGACGCGATGGCGCAGGGCACGGAAAAAATTGTCGAGACCATTCGCCAAACTGTTGGTACGCGCCCCATTTACATTTCGTTCGACATTGACGCGGTGGACCCCGCGTACGCGCCGGGCACAGGTACGCCAGAAGTCGGCGGCTTTACCAGCTTTCAAGCATTGGAAATGGTGCGTGGTTTGGCGGGCTTGAATTCGGTCGGCTTTGATTTGGTCGAAGTGGACCCGTCATTCGATCACGGCGATATTACGTCGCTGCTCGCGGCGAATTTGGTGTTTGAATTCTTGTCACTGGCGGCGTTGAAAAAGCGAGCCGCGCAATAGAGGGAATGGCGGACAAGAAAGGAAAGTGAGGGGAATGCGGGAAATCGTGTTGTCACATTTTCAAATCGCGCTCGTGTTGCAAGCCAAGCGCAGCGGGAAAACAAACGTCGAGCTTTCACCGGATTTGGGAATTTCAGTGACACGCGCCGAATTGGCTCCTGATTTCCTATATTTTCCTGATTACCCTCAAATCCGTCTTAGCTGGGCTCACGCGGAAAAAATCGCGCGCGATGAAAATGCGTGCTTTGTCTTGAACGCGGAAGGTATTCACAAAATCAAAACGTTCTCGGAGTTGACCCATCGCGCGTATTCTTTGTACCCGACCCGGAGCGCGCCAACCATGCTCGTCGCGGGTTTCCCGATGCACCGCATCAAAGACAGCGACCCACTCCGCGATACACTTGCCAAGGTGAAAACGCTCGCGCCCCTCACCGGCATAGTTTTGGATACCGCGACCGGTTTGGGCTATACCGCGATTGAATTGTCCAAGACCGCGCCGCGCGTCATTACCATCGAACTCGATCCCGCCGCGCAGGAAATTTGCCGCGCGAATCCGTGGTCACGCGCGCTGTTTGACAATCCGAAAATCGAACGGCGCATTGGCGACAGTTTTGAAATCGTGCAAACATTTGACGCCATGACGTTCGACGCCGTTCTGCACGATCCTCCAACGATGTCACTCGCGGGCGATTTGTACTCGCTCGAGTTTTATCGCGAATTGTTTCGGGTGCTGCGGCGCGGGGGAAAACTGTTTCATTACATTGGCGATCCCCAGAGCAAGTTCGGAGCAAATATCACGCGCGGGGTCACGCAGCGGCTCAAGGACGCGGGCTTTCAACGCCTCAAACCCGCGCCGCAGGCATTCGGTGTGGTCGCTTGGAAATGAAAAATGACCAGCTCATGTTACGCGGGAAAAAAGTTGATGGACAGGATTAAGGCGATGTGCGATGTATTCCCATCGCCTACATCGCCTTAATCCTGTCAAAAGCGGCGCACAATCCAAAAACTGAAAATACCAAACAACCCAAAGAGCGCTCCCGTGAAAACCAGCCCCAAGTTATTTAGCTTGAGAATGAATAATCCGCTCAGGATTTGATAAAACGCATAAAGCAGCAAAATGATACCCGCGATGGTTCCTGCGCGAATTGCCCACGCTTGCTTGGTGTAAATGGCATACACGGTCGCCGCCGACGCAATGCAAACGGCAGTGGAAAGAATCACCAGACTAAAGAGCCGCTGTATTTCCACTTCGGGTGTGATACCGCCAAAGGATGCGTACGTCCCCAAATCCGTGAAACCCACCAGATCGCCTGCGACTTCGGCAAATTCAAAAACGCCAAGCAGCGTAAAAAAAGTCAGCGCAAAGGCGCGCCAACCGCGCAGCGTGTCACGCCACATGAGATTTCGCGCTCCGTGTAGTCACGAATTCATTCATTCATTGCGTAGTAACGAATTTATTCGTTCGGATAACGATTTCAATCGTTACTACGACTGTGTGTACAAATTGATCACGTCGCGCAGCACCGCCGCAGCAGTCGGGTAGGGGTTCTCTTCGTGAATGCGCGTGAAAATTTGTCCGTTAATATCTGTTTCGTACAAAACGCCCATGTAACCGCCGGGGACTGACGCGAGTGGGTGCGCCGCGTCGAGGAGTTCGGGCGCGACAGTTAATTTCCACGCGCCGCGCGCTTGAACCGCACGCGCAACAAGTTTTATGACCTTGCCCTCCGCCTTGGCTTGGGCGATCATCTCTGGTGTGACGCCGCGAATGCCTTCCACACGCACATCCGCTAATTTGGTCGGACGGTGCAAACACGCGTTGGCGACGATCACCAATTTGTTTGCCGCGTCCCAACCATCCACGTCCAGCGACGGGTCCGCCTCGGCAATGCCCAACGCTTGGATATGCTTGAGCGCCGCGTCGAACGTTTCGCCGTGCGCCATCGCGTCGAGAATGTGATTCGTCGTGCCGTTCACCACGCCCTCGAATTTTGTAATGTCGCTTGCGCCCAGATCGCGGCGTCCGATGTTTACAACCGGCAGTCCTCCGCACACCGCCGCACTGTGCAGAATTTTCACGCCCTGTTGTTTCGCTAGCGCGAATAATTCCTGATACGCGAGCACGAGCGGACCTTTGTTCGCGGTGGCAATGTGCATTTTGCGCTGCAACGCTTCCCGCATGGTCGAGAGACCCGGCTCACCGTCCTTGAGATTGGTCAAGGTGTTTTCGACCAACACATCCGCGTTGCACGAGCGCACCAACTCGACCATATCCATTTCGCCACGGCCGTGTGTCGGATACGCCGCCATGCCTTTGCCGCTTTGCTTGAGCGCGAGAATGATTGGAATATCTAACGCCTTGAAATATTCCGCGCCGCCGCTCGTATCTCCGGCGGCGGTGACAATCAGATCGAGCTCAAAGCGTTGTCGAATCAAATCCTGTTTGCGTTGGACGAGCTCGAGAAAGCGTGTCCCGACATTGCCCAGTCCAACAACTGCGAGACGTACTTGCATAATTCCACCTTGTATGGGTAACGACGGCGGGTAGGTGGGTAGAAACGGAACCCGGTTCCGTTTCTACCCACCCGCCGCCACACGTTCAAAAACAAAACCTGATTTGTGAATTGCATGCAATTCACAAATCAGGTTTCAGCGGCGGGACGAGGGCCGTTCATCCGCCAAAAATTTTTTGCCACGGAGTCTTGCTGGCTTCGGCGCGCATCATATTTTCCAAACGCATCATCCGCTGTTCGACGGTGAGGCGATAGTCCTGGTCGCGTTTTTTCATTTCGGCGAGTTCGTGTTCCAGGCGCAACATGCGCTCGCGCAGCTTGGCGTTTTCTTCTTTGAGATTGAAATTGTCCTGAATGATGACGCCGAGCAGGTTACGATTCACCTGCAAACTGTTTTGCACGGTTTGCTGGTTTTCAATCATCACGCGCAGTGTATCGGTGAGGACGCCGAAGCCTTGTTGCGCGTTGGGGACGGTGAGCGCGCCGTTTTGTCCGTCGCCGTTCGTCGAGACGCCATAACCGTCATTGCGCAATTCTTCGGCCGTTTCTTCAAACGTAAGCCCAGCGGCAAGATGGTCTTTGATGCGCTTGAGCACAAAGACGTCGTCTTCTGAAAAGCGGCGCGCGCTTTCGCCGAGTGGCCCGGCGGGGGAGAGGAACGGCGCAAAATCGCGCGTCCAATTTTTCAAGGTTTGCGCCGAGATGCCGAGTTCCGTCGCCATTTCGGGCATGGTTTTAATTGCGTTTTCGGGCATTACTGAAAAGTCACGGGTCGCAAGTTTCAGGTTGCAGAGACCTGCGGTTTGTGACTTGCGGCGTGTGACTGGTTACTTGTCCTCGTCTACGACGCGATACGTGCCGTCCACGTACTCGTCGTCGGTAAATTCGCGGCCGCTGCCGAGGGCGCGGCGATGTTCTTCGACGACATCGGGGGGACAAAGTGCAATGAAGAATTTCGTGCCAAAGAACAGCAGCGCAATGTCGTCAATCGCTCCGACAAAAAGCAGCAGCCCTTCCGGAATCAAATCAATCGGCGAAATGATATACAGGGCAACGAGCGGCACAATCAACTTGGTTAACGCAGGTACGCGTTCGTCCAACATCAAGCGCCAAACCAGCTGCATCGAGCGCCAGATTTCAAAAATGACACTCGGATCGCTGGATTTGCTCGTGGTTGCTGTTCGAGTTGTTGAATCTGCCATGGGTTAACCTCGCTTTGCTCATGCGCGGAATGAAACTGCGCAAACTACCTATTTTCAAACGGCTTTACGCCCACAATTGGCGACGGTTACACGGCATCAATGCAAGCCATTCTACCATTGGCAGCTCATTTCGCCAAACCTCACCCCCTACCCCGCCTTCGGCACCCCTCCCCCCTCTCCTATCCGTGAACTTCCGGATAGGAGAGGGGGGAGGGGGTGAGGCGTCATGGCGTCGGTGTGGGGGAGGCGACATCGGTCGGGACTGGCGTCGTCGGCTGCGGCGGGCATTCTGCGGGGGACGCGGTCGTTGCCGCGACCGGCGGCGCGTCAAAAATTTCGTCCAACGTTTTTTGAATCAAATCATAATTCGGCATATACAGCCACGCCCCCGAAGCAGAAATCCACGCATAAACAGCCGGTGCTTGCAAGACCTGCGCATGTAAACGTTCGGGATGATTTTGCAGATCCAGTTGATATACCGCCGGGACGAGGCCGACCATTTCCAAGAGCGTCATGTCGGTGGCAACGCTGTCTTTGAGTTGGTCGTAGAGTAACGGCACGCGGTCAGGCGCGTTCAGGGTCAACCCTTTTTGCGCCATTGCCCACACGACGCGTTGTTGGCGATAATTGCGCGAAGTGTCGCTGGTCGTGTAACGTGACTGGACGTAACGCTTTGCCGTCACATAGTCCATACGCACTTGGCCGGCGGGAATGGTGAACGCTTGCTCGTCAATCGTGTCGCTGAGCGCGCACGGCACGTTGACCTCGATGCCGCCGAGCGTGTCAATGATTTTGTTCAACCCGTTGAAATCAATCAATGCCCAGTGGTCAATGCGAATCTCGAAATCGTCGCGCAGGACTTGTTTCAAAATTGCCACGCCGCCTTCCACGCTGTTCTTTTCCCAGCCATAGTGATATGCCGAATTGATGCGAAACGCTTGCTGCCCGGGAATGGCGACTACGAGATCGCGCGGCAGACTGAGCAGCGAGGCGCGTTGATTTGCCGTGTCCAAAAACAAGACCATGACGACATCCGTGTTCGGTTTCCAATTCGGATCGGCGGTGCGCGTATCGGTCCCGACGAGCAAAAAATTGGTCGTCTTGTTGGTCGCGCGCTCGGGGTTTGCTTTTTTCGGTGCGGCGGGTGTCGCGCGGGCGCGTGTGGCAATCGCGTTAAACGTCGCTTGCGCGGGAACAGAAGTCTGCGTTGCCTCGGCGGCGCGCGGTTCCAGCGTGGGAGTGGTGACAGCTTGCGCGATTTTGGTGGGCGCTTGTGCAATGCGTCTGACCGGAATTCTCACGGTTGGAATGTTCAAAGGCGTCGAAGGCGGTGTGGCGGTGGCAACCACTTGGGGCGCGGTCGTCGGGACGGCTTGCGCGAACTTGGCCGTCTGCGCCAAGGGACGAAAGGATCCAATCAATAAAACTAGCCCACTACACCCAACGAGCAAGAGAACCAGTGCGAGGGGGATGCGTTTTGTATTCATTGTCTAGTACGTCGCTTATGCCTCCGGTTTCAAAAGTTCGCGTATGTCATCAGGAAATGAAACAGCGCGTCCGTTGTGATCCACATTGATATGGGTTGTAAAGCCCGTACACAGTTTTGCGCCATCGCGCGAAACTTCGTAGCGAATCGTCAGAGAGCGACTTTTGACCTCGCTGATCCACGCGCGCACGGTGAGCAGATCGCCGTAGAACGCGGGTGCATGATAGCGCAAGCCCGTTTCAGCCAGGGGCCAGTGATACCCGCGCGCTTCAATGTCACGTCCATAATCCATGCCGCGCTGCCAGAAAAATTCGCCGCGCGCGACTTCGAACCAGGTGAGATAGTGCGCATTATACACGATGCCGCTCTTGTCGGTCTCGGCGTAGCGCACACGGAGTTGAGTTTGAATGGCTTTCATGAGCGGAGATTAGAGACTTGTCCTGAGCATAGTCGAAGGATTGGAGACTGGGTGTTATTTGATTTCGAGAGCGCCTAACGCGAAAAGGTCGTCGCTGCCAGAATTTGAAACCAAACGCAAAAGGTTCAAACGATTGGGCAGTGAAAGGGCAAGTGGATAGGTCTGCCAACCTTGCTGCGTGGAAATTGTGCTAACGTCTTTGTCGTTCCCTTGCGTGCGTATTTCAGAATTCGTTCGAGTGCTGTGCAAATACAATTCCACGCGGGTCAACGCGGACTGTGGTAAATAAATCTCGCTCGCGCCGGACTCGAGATACCGTCCCGGCGTCCCGTCCGCATCTGCCAACGGTTCAATTTGCCAACCACGCCCAAGATACATCAACGTGGCATTGTTCGCCAAATCCAAGGCAAGCGTTTGTTTCGGCGCGGGTGAATCGGCAAACTGGTACGCCGTTACCGTGTCGTCCTTATAAAACACCTGCGCCCTGAGAACGTCGCGCAAGTAGGCGTCAATTTGTGTAATACGTTCGGCGGACAGTTGATCGCGGTGCATGACGGCATAACGCAAGTTGAAAAAGGCGAGCGTGTCCTCCAAAACCGCGTGGTCTTGCGCGATTTCTTCTTGGGTCAGGACACCCTTTTCTGCGCCCTCCAAAATCCGCAAACTGCGTACGACAATCGGCGTTTGGCGCAAATTGAAATATTCGGCAATGTCGGGCGCGATGCGATTGGTGTAAGCGCGCAAGATGCGTTTCTGATGCACGACCTGATACGTTTCGTTTTTTGCCGCATAGCGCCAATTGAAACTGGGAATTTCCAACACCGTCGCGTCGTTCGGCGACTGCGCGATTTGTGCGTACACGCGCGGCACGTGAAATTCAAGCGTCGGATATGGCAGCACTGCCGTTTCGACAAGCAGCAGCGCAAGGATGGGCGCGATCAGCCACCGTCGCCATTGCAGCAAAACGTACGCGCCCGCGCCTGCCAGCATGGACGCGCCGAAAAACACAATCAACCCGTACCGCATCGGAATACGAATGTTGTTCAGAATCGGAATAGGGTTGATGAGGGCAAAGGGCATCGGAATACCCGTGTTGGTTCCGGCGAAATGCAAAACGGGACCGAGCGAGAGCAGCGCAAACACCAATGTCACGCTCAGCCAGAACCACAGCGCGCGTCGAAAACGGATTACGCCGACGATGGCGAGTGCGAGCAGCGTGATGCCCAAAAAAGATTGACGGTCAGGCGACATTTCCGATTCATCGGGCGTGGTGATGGACGCGTTGATATTTTCGATTTTTGGCGCGGGCAAATTTTGATACAGCGCGCTGCGCGCGTTGGGCAAGAAATACGCGAACGCGTCGTACGAGCGTTCCGCCGAATACTTGAGCGGATAGACGCGGATGTAATTGCCGCCTTCGATGGCAAAATCATTCAGCACCATGCCGAGCATGGGCAGTACGAGAATGCCCGCTGTGGTAAGCATCACAAGCCAGCGCGGGAGCAGACCTGAAGGGTTTTTTGCCTCCGCGCGAATCAAGTCTCCGACGCGTCGAAGACGCTTCGGGTCTCGAGCGATTGCGCGCACTGCGACAAAAACAAACCACACTGCGGTCAGCAGCGCGAGAAACGCCGCGATTTGAAAATCCACATACACGTTACAAGCAAACCAGAATCCGGCAAGCAACGCGTTTTTCCACCCACGCGCCCGCGTCGCCTTGAACAAAAACAAGACATAAAACGGAATGAATTCGGTGTGAAACAGATTCGTAAATGCAAGTCCATACCCGAGCCGCAGCGCAGAAAAAGTAAACGCCACTCCCGCCACGAACGCAGCCAGTTTGACATTTGTTGCGCCGAATTTTGAATTTCCAACTTCCAATTTCCAACCTCCAACTTCCAACTTCCAATTTCCAACTTCCAACTTCCAACTTCCAATTTCCTGCTTGCCCAACAAATACATTCCATACCCTGTCACCACGCTTGCGGCGAGATAAACCAGATTGAACGTGGGCGCCAGACCGAACGCGAGTTGCAGCGGGAACGAGGCGAAACTGGGCAGCGCGGCGCCCCACAACAATTGCGTCGCGCCGCCGAGCGGATAATAGACATAGTCGGTGTGAAACGGATTTGCGCCGAGGTTCAGAACGGAAACGCGCGCCCACCCCATTGCCCAGAGATAACTCCACACATCGCCATCTACACCCGCGATGCGGTCGCCGAATTGCGTGATGAGCGGGAAACTGGATGCCAACGCGATGACGGCATACGCGGCAAGCACGCCGACGTGTTCCAAGCGCAAGAAGAACAAAGAGGGAGAGGACCGTGACATGATGTGCGACTTGGGGTTCGTAAATTTACACCTTCCCGAATCGCCGCGTAGGAGATTGCGCCGATGAACTGCATCGGACGCAAGGGCGGCTCGCAATGACAATCGGGATGTTATTTTTTATGAACTCTTACGGAGGGGGGAGGAACGCGAGTTGAGCAATCGCGTCGCCGACTTGAGCAATATCCTCGATGCAGAGGTCGGCGTCGGGAGGACATGCGGTCGCTTTCATTTGCGCGGCTGGGTCGGCAAAACGCGCCGACGGTTGTGTGCGCGCCTCGGGTTGCAGCAACAGAATGGTGCGAATCCCCAATTCGCGCGCCGTTGCCAGATTGCGCGCCGTGTCTTCGACCAAAATACATTCGGCGCCGGTCGCATTCAGCGCGCGCAAAACGCGTTCGTATGCGCCGCGCGCGGGCTTGCACTCGTATTCCATGAACACGATGTCGAAAATGCGCGAGAACTGCGCCGCGATGCCCAATTGATTGAGCACGCGCTGCGCGTGCGGCACGTCGGCATTGGTGACAATCACTTTTTCGTATGGAATGCTGGAGAGGATCCGGTTCAATTCGGGATTGGGCACAATGAACTGCTTGACATCCACATCGTGCACGAAATCCAGATAATGGCGCGGGTCAATTTCGTGCTCCAGCATCAAACCGCGCAAGGTCGTTCCGTACTCGAACCAGTACCGTTTTTGCAGGTCGTACGCGTCTTCGGGCGACAAGGCGTACTCGCGTTCCAAAAATGCGCGCATCCGGTCGCCAATCGCGGGCATCAAGCCGCTGCTGGGGGGATAGAGCGTTTCGTCGAGATCAAAAAGAATGTAACGGATCATATTCCCAGAATCTCTGCCAATCGTCCTGCATCCACATTCGCGCCGCTGACGACGAGGGCAACGCGTTTGCCGCGAAACATGGCGGGGTTTTCCAACAGCGCGGCGAGACCGACCGCGCCGGACCCTTCGACGACCATTTGCTCGTCGCGCGCAAACGCGGCGACGGCTTGGTGCACTGCGCGCTCGCTGACAATCAAAACGTCGTCGAGTAATTTTTGCTGCGCGACTTGGAAAACAATTTGTCCGATGCCCCCGGCAAGCCCGTCGCAAATCGTGGGCGCGGCAGTGTATTCTTCGTAACACACGTTGTCGCGCAGCGAATCGCGTAACGACGGCGACGCGTCGGGTTGAATGCCGATGACGCGCAGATCCGGCGCAACGTGTTTCACCGCGACCGCGATGCCCGCAATCATCCCGCCCCCGCCGACGGGAACGAGCAGCGCGTCGAGGTCCTGGGTCACGTTGAGAATTTCCAATGCCATCGTGCCCGCGCCCGCGACGGTGCGCACATCGTCGTACGCGTGGACGAACGTGGCATCGCGCGCGCGTTCGTATTCCACTGCCGCGTGATGCGCGTCGTCGTACGTTTCGCCCGCCGCGTGAACGTGAACGCCAAAACGTTCCATTTTTTGGATTTTGGCGTGCGGCGTCGCACCGGGCACGAAAATATGGACGTTGGAAATTTGCAATTGCTGTGCGGCGTAACCGACCGCCGCGCCGTGATTCCCTGCCGAAGCGGCGACGAGACCGCGCGCAATTTCCGCCGGCGTCAATTGCGTGAGCAGATTGAATGCCCCGCGCACTTTGAACGAACCCGTCGGCTGCCAGTTTTCCAATTTCAAAAAAACAGCTGCGCCGAATTGCTCCGAAAGCGCGAGAGATTTTCGCAGCGGGGTGGGAGCGAGGTATTCACGGATGCGGGTGTGGGCGCGCCAAATTTCAAAAAAACTCGGTGGGCGTTGAAACATGAGGTCGTCATTGTACTTGGAGCGCCGCGAATTTCAAAACAGAGCCGCGTCCAGTTTTCGAGTTTGTGCGGGTGTGCGTCAAAGTTTTGGGTCGGCGCGGCGGGCGATGCCGATGTGCGATGTATTCCATCGCCTTCATCGGAAAAATCGCGCCAACAACTACACCAAGTGTGCTCGCGAACACAGTTCGCAACGAATCGAATAGATTC
>JACQWQ010000102.1 GCA_016209205.1 Chloroflexota bacterium
ATTTCCCCCTTCCCTCCTCCAAAAGGAGCGGGGAGCAGCATTTCCCCCTTCCCTCCTCCAAAAGGAGCGGGGAGCAGCATTTCCCCCTTCCCTCCTCCAAAAGGAGAGGGAAGCAATGTTTCCCCCTTCCCTCGTAGGGAGGGGGGGCAGGGGGGTAGGTCCGCCAGCGCGACGATGTTTCTCGTGGACGCGGACAATCCCGGGTTTCGCATCGTGCGCAAAGTGCCGACGCTCGATTTGGGTTGGCCCGGCGGACATGCGGAAGTGGAATTTGTAGACTGCGAGGTGAACGACGACGCGGTGTTGGGCGCGGTCGGCGAAGGGTTTGAATACGCGCAAGTGCGGCTCGGTCCTGCACGCTTGACCCACTGTATGCGTTGGCTGGGCGCGGCTCGGCGCGCGATGGAATACGCGGTGAGATATGCGAGCGCGCGCGAATCGTTCGGCAAAACCTTATCGGAACATCAGGGCGTCCAGTTCATGGTTGCCGATTCGGAAATTG
This sequence comes from Chloroflexota bacterium, assembly GCA_016209205.1. GTDB lineage: Bacteria > Chloroflexota > Anaerolineae > UBA4142 > SHND01 > SHND01. Next base: position 503 of record JACQWQ010000102.1, read on the forward strand.
AAATGCACGCGGCGCGTTTGATGATCTGGCACGCGGCATATTTGCTCGATCAAGGCGATTCAAATCCAAGACATTTGTCAGCGCGACACGAAACGAGCATGGCGAAGGTGTTTGTCGCCGAAACGGTGAATCGGGTGATTGACCGTGCCGTGCAAATTTGCGGCGCGCACGGCATCAGCGAAGATTGGCCCCTTGCGCTGTTGTATCGCGAGCATCGTGCGTTTCGCATTTACGACGGTCCGTCCGAAGTGCATCGCATGAGTGTGGGACGACGCGTGTTTCGCCGCGCGGTGGCAGCAAGTTGAGGTATGAATGCAGGTTTTCAAATTTTTGTTTCTCATCTCCCTCTTGGGCGCAACATTATTCGCTTGTGCGCCTTTCGCACAGGGACAGCGCTTGCGCGTGAAAAACAACGGCTCCGTGCCAATTGTAAAGCTCACGGTAATTTTTCCCGAACAACGCATCGCGTTTGGCACTCTTGCGCCCGGCGTCACGAGCGAGTATAAAATGTTTCCGAAAGGCGTTTACAGTTATGCCGCCTACGAGTACACTCTGAACGGCGAAACGATTTCACAGCCGGTGATTGATTGGGTGGGCGAGGAACCGATGCAAGGCAGTGCGTTCACGTACACCATCAAGTTCGATCCCAACAGTCCGCAGTTTCAACGCCTTCAATTAATCAACGTCACACGGGATCAATAATGTCAGTTTCCCCCATCGAGTTGGAACTGGTACTGCAAGAAAAATTACGCGCGCTCACACAAAGCGAGGTGCGCGTAGAAAATCTGCAAATCCTCGCGGGCGGCGCGTCGCAAGAAATGTGGCGGCTCGATTTACACGTCGCGGCAAACGAACCGGACGGCGATTACAAACTCGTGCTGCGCCGCCAACTCGGCGGCAAAATTTATCGCGACGCGCTGGACGTGTGGCGCGAGTTTCACGTGATGCAAGTCGCGTACGCGTCGAATGTTGCGGTGCCGTATCCGCAAGCGTTTCTGCCCGACTTGCTCGGTCGCCCCGCCGCGCTCGTACATTTTCATCCGGGCGAAACCATTGGGCGGCGTTTGGTGCGCGAACCTGCGTTCGAAAACGCGCGCAAAAAATTGCCCGGGCAGATGGGAGAGATGCTCGCGCGTATTCATCAAATTGATTTTGTGAAACACGCGCTGTTGAATGAACTGCCGCACCCGCCACCCCGTACGGAACGCTCGCCGCAGCGTTCCCTCCCCGCGCAGGAGAACGAAACGCGGGCACGGAACGAAAGCGAATCGCTGGCGGTTCGAGCGTTCGTTCCCTACCAGACTCCGGCGCAATGGATTCTCGCGCAGCTCGAAAACAATTTGGACGAAATCGGCGAGCCGCATCCCGCGCTTGAACTCGGCATTCGCTGGCTGCGTCTGCACGAACCCGCGCCGCCAGAAAAACTCGCGCTCATTCACGGCGATTATCGCATCGGCAATGTGATCGTGAACGCGGACGGGTTGGTCAAAGTTTTGGATTGGGAATTTGCGCACATTGGCGACCCGTACGAAGATTTGGCGTGGTCGCAAGTGCGCGATTGGCGATTTGGCAGCGACCATCTGCGTTTCGGCGGTGTTTCCCAGCCCGACGAGTTTTTTGACGCGTACGGAACTGCGATGAATCTCCAAGTGGATCGTGCGCGCGTACATTACTGGGAGGTGATGGGCAATGCGCGTTGGGCAGTCGGCATGTTGAATCAGGCACAACGCCATTTGCGCGGCGAGGAGCCGAATTTGGAATTTGCGAGTTTGGGAAGACGGTGCGCGGAAGTGGAATTGGAGATTTTGGGATTGATTAAAGGTGTCGGATAGTCGGCTCGTCGGTTAGTCGGTTTGTCGCACACCGTTGACTGTCCGACCATCCGACCACCCGACCAACAGACCAACAGACCAACCATGCAAGACCGTCCCTCCTCTCAAGAACTCATCGCCGCCGTCGCGCAATTTCTCAACAGGGAACTCGCGCCGACGTTGAGTGACCCGCGTCAAAAATTTCGCGCGCTCGTCGCCGCGAATGTTTTGGCGATTGTGTCGCGCGAATTGAAACTGGGCGACGAATTGACGCAAACGGAATGGCACCGGCTCAACGCGTTGATGGGCGACGACCCTTCGGCAATGCTCAGGGCAGGCGCGCCGGCCGAAAATTTGGCGCAAGAGATTGATGTGATGACCCGCGCGTTGTGCGTGCGCATTCGCGCGGGCGAGGCAGACGACAGTGAATTTCACGACGCGGTGTTTGCGCACGCCCGGCAAACGGTGATCGAAAAATTGCAGATTGCCAACCCCAAGTATTTGGAGCGTGTGTTGCACGATGGGCGATGACTTTTATTGCGCTCAGGTGTTGAGCGGAAAAACGGTTGTGAACAAAATCGTAGAGACCGAGACCGTTCTCGCCTTTAATCACACACGCCCCGCGTATCCCGTTCACATCGTCGTCATTCCCAAAAAGCATGTGGCTTCTTTTGTCGCGCTTGACGATACCATATTGCTTGCGGAGATGATCGGCGTCATGCAGCAGGTTGCCGCGACCGTATTGAAAGAACACGGCGGCTGTCGCATCATCACCAATCTGGGCTGCTATCAGGACTCGAAGCATTTGCAGTGGCATATTATTTTCGGCGAACGAATCAAAAGAATCCGCGAATAACACGAATCCCACGAATTGAAAGATTTTTATTCGCGCAGATTCGCGTAGATTCGCGGTTCATATTCAATGGAATTTTCCCACGACCTTCTCGCACGCGCGCATTACTGGATGCGATTTACGCGCGCGTTTGATGACCGCATCATCGCGTTGTTCAAACAAGGCAAACTGGTCGGCGGATTGTTTTCACAGTTGGGACACGAAGCCATCAGCGTCGGCGCGGCGCTCGCGCTCGGTCCCGACGACGTGATCGCGCCGATGCACCGCGACATTGGCGCGTATTTTGTGCGCGGCATGACGCCCGCGCGCATGATGTCGCAATACTTTGGACGCGCGACGGGTCCGAGCGGCGGACGCGACGTGAATTTGCACGGCTGCGGCGATTTGTCGCTCGGCATCGTCGGGTTTGTGAGCCACATTCCACAATCCACGCCCGTCGCGGTAGGTGTGGCGCACGCGTTCAAATTAAAACACGAACCGCGCGTCGCGCTGGATTTTTTCGGCGACGGCGGCAGCAGTGAAGGTTTGATTCATGAATCGTTCAATTGGGCGAGCGTGTATCAAGTGCCGGCCGTGTTTATCGTCGAGAACAATCAGTACGCGTATTCAACGCCGACAAACAAACAAATGCACATCGCGGACATTGCCGACCGCGCGGCGGGATATGGAATGCCGGGTATCGTCGTGGACGGCAATGATTTTTTCGCGGTGCATGAAGCGACGCGCGAAGCGGTGGAACGCGCGCGCAATGGCGGCGGTCCCGCGCTGATTGAATGCAAGACGATGCGGATACGCGGGCACGCGATTCACGACAACATGTCGTACGTGCCAAAAGAATTGCTTGCGGAATGGGAACCGCGCGACCCGATTACGCGTTTTGAAAATCGTTTGCGCGAAATGGATTTGCTCGATGACGCGAAACAAAAAGAATTGATGGCACGCATCGAACGCGAATTGGATGAGGCGCAAGCGTTCGCGGGAAATGCGCCGCTGCCGGATCCGGCGCAACTCACGCGTGGATTGTACGCGGATTGAAACGCGAATCTACGCGAATCGAAGCGAATAAACAAAAATAGATTCGCGCAAGATTGGCGTAGATTCGCGTTTTGGTGATTTTACCATGACGTGGGATTCCATCATTCAACGTGAGATAAAAACCGAGATTCCTCACTCCGTTCGGAATGACAACAAGGGGAGGAATGACAACGCGGCGCGCGAACTGACGTACCTCGAAGCGATACGCGACGCGTTACAGTACGAGATGCGACGCGACCCGCGTGTGTTGGTCATGGGCGAAGATGTGGGCGTGTTTGGCGGCGCGTTCAAGGTGACGCAAGGGCTGTTTGACGAATTCGGCGCGGAACGCGTCATAGATACGCCGATGTCGGAATTGTGCATGGTCGGCGCAGCGACGGGGATGGCGTTCATGGGGATGCGTCCCGTCGTCGAAATGCAGTTCGCCGATTTTATTTCGACGGGGTTTGATTCCATCGTCCAGTTTGCGGCGACGAATCATTATCGCTGGGGCGCGCCCGTGCCGTGGGTGATTCGCGCACCGGGCGGCGGCGGGATTCGCGGCGGTCCGTTCCATTCGCAAAATCCCGAAGCGTGGTTTGTCCATTCGCCCGGACTAAAAGTCGTCGCGCCCGCGACGCCTGCCGACGCGCGCGGTCTCTTATTGAGCGCGATACGAGACTCGAACCCTGTGATTTATTTTGAATACAAATCGCTGTATCGTTCGCTGCGCGGTAGTGTGCCCGAAGGCGAAGACGGTGTCGTGCCCATTGGCAACGCGAACATCGCGCGCGCGGGCGACGACATGAGCATCATCACGTACGGCGCGCCGTTGCACGACGCGCTGCGCGCGGCGGAATCATTGGCGCAAGAAAATTACAGCGTCGAGGTGTTGGACTTGCGTTCATTGAAACCGATGGACACGAACGCGATTTTGGCGACGACGCGCAAAACTGCAAAAGTGTTGATCGTGCACGAAGCGAATCTCACCTGCGGCGTGGGCGCAGAAATTGCCGCGTTGATTTCACAACACACGTTTGAATCTCTCGACGCGCCGATTACGCGCCTCGCCGCGCCGGACATTCCACCGCCGTACGCGCCGATTCTCGAAGACGCCTCGCGTCCGACGTACGACAAAATTTTGGACGCCGCGAAAAAATTATTAGCGTATTAGCAATCCCTTCGCCAAAATCACTTTTCCCTGCTCGCGGCGGATGCGAATGAACGCCGATGAACTGCATCGGAGCATTCGAGTAATCCGCATTTTCCCGTCGGGATTACTCGGATGAACTCCATCCGCAATCCCTCGCGAGCAAGAGGCGATTGGCGAAGGTATTGATTAGCGTATCGCATTTCAAAAATTCAACTATCGCACTATCGCACTAACTCACTATTGCACTACAGGAGCATCACATGACCGAACGCCTCGGACTCATCGGTCTCGGCATCATGGGCAAGCCGATGGGCAAAAATCTGTTGAAGGCGGGATTTCCATTGACGGTGTGGAACCGCACCGCGTCGCGCATGGAGGAACTCGTCGCGTTGGGCGCAACGGGCGCGGCGTCGCCAAAAGAGGTTGCGGAAAATTCCGACATCATCATTACAATGGTGAGCGATTCGCCCGATGTGCAGCAAGTGATTTTGGGCGAGAACGGCGTCATTTACAGCGTGCGCGCGGGTTCGGTCGTCGTGGACATGAGCACCATTTCGCCCCAAGTCACGCGCGAGATTGCGGCGTTGCTTAAAGAAAAAAATGTTGACATGCTCGACGCGCCGGTGAGCGGCGGCGAAAAAGGCGCGATGGAGGGAACGCTTTCGATTATGGTCGGCGGCGACGCGGCGGTGTTGGAACGCGTGCGCCCTGTATTCAACGCGATGGGCAAACGCATCGTCCACATCGGCGAAAATGGGATGGGACAGGTCTGTAAATTGGCAAATCAAATCGCGGTGGCGTTGAACAATCTTTCGATGGCAGAGGCGTTGGTCTTTGCCGCGAAAGCGGGCGCGGATGTGGGCAAAGTTTTAGAAGCGATTCAGGCGGGCGCGGCGGGTTCGTGGGCATTGAACAATTACGCGCCAAAAATTCTGCGCCGCGATTTTTCGCCGGGGTTCATGGTGAGCTTGCAGCAAAAAGATTTGAATCTGGTGATGCAAGCCGCGCGCGATTTGAATTTGGCGCTGCCCGGCACCGCGTTGACATACGAATTGCAAAAAGCACTGCAAGCGTGGGGACTGGAACGCGAAGGAAATTTTGCGGTGGTGAAGGTGATTGAAAAGATGGCGGGAGTGGAGGTAAAAGCAGAAGGCAGAAGGATGAAGGATGAAGGATGAAGAGGGAGAGAGGGAGAGAGGAAGCGTGAGGGAATATGAATTCACCTTTTCCGGGAATGGATCCCTATCTTGAAGATCACAATATCTGGCCCGGTTTTCACCATTCGCTTGCGGAAGAAATCAAGGGGCGCCTTAATGCCAAACTCGGCGAGCGATACTATGCGGATGTCGAGCTCCGCACCGTTGGAGAACGTATCGAGATTGGCGCGCCGCATGTGATGTATCCCGACGTTGGCGTTTATGAATCTGAACTGCGCGAAATCGCGGCAGTCTACGAGTTCGAGACGGTGGTCGCCGCCACGCCAGCGCCGCTCACGCGCCCTTCGCGCAAACCGGGCGAATTAAAATTGCGCGCGGTGCGCGTGTATCTCACCGGCACGAATCGTTTAGTGACGACCATCGAGCTCTTGTCACCGTACAACAAACGCTACAGCGAGGGCTTGCGGGAATATCAAGAAAAACGCGCGCGCCTTGTGGATTCCCCTGTCCATCTTGTCGAAATTGATTTGTTACGCGGCGGTGATCGTCCGGGGCCCGAAGTGGCGGAACCGCCGATAGATACCGATTACGTTTTGTTGGTGAATCGCTATCGCGGCTTACAAGATCGCGTGTCAGAAATTTGGCCCGTCGCGTTGAACGAGCCGCTGCCGCTGTTGCCCATTCCACTGTTGCCGCCCGATGCAGACATCCTTCTCGATTTGAACGCAGGCATGCGCGAAATTTATCAACGCGGCGCGTACGCGAAACGGATTGACTATCGCGCGCCGCTGCCGCCCCCCCCCCCACGTCCGGTCATTGCCGAATGGCTTGGGCAGTTGGTGGGTAGTCATCAGTGATCAGTCATCAGTGATCAGTCATCAGTCATCAGTGATCAGTCATCAGTCATCAGTCATCAGTCATCAGTCATCAGTGATCAGTGATCAGTCATCAGTGATCAGTGATCAGTCATCAGTCATCAGTCATCAGTCATCAGTCGTCAGTGTCTGAAGCTATCAGGTATTCGGCTTTTGCTTCATGCGTCAGGCGCAAAGTGTCGCCGCAAAACAGTTCTGCTTTTTCCATCATTCCACCGAGCATTCGTCCGATTTCGGCGCAATGTTCGTCAATCGTTTTTTCTGTCTGGGCTGTAATATAGCCGCAATCAAGCGCAGTCCCAATCCAATGTTGCGTTTCTTGTTGTTCGCCGTCCGCATCGGTCAATTTGCTGACAAAATGCTTTTCATATTTTCGCTTTGCCCATGCTTCCGCAATGTTCGCCCCAATGGCGCGTGAAGAACGGCGAATCTGTCCCGTGAGCGAAAAATTCTCATCCTTCGGAAAGGACTTGGAAAGTTGAAAAATCTCTTTTGATAGCTCGCGCGCTTTTTGATACACCACCAAATCACGAAAACTCTTTGCATGCGCAAGATTACTCATGTCTCCTCCTGATTCAGTCATCAGTCATCAGTCATCAGTCATCAGTCATCAGTCATCAGTCATCAGTCATCAGTCATCAGTCATCAGTCGTCGGTCGTCGGTCGTCAGTCGTCAGTCGTCAGTCGTCAGTCGTCAGTCATCAGTCGTCAGTCATCAGTCATCGGTCGTCAGTCATCAGTCATCAGTCATCAGTCATCAGTAATCAGTCATCAGTCATCAGTAATCAGTCATCAGTAATCAGTCATCAGTAATCACTGATCACTGATTACTGGTCACTGATCACTGGTCACTGATCACTGATTACTGATCACTGGTCACTGATCACTGGTCACTGATCACTGATCACTGATTACTGTAATTGCGAGCTGTAAATCTCGGCGTAAATTTCCGACGTTTCAAGCAATTCCTCGTGCGTGCCGCGCGCGACGATGCGCCCTTTGTCCAGTACCAAAATCTGGTCGGCGTTGACGACGGTGCTGATACGTTGGGCAATCACGAACGATGTACGCCCTTGCATCAATTTGTCGAGCGCCTGCTGGATGCGATATTCCGTCGCCAAGTCCACGCTGCTTGTCGAATCGTCGAGAATGAGAATGCGCGGGTTCAACAACAACGCGCGTGCAATGGCAATGCGCTGCTTTTGTCCGCCGCTCAGCGTAGAGCCGCGTTCGCCGACGGGTGTGTCGTAACCTTGCGGAAATTCTTGGATGAACTCGTGCGCGGCTGCCGCTTTTGCCGCCGCAATGACCTGCTCCATCGTCGCGTCGGGTTTGCCGAACGCGATATTGTCGCGCAACGTGCCGGTGAACAAAGTCGTTTCTTGCAGCACGATGCCAATGTTGGCGCGCAGACTTTCGAGCGTTACCTCGCGCACATCCGTGCCATCAATCAACACGCGTCCTTCGCTCACGTCATAAAAACGCGGCAGCAAGTTGATGATGGTTGTTTTGCCGCTGCCGGTCGCGCCCAGCAGCGCAATCGTTTGTCCCGCGCGCGCGTGAAACGAAACTTGAGCGAGCACCGGATCGCCGCCTTTGAAATAGCGAAACCCGACGTTCTCGAATTTCACATCGCCCTTGATTTCGCCCAAGGCGCGCGCGCCCGGCTTGTCCTGCACTTCGTTTTCCGTGTCGAGAATTTCAAAGATGCGCTGCGCGGACGCGTTGGCTTGCGACATCAAATTGATGATAAAGCCCAGGTGCCCCATCGGAAAAAATACAAACGCGAGATAGAGCGAAAACTTTTGCCATTCGCCCAATGTCAGCGTACCCTCGACGATTTGTCGTCCGCCGAAATACAACACGGCGGCTTGCCCGAGATTCGCCATCAAAAATATGATGGGAAAAAGAAAGGAAAAGATGCGCGCGACGCGCAACTGCTGTCCGAGCAAATCATCCGCGCTGCGCGCAAAACGGGCGCGTTCTTGCGGTTCGCGCGCAAACGCCTTGACGACCTTTAATCCCGCCAAGTTTTCTTGCAGCACCGTGTTCAACGCCGAGATGCGCATTTGCACCTGAATAAAGAGCGGCTGAGTAATCATGCCAAAGACGAAAAACACGCCAAAGGCAAGCGGCAAAATCGGTAGCACGACCAGGGTCAACGCCGGATTCGTAAACGCCAGAACCAGAAGCGCCGTGACGAGCAAAACAATCGCTTGGAGGGCAAACACCAATCCTTGCCCGATAAACAAACGGACTTTTTCGACGTCGTCCGTCGCGCGAATCATCAGTTGCCCGGTTTGATTGCGGTCGTGATAACTGAACGAAAGGCGTTGAATTTTGGCAAACAGTTCGCTGCGTAAATCGTACGCGACGTTTTGCGAAATGCGCTCGGCGTTGAACGATTGCGTAAAGGCGAACACCGCGAGCAGCAGCGCCAAGCCCACAATCGCCGCCATCGCCAAGAGCAAATCGCCGTTGGCATTGCTTTGGACCCGCGTCAGTTCTTGGATCGTTTTGCCGAGTTGCTGCGCGGCAGCTGGCTGCACCACCGCGGGCAAGCTCAAGATTCTCCCCGCTGCAAACGCGTTGGTGATCGTATCAATAATGTTTTGCACCAACTGCGGCACGACCAATTGCGCGGCGGTGGCAATGAATAACGAGCCGTACGCGAGAAACACCAACCACCGATAGCGGCGCACATAACCAATCGCGCGCGCGAGGTTTCTGAGATTCGTTTTTTGTCGTGGGCGTCCCCCTGACGCGTCCCAGCCAATTTGTCCGCGTCGTCCATCCGGATTCGTAGCTAAACGTGTTACTTGCATGATATTTTCTGCAGCTCCCTGATTGCCCTCAATTCCGATTATTACAATTTCCGAACCCCCGGCATTTTCAAGAACACAAACGCCGCAAAGGCGAGCGAAAACAGCGCGCCCAAAATCACCGTCGGCGGTTCCCCGATTTGTTCCGCCACCGCGCCCGCCCACAATGAGCCAATCGGCATCCCTCCAAAAAAGGTCAGCGTATAAATGCTCAGGACACGCCCGCGCAGCTCATCATTCACGATGCCTTGCAAAAGTGTGTTGAGCATATTGAACAACACCATGAAACCCCAGCCCGCGACGACCAGCGTAATGAGCGCAAGCGGGGTGGAGCGAATGAACGCAAAGACGAGCAGCGTCAACGGAAACGCGAACGTGCCGACGGTCAACAATTTTCCCTTGCTGCGAAAATTGCCGAGCGAAGCAATCATCAACGCGCCCGCGAGCGCGCCCAAACCGCGCGCGGACTGCATCCAGCCATTCGTCGCCGCGTCGCCGCCGAGAATGTTCACTGCCCATGCGGGCAACAATGTTACAAATGCCAAGCCAAACAGACTCACGAACGCGGCAATCAACATGAACGTGCGAATCAACGCATGCTGCCTGACATAACGCAGTCCTTCTTTCAAGTCTTCGAGCGTTGACTTGTGGATTGGGTTAGCGGGCAGCGGTTTGATGCGCATAGACAACAGCGCGACGATGACGGCAATGTACGAAAGCCCGTTGATGGTGAAACACCACGCCGGACCGACAACGTCATACAACACGCCTGCGATGGCAGGTCCGACCACTGTCGCCGTTTGAAACATCGTCGAGTTGAGCGCAATCGCATTGGTCAAATGTTCGCGCTCGACCATTTCCAAAACGAACGACTGGCGCGCCGGCGCATCAAACGCGTTCGCAATCCCGACCCCGAAAGAGAGTACGACAATGTGCCACGGCTGCACCAAATGGGTGAACGTGAGCGCCGCCAACACAAACGCGAGCAGCATCATCGTCGTCTGTGTCACCACGAGCAAAGTCCGCCGCGACAAACGATCCGCGACGACGCCGCCATAGAGCATAAAGAGCCACGGCGGCACACCCGCTGCGAAACCGACAATCCCCAGATACGCGGGCGAACCGGTCAATTGGTAAACGAGAAACCCTTGCGCGGTGGTTTGCATCCACGAACCGGCGAGCGACATCAATTGCCCGGCAAACCACAAGCGATAGTTGTAATAATTCAATGCGGCAAAGGTGCGCGCGACACGCTGCGAAACCCCTACGCCGCGCGCCTCTGCCACATCCACATCAGCCATTCCTATGCCTGCTCCTACCTTGCAAGACCTGACGGCATTCTATTGCGTGCGCGGCGCATACACTCTTCGCGCTGTACCCCGCGTGCGCGATATATAGAACGTCCGTCTCGAAAACCTGTCAGGTCTGGGTATCGTCCGCCAAAATCGCTCTGTATCCCTCGCGCCAGGTCGGATATTCGAGTTTGACACCCAAATCGTTTTTGATTTTTTCGTTGACGCAATAATAATTGCCGCTAAGCAAGCCAATGATGTTTTCACTCAGCGGGTAGCGGCGTTCGCCCGCCAGCGCGTTCATGGCGCGCCCGAACAAGCCGAACGCGCGCGCGGCGTTCATTTCCAGGGATAACGGCACCGACGCGCCGATCGCCGCTGCCAGCTCTTGATAAAATTCGCGCTGTAGCATCGGCAAGTCATCGGCGGCAAGATAAATACTGTCAGCGCGCGCGTTCTCCATCGCCGCGACCAAGGTTGCTACCAGATCGTCAACGTGAATGCGACTCGTCCAGTTGTTGCCATCATTCAACAAACGCAAACGCCCTTCTTTTAACGCCGCAATCCCATCACGTCCGGGTCCATAGATGTTCGCCACGCGCACCGCGATCGCGGGCACATTCTCGCGCGCGAGTTTTTCCGCCTCCAGCGTGATCTTTCCCAACGCGTATTTCGGCTGGAGCGGCGAGGTTTCAGTCAGGCGCGCGGTCGCCTCGGGAAACCCGTACACCGCGACGTTGGACACCCAAATATATTTTTTCAACGCGGCGCGGTCCGCCACGCGAAAAAGATTGCGCGCGCCTTCCCACAAGATCGCGCGCGACTCGGACGGCTCTACGCGGCAGGTCCCGGCAAGGTTAAAGATGATCTCACTGTCCCGCGCGATCCCGTACAGACTGGCAAAGTTGCGCACGTCCCCTTCGCGCAATTCCATTCCCAGTTTCTCTAACGCGATGCCGCGCTCGACTTGACGCACCAGCCCGCGCACACGGTGCCCGCGTTCAATTAACGCCTTGACGAGACGTGCGCCGGTATAGCCGTTCGCGCCAATGATCAGGATATTCATCGTATTACTCTGTATGAAAATCTGCGGGACAAATAGATCAATTTGCCCCACTGACGGTTGTCGTCAATCCTTTGAGCTCAAAATAACGCGCGAGCGCGTCGCCCGCAAAAGCTTCGCCGTGCCCGCTGTACAAAATGCGCGGGCGCATTCCAAGAATTTTGCGCGCGCTGTCATACGCCAATGCGGGGGCTTCGCCGTACAGCGGCATCCCCACGCGAATTTGATTGATGACCGCGTCACCAATCACCATCGCCCCGTGTTCCAACACCAATGAAAGCGACCCCAACGTGTGCCCCGGCGTGTGAACGACGCGCGCGTCCAAGCCAAACTCGCACAGCGTTTGCCCGTCGTCGAATAATACATCCGGCTCGAATGCTTCATAGCGAAACTTGAGTCGCAGTCCATTAAACGCGTGCTCGAGAATTTTTCCCGATGCGCCGCGTCCCGTCGGCATATTGTGTTTGCCTGCGCGCGCCTTGGCGACGTCCGCGCGGTGCAGGGAAATCGGCGCGCCCGTCAGCCGCCGCAGTTCTGCCGCGCTGCCAACATGGTCTATATGCGCGTGCGTCAAAAAAATCAAACGCACGTCACGTGGACTGTATCCCAGTTGGTCGAGCGTACGCAAAACCAACGGCGCGGCATTTCCAAAACCGGCATCCACAATCACCACACCGGAACCGGATTCTAGCAAATGAATGTTGGCAATGCGCGAACGAACCGTGTGAATAAACAAGTTTACACCTACCCAGCGAATGAATTCGTTACTACGAACCGTAGTAACGAATTCATTCGTTCGGCTACTCGTAACGCAGCGCGTCAATGGGATGCAGCGCGCTGGCGCGCCACGCGGGGTACAAACCAAAAAACAAACCGACGCCGACCGAAAAGCCAACCGCTAGCAGCACCGCACTCACTTCAATCACCGTCGTAATCACGCCCGTTTGATTCACCACTTGCGCAATCCCCGCGCCCAGCAAAATCCCCACAATGCCGCCGCTCACACTCAACGCGATGGCTTCCATCAAGAATTGAAACAATATATCGCGTCGTTTTGCGCCCACCGCTTTGCGAATCCCGATTTCGCGCGTGCGTTCGGTGACACTGACGAGCATGATGTTCATAATGCCGATGCCGCCGACGAGCAGCGAGATGGCGGCAATCGAACCGAGAAAGATCGTGAGAATGCTGGTGATTTGGGATAACGCGCCCAGCAAATCTTTTTGGCTCATCACCGAAAAATCGTCTTGCTGAAATTGAATGCGATGGCGTTGGCGCAGAGCTTGAGTGATTTGGGATACGGCTTGAGCGCTGCGGTCTTCGCGGCGCGCCGAAGCGTAAACCACCGAGACGCGTCGCTGTCCGTTCGAGGTCAACGATTGATTGCCAAACAAACGAATCTGCGCGGTGCGAATCGGGACAAAAATCACATCGTCTTGATTTTGCCCGAACATGCCCGTGCCGCCTTTTTCTTTCATCACCCCGATCACTTTGAACGGCACGCGATTGATTTTGATCGTCTTGCCCAACGGCTCTTGATTTTCAAAAAGATGTTTCGCCGTCGCGGCGCCCAACACGGCCACGCGCGCCAGCGTTTCATTATCGCGCCAATCCAAAAAGCGTCCTTGCCCGACATAAAAATTACGCACCGTTTGAAAATCCGGCGTGGCGCCCGTCACACTCGTGTTGGTATTGTTGCCGCCCGCGACCACCTGGACATTCGCCTGAAACACCGGCGCGATTCGCGCCACGTCAGGACAACACGTCGAATCCAGCAGTGCTTCCGCGTCTTCGAGCGTCAATGTCGTCGCGCTGCCGACGGCGGAACGCACACCGTTTTGTTGAAAACTGCCGGGGATAATAAACAACAAGTTCGAGCCAATCCCTTGCACTTGTTCGGTGATCGCCATGCTCGCACCCTGCCCCACCGCGAGCAACGCGATCACTGCCGCGACGCCGATGATGACGCCGAGCATCGTCAAGCCCGCGCGCAATTTGTTTGCGCCGAGCGAACGAAAGGAAATGCGAAACGTCTCCAGAAATTTCATCCGTTTCAATTCCCCTAACTCGGTCGAGGTAGGGACGGTCATTACTGACCGCCCCCCTCACGGATCCGGACGTGCAGCATTACTGCATCCGGCTCTTGCATTAGTACCTTACCAGTGAAATTCTTGCACAAAAAACAAACATTTTCCCACCGCGAATCTTCGCGAATCTTCGCGAATCGGGACTTGAAAATTCGCGTAGATTCGCGTAAATTCGCGGTTTCCTGTTTGGTTTCGGCTTGTCC
>JACQWQ010000208.1 GCA_016209205.1 Chloroflexota bacterium
CCCGCAACCCAAGATATACCACACGCTCTACACTCTATCAACAAGTTGAGATGTATTACCGAAGAGCCGTATGAGGAAAAGCCTCACGTACGGTTCTGTGAGGGACATTAAACCGAAAGGAGAAAAGATGTCTACTCGACACGATGTTTTGAAAGGCAGTTGGAAACAGCTGCGGGGGCAGCTGAAGGAATGGTGGGGCGAGCTCACCGAAGATGATGTGATTCGGATTGACGGGCAGCGTGACAAGTTGATTGGAGCCCTGCAAATGCGCTATGGCTGGACACGTGATCGCGCCGAAATGGAAATAGATCGTCGCCTGCTCGAGTACGCAAACGCGCAAAAGGAACCGATGCGTTAGAGCGAACCTACTCTCGAGCGGGGGCACTCGTCGCCCCCCAAACGGAACCGCCGGACGGCATTTGCCGTCCGGCGGTAAAATTTTGTACGGGTGTATTGCATTTCCGTTTCACGCCTACGCTGGTGCCAAGCCGACAACATCACAACCACGCAGAGAACAAACCGTTGGATTTTGCTCGGAGCTTGGCAAACCGGTTTGATTTCACATTCTGGCGTTTTTGCACTTGGGCCGCCAAGTCTGTGGCGCGTTTTCGCAAATCACTATCCTCTATGCTTCGCCGCACAGATTCGAGCGATTGGCGCGTTTTCGATGCAAGTTCCGCGTCTTGGAGCGCTTGCAGCGCGGCGCGCCGCGTTTCGGGGGCTTGGAGAGCACGTACCGTTTCTTGTACCGCAGCGCGCGCCTTGTTCGACAACGCATTTGGTTTCCATTGCTTGCGGAACCGCTGTCCCGTTCGGGTACCGAAGAATATTGCGCCGGCGGCGACCAGTACGGGCAATGCAACGCCCAAAAGTTGTACCATGGGCCCTATGCGCCGAACCTGCGGGCGCGTTGCTTCCGAAATGTTATGCAGCGATGCGGCAATCGGTTTCGGATTTTGCAAGTGCAACGCCACATCGCCGAGCGATACAATCCCAACCACATGCCCCTGCTCCACAATCGGCAGCCGTCGAATTTGGTGTTTGCCCATCACTTGAGCTACCTGTTCCAGAGACCATTCGGGCTGTCCTGTAATCACGTCCGCCGTCATCACGGTTTTGACCGGCGTATGTTTGCTGACGCCGTTGGGCAAAGCTTGAATCGCGAGATCGCGGTCGGTCACGATTCCGCAAAGCTTTTCATCCTGGACGACGAGCACATCGCCAATGTTCAGATCACGCATCAAGGCGGCGACCTGCTCGATGGGTGTATCGGGCGCAGTAGTCGCAACCGAACGGGTCATTACATCAAAAACACGTGTCATTTTGTAACTCCATTCTACGTAACAATACCTTCGCCAAAATTACTTTTCACCGCTCGCGGCGGATGCGAATGAACGCCGATGCATCGGACGAACTGCGTCCGCTTCATCGGAGCATTCGAGTAATCCGCTATTTCCCGTCGGGATTGCTCGGATGAACTGCATCCGCAATCCCGCGCGAGCAAAAAAGGAGTTGGCGAAGGTATTGTAGTTTGGAAACCTCAAAGGTCTTTGGGCTTTACACTGGCGAACGACCGGGCAGTGCGCGCAGAATCGCAATCAGAATTACGGAACCCCCGAACGCCGTCGCGATACTAATGATGTTAATCCCATTGACCGCGTTCTCAATCCCGAACACCACCGCCGCCAAAAAGCCGCCCAGCAGTCCGCCGACAATGCCGATGATAATGTCGCCGATGATGCCGTAGCCGCCGCCCTTCATCACCAGGGCGGCCAACCAGCCCGCAATCAACCCGACAATGATCCACGTCAAGATACCCATATTGTTCCTCCTCTGAAAATAACCCGTAGTAACGGACGGACAGGAACGATTGAAATCGTTACTACATCACTACGTCGCGCCGTATCCTCACACACAGAATATCCATTTCGCCGGGCGCGGGGTATCGGTAGAGCGCGGATAGCCGTGTCGGACTTGTGCCACTCGCAATGTACGAATTCGTCCTACAAGAGATATACCGTTTCACTGATAGCCGATTCAATGTTCGGGCGTATAATGTGTTGACGCGAATGGCCTAGAGCGGATTCCGAATTGATTGGTGGTGTCAGCGTAGGGGCGACGGCTTGTCCTCGCCCATTCCAGTTGGGCAACCACAAGGGATTGCCCCTACCATCCCACAAACGAATCAGGAATTCGCTCTAGACAAATCGTTCAAAAACCCAAGGTCTGTGGTTCATCCAGGTAACGAATGAAAAAAGTTCGTTCTCCCGACAATTTCTTGACCCTCGCCGATCACAAGCTCACCGCATTTATCCTTGACCAAACAGACACTGCAATCGTTATCTGCGACGAAACGAACCAGATACGATTCACGAATCGGGCAGCGCAAACCCTGTACGAGGGAGACCCCTGCGGCTTGCGGTTCGACGCGGCGTTTCACCTCGAGTGGGTCAACGATAACAAAACCCAAGCTGCAGAAAAATTTACCGGCCCGTTCTCGCTTGACCCTGTGTTCGAGGGGCACGCGCTGCGAGGTCTCGTACGTCTCGTGCGTGAGGATGCCGCCCCGCGCGATCTGGGCGTCCAAGCAACGCCTTATGAGGGACCGAATGCCGCTGGCGCTTATTGCATCATTTCGCTGAGCGATGTAGCGCAAGCACAATCCCTGGTCAACGCGCTCGAACGCGATCAAGAGCTTGAACGCAAGCGCGACGAGCAAGCCCAACAGTTCTTGGCCAAAGCAACGGATGGCTTGTCCGTATCTCTGAATCTAGATGCCGTGCTCCAGACATTTGCGGACCAAGTCGTGCCGTTTTTCGCGGATTGGTGCAGCGTCCATGTTTTGACCAGAGACGGAATGATTCAACGGCTCGCGTTCGCGCATGTGGATCCAGCGGAACGCGAACGCGAGAGCCAACGCCCAAAGAAATTTGCTCTCGACCCGCGCGCCCAACATCTCGCTACATTTGTGATTCGCACCGGCGCCGCGGAATTTTTCGATGCCGTCCCCGACGCGCTTTTGGAACGAGCGGCGCGCGACGCCGAGCACTTGCAGGCGCTGCGTCATTTCGGCGTCAAGTCGTATCTGTGCCTGCCGCTGCGGGTGCGGAACCAGGTGCTTGGCGCAGTAACGTTCGTCTTGGGGCATTCAGGTCGTCAATATACGCGTGCGGACCTCGAGCTGGCCACCGAGTTGGTACACCGCGTCGGTTTGGCGGTGGACAATGCGCGGCTTTATGAAGAGACGCAACATTTGAATGCCGAGTTGGAACAACGTGTGCAGCAGCGCACTTACGAGCTCAGCGAAGCGTATCAAGAATTGCGGCGCGAAGTCGGCGAGCGCACGCGCGCCGAAGAGACCATGCGCACGCTGCTGCGCATCAGCAGTGAATTGAATTCAACGCTCGACGTCGCAAGTGTCCTGGAGATTTTGATTCGGGAAGCAACCAAACTGATCGGCGGTGTGCGCGGGTTTGCGGGGCTGCGCAGCACGCGCGGCATGACGGTCGCTACGCTCTTTCAGGATGGCAAAACCAGACCCTTCGAGTACACTTGGGAACGCGGACACGGCTTGCCGGGTTGGGTCCTGGAACATGGACAACCTTATGTTACGAACGACGCGGCAAACGATCTCATCATGCAAAAGAATCTCCCGCTGCACGAAGATGTAA
Organism: Chloroflexota bacterium; assembly: GCA_016209205.1. GTDB lineage: Bacteria > Chloroflexota > Anaerolineae > UBA4142 > SHND01 > SHND01. The sequence continues at coordinate 3,672 of JACQWQ010000208.1, forward strand.
CGAGCGCCATTTGCACCCCGATTTTTGATATGCAAGATCAAGTCATTGGCTTTTTCGAGATCCTGGACAAACAAGACCGCGCGCCGTTCGTCGGCGCAGATGTAGAATTTCTAATGGCGCTGGCGCCGCTCGCTTCGATTGCCATTCAAAATGCATTGGTGTACGAACAGATTCTGCGCGCCGAAAAAGCGCTGCAAGATTCGAACAGCCAGCTGCGGGCGCTTGCCGCGCGGATTCAAACGATTCGCGAAGAGGAGCGGAGCGACATTGCCCGCGAGCTGCACGACGAACTCGGGCAAGCCCTCACAGCCCTCAAAATGGATTTGACGTCCTTGCTCAATCGCCTGCCCCGACGCAGTACGGAGCTGCGCGAACGCGCGCAAAACATGTCCGACCAAATTGACGCGACCATCAAAACGGTGCGGCGGCTCTCCAGCCAACTGCGCCCGGGGATGTTGGACGATTTGGGTTTGGGTCCCTCGATTGAATGGTACGCGCACGAGTTTCAAACGCGCACGGGGATCGAATGTCAAGTTTCGATACCGCAAGAAGATTTGGCTCTCGATCAAACTCTAGCCATCGCGCTGTTTCGCATCGTTCAGGAGGCATTGACCAATGTCGCGCGCCACGCCAACGCCAAAAACGTAGCGCTCCAATTTGACGCGCAAAAGGATGTCTTGGCGCTGCGAATCCAAGATGACGGAATCGGCATTGATTTGGACAGAGCGCGGGGCAAACATTCGCTCGGGCTATTAGGCATGCGCGAGCGCGCCGAGATGATCAATGGCACGCTCGAAATTTTTGGCCAGCCCGGCGAGGGGACCACCGTAATCGTTCAGGTTCCGCTCGAATCCATGGCACTCGAATCCGAGGGAGTAAGGGAATGAACAAGCAGGCGCGCATTTATCTCGTCGGTCCGAAATCACGTCCACAAAATTCTAAAGAAACTCGGTGTTTCGACTCGCGCGCAGGCGGCACAGTATTATGCTTTGGCTTGCACGAACGAGCGCGGTTGAGCGTCTCGCCCGGCTGACTCGATTTGCTTGCTCAAACCCTGCCCTTCCTGCTCGTCCTGTAAGAGCTGCGCCAGACGCAGCATCCCCGTACGCATCCGTGATTGGACAGTAGCTAACGGAAGACGGAGCTGCTGTGCAATTTCGCGGCGCGTCACTCCTTCCAAATACGCTAACCGAATCACCTGCCGCTGCGTCTCGGGCAATTGTTCCATTGCCGCGTGCACGACGATTTGGTCGAGTTTCTTGAACAGTTCATCTTCGGGCGTGTCATGCGGCGTCGGGAACATATATTCGCCCGTTGCGCCAAAGTTGATTTCCGCGTGCGCCCTGGAACGGCGTAATTTATCCACGGCCAAATTGTGAACAATCGTATAGAACCAACTGCTGAATTTGCCGCGGCGCGGTTGGAACGCATCGGCGTGATCCCAAATTTTGATAAAGGATTCGGTGACAACATCTTGGCAAGTTTCGTAATCCACACCGACGCGTCGCGCGACCGTGATGCCGCGCGACAGATAACGTTCAAAGAGGATGCTAAAGGCGCGCGTGTTGCGCTGGAGCACCATGCGCATGAGTTGTAAATCGGTAGGTGCAGGGCTGCATGCGGAAACATCCGACAGATCGAGAGCGTGTTGGAGCATTCCCATGGGTGATTCCTCCGGTTACAACCAATATAAGCTCCCTCCCCGCAAAATCCCATCAGTCACTTGCCGAATCCTTTGTCAGAACGGTGTGATCCGGCGTGTCCGTGTTTGACTGACACGATTTGCGTAATGCGCTTTTGCGCACCGCTGAAATTCCTTCGTTCCCTTTTTCTACACGTCGGAAAAAAGCCGACACTGTATTTCTGTATGCGCTGACGACCCTATCAGAACTGAACGGATTGCGTACCGCCCGCGTCTCCGCTAAAGTGAGCGCACTGGTCTCGACATCGCCGCACGCGTACGAAAAGGGAAGGAGGGACCACAAATGATTCGCACGACAATTTGGCAAAAGGAAACGTCAAGACGAGTACGAGTACCCCAAGATTGGCGACTCTTGTTCGCGGTGTGGATTGCGCTAGTGCTGCCCTTGCTTGCATTCAGCGTTGTATACAGCAAAAAACCGACAGGGCTGACAAGCGTGGATGCACAAAGAGCGCAAGACAATGCCGCGCTTGCCATGCTTGAGCAGGTACCTGCGCCCGATGCGATCTGGGCGGTTCTTGACGCCGAGGAAATAGATCTAACCTCAGTTTCATCCACCGGCTTGAATTCCAAGTGGGACGCGGTCGCCATTGCGCCAAATAATCCGGAAATCATCGTGATCGCCGCGCAGCGCGATTTGGCGATTACGCGCGATCGCGGACGGACCTGGGTCCGACTGATGAATGTGCTGCCGCGCCCGGCCTTGACATTGGTCGTCAGTCAAACCAATGACCACACGTTCTATGCCAAGCTGGACGGCTTGGGTGTGTTCGGCAGTAACGATGGCGGATTGCATTGGCAACCGTTAGTTTCACCATAGAGCACAATTTGATTTATACTGTGCCGTGTGAACGCCCCCCCGAATGTTCCGCTGCAAAAACTGTCTGGCGTCATCGAGCGCATCACGTTCTATAACGAAGAGAACGGTTATACCGTCGCGCGCTTCGTCCCCGAAGGCAAAGCATACAACGTCACCGTCATCGGCAACATGATGGGCGCGAGCGTCGGCGAGTCGCTCGCGCTCGAAGGGATTTGGACGAATCACCCCACGCACGGACGCCAATTTGAAATCAAAAAATTTACGATTCAACTCCCCGCGACGATTGAAGGCATTCGCAAATATCTCGGCAGCGGTCTCATCAAAGGCATCGGTCCCGTCACCGCGAAACGCATTGTGGACTATTTCGGACTCGACACGCTGGAA
>JACQWQ010000103.1 GCA_016209205.1 Chloroflexota bacterium
CGCCAGCGTTCATCCTGAGCCAGGATCAAACTCTCCGTTTGATTCCGTTTTCGTTACTCAAAAGCGGTCAAGATGGTTTCCCCCATCTCAACCCGCAGGCGCTTTCGCACTTTCGCTTCCACTCTTTAACTGTTAAGGTTCACGCTGTGATGGAGGTTTCGACCTCAGGGCTTGCATCCCTGAAGACAAGAAAATCCGCCGTGCAAATTGCGCTTGCGGCGGAGACAAAGAGACAAGCGGAAACTACTTGCTTTCCCTGCGATACCGTTCGCTGTTCTCTTTGACCTCCTCAAACCAGATTGTAATCGTACGCCTGTGATTCCTCACAAGCGTCGGCTATTATACCACCGAGATTTCATTTGTCAATACCTCGTGACGTTTTTTCCCTTAAAATTCCCACGCGCGGTGTTATATCGCGCGCGCAGGGCGAAAAACAAATGTGGCTTCCGGCGCGATTGCATTATAATCGGCAGGAACATGCGTGTCTTGATCCTCTCCAAAGCGTGCATCGTGGGCCAATATCAAACCAAGCTCACTGCCCTCGCCGCCAAATCGAATCTCCAACTCACGGTGGTCGTCCCACCGACATGGCGCGACGAACGCGGGATTGTCCCACTTGAAAACCGCCCTGCACAGAACTTTGAAATGATCGTCGCCCCGATTCGTTTCAACGGGCATTTTCACCTGCACTATTATCCGACGTTCCCAGATATTTTGGAACATGTTCTTCCCGACATTTTGCATATTGACGAAGAACCCTATAACTTTGCTACTTTCCATGCACTGCACGCATTGCGCCGCATTGCACCCAAATCACGTGTTTTGTTTTTCTCTTGGCAAAATCTAGTGCGCCGCTATCCCCCGCCCTTTGCCTGGATGGAGCAATATGTATATCGCCACGTCAATGCAGCAATCGCAGGCAGCTCCGAATCGCAACGGGTTCTACGCCGGAAGGGTTTCCAGAAACCTATCGCCATCATCCCACAATTTGGTGTGCCCAATTCGTTCGCGCCACGACCATCCACGCGGGGATCCAATTGCCGTGTCGTCGGCTATGCTGGGCGTCTTGTCCGTGAAAAAGGAATTCAAGTGCTGCTGCACGCGTTGGCAAATGTAAACGGCGATTGGCAGTTGCGCCTCCTCGGCAGCGGTCCGGCGCTTGACTCACTGCAAGCTCTTGCGCGCGAATTGGGCATCGCCGCGCGCGTTCAATTCATTCCCTGGATCAGCTCGAGCGAAATGCCAAACTTTTACAACTCGCTCGACGTACTGGTTGTGCCTTCGCTGACGCGACCGAATTGGAAAGAGCAATTCGGTCGCGTGTTGATGGAGGCAATGGCTTGCGGCGTTCCGGTTATTGGTTCTGCCTCGGGTGAGATTCCAAATGTCATCAGCGACGCGGGCATCCTTATTCCTGAAAACGACGCGCCATCGCTCGCGCGCGCCCTCGCCGATTTATTATCGGATCCAACGCGTCGGCAGCAACTTGGCGCGTTGGGACGTGCCCGCGCGCTTGCCAACTTTTCAGAGCGCCGCGTGGTGGATGATACCTACGCGCTTTACCAAAAGCTGCTAGATACACGCTAGAGCAGAGGTATTGTTAAAGCGCAGTTGCACTGCGCGTGGGCTGACGGCAGTCCAATTTTCCGACGGTTCTTTTGAATTCTGCTATAATGCGAAATGTGCAAGTTGAACGTCCGCGCGTCGCTCTCAATGCGCAGCTGCTACGTTTGAATGAAGGGTACCGCTCCGCCGGGATCGCGCGGTACATCTATCACCTCTTGTGCGAGCTGCCCAAGGCGGCGCAGGATCTTGCCCTTGATGTATTTGCGACGGAACCACTCGCCCCTGCTCTTTTACCGGATGTCTCCATCCGCACTACACGCCTGCCGGTGCACAAGCCCCTCGCGCGTATTCTGTGGGAACAATCTTTATTCGCATTAAGTCTGCAAAATAACTATTCTCTGCTTCATTCACTCGCGTATGTTTCCCCTTGGCTCAATCGCACGCGCAGCATTGTCACTTTATACGATTTGAGTTTTTATCTTTACCCCGAATACTTTCGCCCTTTTCAGCGGCTCTATTTGCAAATCGGCGCACGCGCGTCCGCACGTCGCGCAGCCAGTATCGTGACCATTTCGGAAAGCAGCAAACGCGATGCGGTGCGCATCCTGCACGTTGACCCGCGACAAGTTCAAGTGGTGACACCGGGCGTCGAGTCCGATTTTTTCCGCGCCGTCCCACAAACCGCGTTAGAAAATTTTCGGCGCGCGAAAAAATTGCCCGAACATTTTGTTTTGTTTCTCGGCACGCGCGAGCCGCGCAAGAATCTGCCGAATTTGATACGTGCTTTTATGCAAGCCAAACGCGCTGCCAAATTGCCGCATCGTTTGGTGCTCGCCGGCGGACGCGGTTGGCTCGACGAATCTATTGCGCGCACGATTCAAGAGTTGGACGCAGCGGACCAGATCATTTTTCCGGGATTCGCAGAGCAAGCGGAATTGCCGCTGTGGTATCGCGCCGCCGATGTGTTTGTGTATCCCTCGCAGTACGAAGGTTTCGGGATGCCGGCGTTGGAAGCGTTAGCTTGTGGTACGCCTGTGATTTCATCTAACGTCTCGTCCCTTCCCGAAGCGGTTGGCGACGCGGCAATACTGGTTGACCCGCGTGTACCGGAGCAAATTGCAGATGCGCTGGTGCGCGTTTTGACGGATGAGCAATTATCTTTCGAACTCGCGGAACGCGGACCCCGGCACGCGCGTCAGTTTACCTGGACGCGCGCAGCGCAACTCACGGCGCAAACGTACCGCCGCGCGTTGGGTTTGGCGAATCCGCTCCCCGTTTTGAATCACGCCTCTTTTTGAATATGCAACGTCACGCCAGAACACTATTGTTTCTTCAAGCTGGCATTGATTTCGTCCTCATCAATGCCGCGTTCGCGCTCGCCTATTTCATTCGCTACGAGCTGCGCTTTCCGATCACGGTCGCCGAAGCGAATTATGTGGCGTACCCGGAATACATTCCCATCACCTTGCTGCTGGCAGTTGGCTTGCTGGTCATTTATCGAATCGAGGGCATTTACAATTATGTGCGTGGGCGTTCGTGGCTCGAAGAGTTCTATGGGCTAATCACGGCAACCTTTACCGGGATTGTGATTCTGGTTTTTGTTTTCTTTTTTTTCCGCCCACAGTATTACTCGCGTTTGATTTATTTGTATGCAGGGATTTTGATCGTCATTTTTTTGACCTTCGCGCGCGTTTTGATGCGCATGGTGCTGGGACGCTTGCGCCAGCGCGGCATTGGCGTAGACCGCGCCATTCTCGTGGGGGGGGGTGAAATCGGGCGCGCGATCATGCGCAGTGTGCTGGCGCAGCCGGACCTTGGCTATCACATCGAAGGTTTTGTAGACGACGACCCGAACAAAGGCGCTATTGGCAGTTTCCCACTGCTGGGCGGCACAGACCAACTGCCGCGTTTGGTGCGCGAGCACAAGGTTGACGAAGTAATTATTACACTGCCCTGGCACGCGCGCGAAAAAATCGTGAACATCATCGAGACTGCCGAAGCGGAAGGCGCGCGTGTCAAGATCGTGCCCGATTTATTTCAATTGTCCTTGTCACAAATCGCGGTGGACGCGGTCGGCGGCATTCCGCTGATCGGCGTCAAAGAAGCAACCTTTAGCTCCAGCGCACTCGCCATCAAGCGCGCGATGGATATTTTGCTCTCGGTCGTCCTTTTCGTCTTTGCTTTAATTCCGATGGCGATCATTGCGGTGTTGATCAAGCTCTCGTCTCCGGGTCCGGTTATTTTTTCGCAGCTGCGCGTTGGGCGCGGCGGGAAACTCTTTACGGCGCACAAATTCCGCACGATGCGCGTCGGCGCGGATGACGAAAAAGATGCGCTGCGGCACTTGAACGAGGCATCAGGTCCATTGTTCAAGATTCGCAACGACCCGCGCATCACTTCGATTGGGAAATGGCTGCGCCGGACGAGTCTGGACGAATTGCCGCAGTTTTGGAATGTGCTGAACGGCGACATGTCCCTGGTCGGACCGCGCCCACCACTGCCCATCGAAGTTGCGCAATATCAAGAATGGCACAAGCGGCGGTTGGAGGTTTCGCCGGGCGTGACCGGATTGTGGCAAGTGAGCGGGCGCAGTGAATTGACGTTTGACGAGATGGTGATGTTGGATCTGTACTATATCGAGAACTGGTCGCCGTGGCTCGACATTTGGATCATGGTGAAAACCATTCCCGCGCTGCTCACCGCACGCGGCGCCTATTGAAATTCAGTTGTTACTTTTGAAATCGTTCCTCGTAAGTTTGTAGAACCGCAAGGCAACTGCACCCACAAATGTTAGGAGGCAGTTGTACAGCCGTAAGGAAGCGCGCAGTCCAACTGCGCTTTAACAACTTGAGGATTATCATCAGGGCAATGCTTCATTGCTCTGTAATCAAGTTTGCCCTATAATTCACACGGATTCATTCAACGGAGCTGAATGGTGAAACATATCGCGCCGCGTATTCTAACTTTGTTCGTCCTCTCGCTAGCTCTGCTCATCCTCTCCACCGATCCTGCCCTCGCGCAAAGTAAATCCGTCGTCGTGCGTTCACGCAACGGCGATATTACAATTCAAGCGAATGGCAACCTGGATTTTGACGAAGAATGGGTCGTACAATTCATCGGCGGCTCGTTTTCGTACGCCTTTCGCTGCATCGAGCAGGGCAAATACGACGCCATTCGTAATTGGCAAGTCAGCCAAAACGGGATCGAATTTTCTCAATCTTCCAGCGGCAGAGCCGGGACGTTCGAACTCTATACGGAGGAGAACAAGGACTGCATCAAATGGCATTTCGCCCCGACGACCAGTGCGACGCGCAACTTTAATCTGCGCTACACGGTGCAAGGCGGCCTCCGCATTTACCCCGGCGGCGATCAATTCTTTTGGAATTTCATCGAGAGCGACCGGCAGTACACCATCAATTCTTCTCAAGTAACCCTGCATATTCCGGGCAACACAGACAAATCCCTCATCAAAGCCGCCGCTGGGGAAAATCTTGCCGCACAAGACGGTTCCACTCAAGTGATTGACGGCAACACGGTTATTTTCACTGGCAAAAATTTCACCCCGGGCGACTTGTGGACACTGCGCGCGCAGTTCCCGCACGGCATCGTAGACGCGCAGCCCTCGAATTGGCAGACCAGTTTGGATCAACGCGATGCGCTTGCGCCAATTGTCGGTTTTGGCGCGTTGATGCTTTCGCTGATCGCGTTGATTGGCGGCGGGTTGGGCTTGTATCTTTTGTGGTACACACAGGGTCGCGACAAGCCAACGGGACTTGTTGCGGAATTTTATCCGACGCCCCCGACCGACGATCCGCCCGGCGTCGCGGGTGTATTGCTCGACGAACGCGCGGATATGCAAGACATTGTCGCGACGATTGTGGATCTCGCGCGGCGCGGCGTTTTGCGCATGATCGAAAAATCCGAACCCGGTTTCTTGGGCATCGGCACGAAACGCGATTTCACCTTCGAACGCGCCGACAATGAAACCGGTCTGCGCGAGTACGAAGAAACACTGATCCAAAAAATGTTCGGCGCGCGCGATTCGATTGACCTCGACGACCTCAAAGAAAAATTCTACAAATACCTGCCCGAAATCAAAAAGGAGATGTATCAAGAGGTCGTGCGCGCCGGCTATTACAGTTCGAGTCCGCAAGCCGCGCGCACGCGCTATTCCGTGCTGGGCGTTGGCGGTTTGGTCGTCTTGGGCTGCATCGGCTTTGCGCTCTTTGGCGCGCTGATTGATATTTCACCGCTGGCGTTTTGTCCCCTCGTCGCGTTTGGTTTGCTGGGCGTGGCGCTGATTGTACTTGCACAGTTCATGCCCAAACGCACGAATGCGGGCGGAACTGCGTTTGCAAAATGGAACGCCTTCAAGCGCTATCTCGCGAATATTGAAAAATATGCCAACGTCGCCGAGGCCAAAGACCAGTTCGACAAATATCTGCCCTACGCCATCGCCTTTGGCTTGGAGCACAGCTGGGTGAATAAATTTGCCGCCGTAGACACTCCCGCGCCGCCGTGGTATTTCCCTTATGGCGGCTATTATGGCGGGCGACGCTACACTGGCGCCACCCTCAGCGCGGGCGAGCAAGCGCCTTCGGGCGGCAGCGGACGTATGCCTTCTTTGAACGAAGCCTCCGCCGCGGGCTTTCGCGGACTGAACGCGATGAGCGATGGATTGTTCTCGATGTTGAACACGACTTCGTCGGTCTTTACCAGTGCGCCGTCGAGTTCGGGCGGCGGCGGCGGCGGCTGGTCCGGCGGCGGCGGCGGTTTTAGCGGCGGCGGCGGCGGCGGTTCAAGCGGATTCGGATAAAAATTGGAGATGAGAGGTTAGAGATTAGAAATTGGATGACCGACAAATTCCAACTTCTAATTTCCAACTTCCAGTTCTTATGATTGGCGGCGGAAAAACTATCGGCATTATTCTCATCGTGGTCGGACTCGTTCTGTGCGCGGTTGTCACGCTTTTCGTCGGCTCGGGCGCGGTGAGCGGGCAGACGACAACCGCGGGGACCATTCTTGGTATTGGCGCATTTGGCGTGATTCCACTGCTCTTGTTTGCGGGCGTCGGCGTGTTTCTGTTTCTGCGCGGCAGCGCGGAAGAAAAAGACCTCGCCATTGTACGGCAAAAGGAACGCCTGCTGGGCTTGATTCAAGCGCAAGGCAAAGTCACGCTCAACAGCATCATGGTCGAGCAGCATCTTTCGCGCGAGCAGGTGCAAAATTACATCTATGAGCTCGTGCAGCAGGGTCTCTTTAGCGGGTACATTGACTGGAAAAGCGCGACGTTCTATTCGCAGGACGCGTCGCGCGTGGGCAGCAACAAATGTCCAAACTGCGGCGGCGTGCGCGAAGTGGTCGGCAAAGGGATTGTGAAATGTCCATACTGCGGCGTCGAGTTGTTTATTCCCAAAGACGCGCCGCAAACAACCGCCAAGCCCGAACCACCGCAAGGGCAGCCGACCGCGTAACGCAATGATGAATGTTGCGTAATTCTTTGGGCGTGAGACCTGACAGGTTTTTGGGCGCACAGACTCGGTTGACACACCATATTGGAAAACCTGTCAGGTCTTGGATGCGCCAAATATCGCAACGCTAAAAAGGGGAAACCAGAATATGGGTGATTTGAAACAATCTGTCACGAGCATCGCGAATGCCGTTCCCGGTTACGCGGGCTATAAAAGCAAGGAACAACGCCGCGATGCCGACCGCATTTTACGCGAACGCTTGACGACCCAATACAACGGGCAACGTGACCGCCTGACCCGGATTCAACAAGACGCGGTGCGCGGTGGACAACTCGCTATCGTTTCGGATTTGGAAGGCGCGAACCAATTGCTCTCCCGTTTCATTTCGCGCTTGCGCGTGGCGCCCACGGGCTATGCCGGATGGTTCGATGCGACGCAAATCGAAGAAGCCGATTTGGATTTGATTTATCAATTCGACGCGTCGCTGGCGAACGGTGTGGATGAATTGAGCGGCGCGCTCGAGACGGTACAATCCGCAGTGCGTTCCAAAGAAAACATGGACAAGGCGTATTACGCCCTGCGCGATCAATTGGACGCGTTGAATCAGCGACTCGACGCGCGCGAAGAATTTATCGCGCGCGGCAAGCGCCCTGCCCCCTCCGCTTCGCCGCTCGGCGCGCTCAAGGAGAAACAAATTCCTGCGCCCGCCGGAGCCAACCCGTACGAACAGTTGAAACTCAACGATGCCATTTCGTACGACAAGACGGATTATATTGTCGCCGGACGCGTGACGTACTCTGTCGCGGCAGGCAAGTTTTACGCGTACCTCTTGCGCGACCGCGACAATCAAAAATGGCTGCGCGTGGGACCGAACAACGAACTCGCTGTCGCGAGCGAAACCAAATTCAGCGTGCCCGCGCCATTGCCCGACGCTTTGACGTTTGACGGCAAACAATACACCATTGCCGAACAAGGCGCAGCGAACGTCCAGGTCGAAGGCGCCAGCGGCACACAACACGGTTCCGTCAATTACCATCGCTATCAAGCCGACGGCGGCGCGCGTTTGTGGGTGGAAGATTGGGGCACCGAAGTCCGTGTCACCGCCGGAACTGTCGTTGACCCATTTGAGGTGAAATTGTATCGCAAGCTGTAAACAGGTATACAGGAAAGCAAGTAAACAGGCATGGAGGAAAAAAGTAAACACGTATACAGGGAAACGAGTAAACAGGTAAACAAGTAACCGACGACCTGTCTACCTGTCTACCTGTCTACCAACTACCTATCTACCTGTTTACCTGATTACCATCCAGGAGACTATGCAATGCCAACCGTATTCGACCGGATCAGCAACATTATCCGCGCCAACCTCAATGATTTACTCGACGACGCCGAGGACCCGGAAGCGATGTTGAACCAAATTATTCGTGACATGAATGACGCGCTGCGTCAAGCCGATTCCGACATTGCCGATCAAATCGCGCGCCAAAAAATGATCGAAGGCGATTTGGAAGCGGCAAACAAAAATGCAGAGGCGTGGGAGTCAAAAGCGGAACTCGCCGTCACCAAAAATCGCGACGATCTCGCGCGGGAAGCCATCGTGCGCAAGAACGATTACACCGAACAGGCGGGGATCTACACCAAACAATTAGAAGCGCAAAAGGCGGCGGTGGCGGAACTCAAGACCAAACGCGATCAGCTCAAGAGCAAATACGAGTCCGCGCAGCGCAACAAGGAAATGCTCGTCGCCCGCGCGCGCGCCGCACAAGCGAAAGGTGAGATCACCAGAGTGACGACGCAATCCAACACTGCCGACTATGCGTCGGAATTGGATCGCATGGAACGCAAAATTCGCCAGAAAGAAGCGCGCGTCGAGGCAGACGCCGAAGTGGCGGACAGCAAAACGAGTGTGGACGATGAACTCACCCAACTCGGTTCCGATCAACACGTCGAAGACGAGCTCGCGGCGTTGAAAGCCAAGATGGGGAAATAGTGTAAAATACCGATAGAGTAGGAAACAGGAAAAAGGTAGACAGGTAGATAGCGAAACATTTGTCACCTGTCTACTGTATTACCTGTTTACCTTTTTACATTTGGAGGTATTCATGCCACGTATCATTGATGTCGTACAATTTCTTGACGAGACCGGGCGCGAGATCGTCCACCGCGAACCGCCGGATGGTCCCGGTGATTTTCGTCTTGGCTCGCAAGTGATTGTGCGCGAAAGTCAGATGGCGGTCTTTTTCCGCGATGGCAAGGCGCTCGACGCCTTGGGCCCCGGACGGCACACGATCACCACCGCGAACTTGCCAATCATTTCGGGAATGGTCGGATGGGCAACCGGCGGCAAATCGCCGTTCCCCGCCGAAGTGGTCTTTGTGAACATGCGCCAGTTCCTCGACCAAAAGTGGGGCACGCCCGAACCCATCGCGTTCCGCGATCCCGAATTCGGCATGGCGCGTTTGCGCGCGTTCGGTGCGTACGCCTATCAGGTCAAAGACCCGCAAATGTTCGTGAACGTGATCGTCGGGCAACAAGGCATTTTCACCACCGACCAAATCGCCGATTATTTACGGAGCATGATCGTCTCCAAACTCGCCGATCTGTTGGGCGAACAGAAAAAATCGCTGCTCGATTTGCCTTCGGTGTACAGCGAAATCAGCGCGGGCTCCAAAGCAAATCTGGCGGACGATTTTGGCGCGCTCGGTTTGGCGCTGCTCCAATTTTACGTGACCGCGATCACGCCGACTGAAGAGACTGCGAAAGCGATTGACGAACGCGCTTCGATGGGCGCCATCGGCAACATGGACGCGTATCTGAAATTCAAAGCCGCGCGCGCGTTGGGCGATGCCGCGCAGAATCCGAGCGGCGGTGCGGCAGGCACGGGCGTTGGCGTCGGCGCAGGATTGGGCATGGGCGCAATGATGGCGGGCGCATTGGGTGACGCGCTGCGCAATCCCAACAGCGCCAGCGCGCAAGGCGGAGGCGGCGCAACGGCTTCCCCGCAAACGCCGCAGCAGGTCCAAGCGATGCTCGACAATCTCGACATGCGTTTTGCGAACGGTGAAATTTCCGAAGACACCTACAAAACGATGACGGCAAAATGGCAGAAACGTCTGAAAGACATGGGCGGATAAGCAAAAAATCTCCGAGGCATCCAGCGCCTCGGATTTTTTTTACTCAAGGGCTTGTCAGCGCGTGATACAATGTACATCAAGACATGGCGCTCCGCGACGATGCGAAAGCATTCATAGGAGGGGAGGTCACCTATGAAACAAGGGTCGCTTTGGGCACGTAACGAGCAGGATGAAAAGCTCGGTTACCCGCCAATGATGTACCCGATCACATCAGGAATTGTAGGCGGGCTGGCTGGAGGATTAGCGATGGTCATTCCTGCCCTTGCCTACAGCTTGGTGAGTGGTAAAGGGTTGTGGTATCCAATAAACCTTGTCGCAGGCGCTGTTACCAACTTTAGGACTCGTCCATAAATAAGTTGAGCACTTTTCCACAAAAAGCCGGCATGAAATCGTTTACAATGGCGATTCTTGGGGCACTTTAATGGCAAACTGCTCAAGTTATTGTTGGACGAATCCTTAGTGGAGTGACCGAGCAACAACTCGGAGAGTTTAATCTGGTCTGGTTCCTTACCGCAGCTGTAATACACACAATCATGTCGGTCGGATTGGGACTCGTATTTGCACTTTTGCTGCCGACGCTCCCCGGACCGCCCCAATTCTGGGCGATTGTCATTGGCCCCCTTTTGTGGCTTGGGGCGACGAGTGTTGTTCTGCCGGTCATCAATCCAGCAATGTCCGCCAGACTCGACTGGGCCTCTTTCATGGCAGCCAACATTGTGTACTGTCTGGTCATGGGGTTTTGGATCGCGTGCACCCCCCAAGTCCCCGAGCGTCGAGCGTATCACCTCGTGTTTTATGCACCAACCTTTTTGAAAAAGCCAACCGTGCCAGAAAAGACATAGCGCAATCCAGCAAGACCCATCGAGATTCAACGGTGGGGCATTTAATCTGAAAAACCTTCGCGGTCTGCGAGACCGCGAAGGTTTTTTTATTCGTGCTATAATCGCGCACAGAGGGGAACCACCTTTGGAATTTACAATTGAGCATGAACAAGAAGAAGATGGGCGTTGGCTGGCGGAGATTATCGAGTTGCCCGGAGTCATGCGGTACGGCGACTCGCCGGAAGAAGCAATTGCGAAAACAAAAGCCCTCGCGCTGCGTGTGCTCGCGGAGCGGATTGAACACGGTGAAAAAATTCCGTCGCCACTTGATATCATATTCGCGAGCGCATAATGCGGTTCGCGCGCCGCACAGGACTAACGCCGGAGGATTTGTAAGCGCGTGCAGAATCAAGTAGGAGGAAATGCGATGGACACATCCGATTGGGTGGAATTGGGCGTTGGTTTTGGAATGGGCACCACGATGAGCCGCGCCATCGGCGATTCGTTCATGAATGCGATGGATGCGCGCACGAGCATCGCCGTCCTCACCGTTCCGCAAACGCGCCAAGAAATTCAAGCCCTGCTCGATAAACTCGACGTGCGTCTGGCGAGCGGCGAAATCTCGGAAGCGGTTTACAAGCAAGTGACGGAGAAATGGGAAAAACGACTGGATGAGATGGGGAGTTAATTGGAATTTTTGTTGCAGAGGTTTCCGAACGATGTGCGTCATTTACGCGTTCGCGCGCGATGGGCGATGTATTCCCATCGCATTGATCGCCGAAACCTCGAAGGTCTTGGCGCAAACTGTCCAGAGTCTAACCTGAAGAACGATAGAATTCAAGTCAGCGGTCATGCCGCTGTACGAGCGTCCGGGCGCATGCGGCAGTGGGTGTGGAAATGGAAGGCGCTATTTTCTTCCGACCAATGAACCCGAACGAAGTCAATTAGCAAAATGTAAGACCCAAACCCCAACATGCACGAACCGCTAACACACAGAGGTTGACGACGCGCGTTTAGCGTGTGCGCCAACCGAGTGATCCACGAAGGACACCAAGGGCACTAAGAAACCCTTCGTGAACTTTGTGTCCTTTGTGGATCACACGCACAGCGACAACGGCACGCGCGCGGCTTTTGGCATTGTCGGTCGGTTCGAGTGAATGTTGTTGTCATTTCCGCGTGCCGTTGCAGCGTGCTGAATGTTTCGAACCAGTTGCGCTCGTAATCCTGATTATGGAAAATAGGGGAGACAAAAAATGGCGGTTTTAGCCATGTTCTATGGCATCATCGTTTCGATGTATTTCTTTGACACGCGCAGACATCATCGCCCGCATATTCATGTCAAATATCAAGATGAAGAAGCGGTGCTGGCAATCCCAAACGGGCGTGTCCTTGATGGGAAACTCAAACCGAACAAGTTGAAACTCGTTCAAGCGTGGATCGAAATCCATCGAGACGAATTGATGGCAGACTGGGAACTCGCCAGTCAAGGTCAGCCCGTTTTCAGAATTGAACCCCTCAAGTAGGAGTAGGATATGAATCCGCGAGTACAAGCCGTTCGCGCCAATCCCGACTACACAATTACTTTGTGGTTCACAAATGGCGAAATTCGACAATTTGATGTGAAACCGTATTTGGACAAGGGTTTTTTCCAAGAGTTGCGAGAACTGCATATTTTCAATACAGTTAAACCGTTTTTGGGAAGTGTGCAATGGCAAAATGGACAAGATTTTTGTCCCGACACCTTGTATGAGGAAAGTGTGCCTAGCACAATCCAAGTCAACGAGAAAACAGCACGAACGAGCCACCGTTCAACCCCTGCACCACGCCCACGCCAAACCGTTCCTTCGCGTCCATCGCTAAAAGTAAAGCAACGAGTCAGATGAAATGGGCGCGGACTTGAGAACCGCGCGTTGTTTGACGCAAACTCTTTCCAAACATATTATTCGCCCACCAGTTGTTACCACTCACATAGGAGCCAAATCGCATGTGCTGTTTTTCCGGAAACATTTCGCGTGTCGCCAATACCCGCATTTTCGCGCGGGCTACGGGCAGTGGCACGCAGTATCTCGTCTATCAAATGGAATACGCGGCGGACAATGACCTCGCCATGATTTTGCCGCTGCCCACGCTGCCCAACGCGCCCGAAGATGCCGTCCGTTTCATTGACCTCTCCGGTTATCCGCAATTCTTTCAGGACCTGGCGGGAGGTTTTCCTGTGTCGCGCAGTTTGCCAACGCTCGGCGAACCCGCGTCGCAAAGCACCTTGAGAGTGCAGCGCGTCGGCAGTTTCGACGCGTCGTTCGCGCCGTCACGCGCGGATTTCGCGCGGCTCGACGCGCGTTTTCGCATCGCGGACGAATTATGGGACGAGTTTCCAGAATATCACGATTACGGTTTCGCCGTGTTCAAACTGCGGGCTGCGGTCGCTAGCGACCGCCATGCGCACACGGTTCATCCGATGGCGTTTGAATTTCCCGTGCGCGACCCCCACCTGCTCTTTTTCCCGACCGTACACATTCACAACGGCAAGGTCGAAGCCAATGCGTATTTTGACCACGACCTGTTTTGTCAGGCGCACGTCGGCTGGATGCGTTCGTATGACGCGGCGCAAGCATTCATGCAGATCAAATTGACGCAAGGCATCGTTGCGCCCGACAAACGCGTTGAGCGGCTCACCGTGCGCGGGATTCATCCCAATAGCGATATTGTTCTCGAACTCGCATGAATTCACAACTCGAAGCATTCATCCGTGCGATGCCCAAAGTGGAATTGCACGTCCATCTGGAAGGTTCTATTCGTCCCGAAACCCTTTTGGTATTGGCGCAGCGCAATCAGGTCACACTGCCGTCCGATACAGTGGAAGGATTGCGCCGTTGGTACACCTTCAAGGATTTTCCGCACTTTGTCGAAATCTATGTGGCGATTTCCAAATGCCTCAGAACGCCTGACGACATCGAATGGATCGCGCGCGAATTTCTTGTCGGACAAGCCGCGCAAAACATCAAGCACAGCGAAGTGACGTACACCCCATACACGATTTACAACCACTGCGGCATCGAATTCGCGGATCAAATGGCGGCAATCCATCGCGCGCGCGTGTGGGCGCAGCGCGAACTCGGCGTGGATATGACGCTGACGCTGGACATTGCACGCGAGGTCACACCCGAAATCGGCATGGTCACGGCGGAATGGGCGGTCTCGGCTTTTGGAAACGGTGTCAGCGCGTTCGGGCTGGGCGGGTATGAAATCGGACATCCGCCGGAAAAATTCGCGCGCGCGTTTCAGCACGCGGTCGGGGCGGGAATGCCCTCCGCGCCGCACGCGGGCGAAACGGACGGGCCAAAAAGTATTTGGGGCGCGCTGCGCGAGTTGAATGCCGCGCGCATCGGACATGGCGTGCGCTGTCTCGAAGACCCGATACTGGTCGCGTACCTGCGCGCGCGGCAAATTCCCCTCGAAGTGTGTCCCACCAGCAATGTGTGTCTCGACATCGCGCCGAGCATCGCGCGGCATCCGATTCAAAAAATGCTCAATGCGGGTTTGTACGTGACGCTCAATTCCGACGACCCGCCCATGTTCAACACCACGCTCACCGACGAGTATTTGAAATGCGCGGACGCGTTCGATTGGAGCGCGGCGGTTTGCGAAAAGTTATCGCTCAATGCGCTGCGCGCGTCGTTTCTGCCGGCGCCGCGCAAAGCCGCAATGGAACAAGAATTTCGCGCAGAATTTGCGCGTCTGGCAAGCCAATGGAGCGTGTGAGGTCACGTCACCGCTAGCCGTGGAGCGGGGAAAAAATCTCTAGCTCCAATCTCCAATCTCCAATCTCTAATCTCTAATCTCCAATCTCCAGTTTCCAATCTCCAATCTCCAATGCCTCCCCTCATTCTCGCGCATCGCGGCGCAAGCGCGTACGCACCCGAAAACACCATCGCCGCCTTTCGTCTCGCGCATGAACTCGGCGCGGACGGGATCGAATTCGACGTGCAATTGACGCGTGACCAGATTCCCGTCGTCATTCACGACGCTGCCGTTGACCGCACGACAAACGGCGCGGGACGCGTCCGCGATTTGACCGTTGCCGAAATTGCGCGGCTCGACGCAGGCACATGGAAAACCGAGGATTTTCGCGGCGAAGCGATTCCCACACTGGCGCAAGTGTTTCAAGGACTCGCCGACTGGCTGCATCCCGTCGGACGCGTACGTCCGTGTCTCATCAATCTCGAATTGAAAACCGAACGCCTCACGACAGATGGCTTGGAGCGCGAGGTGTTGAACGTGATTGCGCGGTACGGCGTTCAAGACCGCGTTTTGCTTTCGTCGTTCAATCCATTCTCACTCCATCGCGCCAAAACAGGCAACCCGCGCGTGCCGCGCGGGTTGCTGTATTATTCCGGCCTGCCGATTTATTTGCGTCAAACGTGGCTGCGCTTTTGGGCGGACCCACAAGCCATGCATCCTGAACACACTATGATTGACGCGCGCTACATGGCTTGGGCGCGGCGCAAAAATCTCCAGGTGAACACGTGGACGGTAGATGAACCGGCAGAGGCGCAGCGTCTTGCCAAATTAGGTGTGAATGCGATTATCACCAACAAACCGGATGTGATTCGTCAAGCGGTTATGCTGCCCACCGCGTCTTCAAGCGACGGCAGTACAACTGCCTCCTAACATTTGTAGCCATCGTCAAGCGGTTATGCTGCCCACCGCATTTTCAAGCGACGGCAGTACAGCTGCCTCCTAACATTTGTAGCCATCGTCAAGCGGTTATTCCGCCCACTGCATCTTGAACCCCATCCACCGCAACCCCTTGAACAGCGTCATCAACATCGTCGCGGCGAGCCAGAACAAAATAAAGGTCAGAAACAAAACCACGCCCCACACGATGGTGACGATGTTCGCGCGTAAATCTTTCACCGTGCCCTGAAACGCTTTGACCTGCTGCTCGTACTGTTCGATCACAGTTACGAGTTGTTCCATATCGCGCTGCACTTGGCCCAGACTGCCCGCGAGGGTTTTGGCATCCTGCCCTACCTTGTCGAGACTGCTGCTTGATGCAGTGAGATTCTTTTCGAGGTCGCCAAGCGATTTCGGCACTTGTGCAAGTTTGGCGGTCAGTTCGCCCACACTGGCACTCAACGGTTTGTCAGGGTTATAGTTGATGCTCACAAATGGCAGTTGGGAAACACTCGCGAGAAATTCATCCACCGCTTTGGTCGTGTTCTGTACCGCATCGAGCGCGCTCAGCGCGGAATTGATGGTCGCGGATAAATTCTGACCGACGATGCCGCTCAGGGAGCTCACCGAACTGCTGGCATTGTCAATCGTCGCCGCCGCCGAGGCGACTGTGCTTTGCAGCGCGCCAACCGTTCCCGTCACAGATTTCAAACTCGCCTTGGCAATGCTCAAACCTTGCGCGGTCGTATCGAGCGTGCTGCTCAACAAATCCAACGCGTTGAACGCGTCTTGCGTGACGGGTTCGCGCAGCAGCCAAATTTGCACGACCCCCGCCGCATCCAGCGCCAAACTGGCGACGGCGAGAATCACCAACACCAGTCCGAGAATGCTGCGCAGATTCCATTGGATGTTCATGGTGTCCTCCTGGGAAGTGACGGGTGACGAGTGACATGTAACCTGCGACCTGCAACCTGCGACTTGCTCTATTCAGGTTTCCCGCCGATGCGCCGGAGCGCAAAAAAGATTGCAAACGACGCGACGAATGCCAGCAAGCCAATCGCGACGATGCCAAAAAATTGCGCTTCCATTTGGCCGGGTGAATCGGGCACAAAACCGCTCTGTGCAAAAATGCCGGTGACGCCCTGCCCCGCAACGCCGAGATGTCTCCCAATGCCCGTTTTGTTCCAACCGACTCCGTACGTCCCATCGGCAAAAATCGAAAGCGCCAACAAACCCCACATTCCCGCGACGCCAAACGTCGGCACGAGCAATGGCTGATCGTCTGCGCGGATCCAGCGTTCCACCGCGTACGTCGTCAACGGCAGCAGCAATCCCGCCACGCCGCCAATCACCAACGCCGCCCACGCGGGAATAAACGGCAGCGACGCGCTTACGGCGACCACTCCAGCAACCGCGCCGCGCGCGGCAAGCATCGCCAACGGTTCGCCCGACACGAACCAGCCATACATCGTCGCGACGACCAGCCCCGCCATCGCCGCGTTGACGAGATTCAATTCAATCTGCGTCACCGGCAAATCTTGGACTTGAAATGGATCGCCAAAGACGATGACGCCCGCGCCGATCATGAACAAGAACGCGCCGAGAATCATCAA
The DNA here is from genome assembly GCA_016209205.1 of Chloroflexota bacterium. Taxonomy (GTDB): domain Bacteria; phylum Chloroflexota; class Anaerolineae; order UBA4142; family SHND01; genus SHND01. Next base: position 17,283 of record JACQWQ010000103.1, read on the forward strand.
CAGCGGCAAATGCGCGGACGGAAATTCGGGAATGTTCGCCGCCGTCGTCACGCGGGTGTGACTGCGCACGCCATAGCCCAACAACGCGCCCAACGTCGCCAATCCGCCGAACATGAATACGACGCCGCTGCCCGCGAAATCAACCATGCCGTGACCGAGTGCGGACGTGAGACCGAACTGCTGCAACCACCCGCCGCCCCACGCCCAATTCGCCGCGAGCGGATAAAAGAAAATGCCGAGCAGCGCCGCGCCAACTACCAATACGCGCGAACGCACACGCGCCGCCAACGCGAGCACCGGCATCATCACCGCGGTCGCCGCCAACGCGGCGTGATACAAATACAAATTTGTAATATCTGGATTGACGAACACGAAATTGATGCCGAACGCGTCGAGACCGATAATGCCCCAGCCGAGTCCGAGTACCGGATCGAGCGGAGACCATTCGCGCACGAGCGCTTTCAGACCCAGCGCGTCGTTCACTAAACCGATGCCGCCGAATTGAAAACCAAAACCCGCCGCGCCGTACACGATCAAGACCAACGCGAACGCGATGAGCGCAACCGTCGCCGCACGCGCGGCGCGACGCTCTTCCACTGCGCCCGCCGCAACCAGCAAGACGGCGAGCGGGACGAGGTACATGAAAAAGACATTCAATTTATGAATTCACCTGTGGGAGATATTTTGTACGGAACGAACGCCGTTTCGTTCCGTGTTTTGTTCCGTGTGCGGATTTCGCCCCGTGTGCGGGAACGCTCGCCGCAGCGTTCCATCAGCGCAGATTGCACGCAAAGAACAGTGCAATGTCGCGGTTATGATAATACCTGTCGTTGAATCCGCAAAACGCAAAACCGTGCTTTTGGAGAAAATTCGACGCCGGATAATTCTTCGTCGCCAGCCCGGCCATCACCGCGCGCAATTTTTTCCCCTGCGCCCACTGCAACGTTTCACGCAGCAGTTGTGCGCCGATGCCGCGTCGCCGAAAATCGGGCGCGACGATGAGATAATGAATCCACGCGAGGCGTTGATCCAAATCGGCGGTCGCGTCCACAAAACCCGCGAGGCGCGGATATTCCTCCGCGACGAGAAAACATTCGCCCTGTTCAAAGTGATCGAGCAGCGCATCGCGCGGCGCATTGCCCATCACGCGCATGGCGCGCGGCAAACGCGTCGTGCGAAAGGCCAGTTGCACCGCGCCGTTCGCGCGCCCGGTTTCCATCTGCCAAACGTATTCCGTTTCAAACGATTCGTCGAGGGCGAGACACGCTTCGAGGTCACGCGCTTGCGCAGGGCGGATGTTCATGCCGTACACTAGAAACCTTCGAGGGGCGGCAAAAAATCGCGCGCCCTCGAAGGTTTTTTTTTCGAGAAACTAGCGGATTGCCAATTCGGTCTTTTTGTCAAAGACGTGTACTTTGTTGACGTCAAAGGCAAGTCCAACACTGTTACCGGAAGTGGCGCGACTGCGCGGATCCACGCGCGCTACGAAAGGATTTTCGCCGGACAACAGGTTCAAATAGATTTCCGAACCCATCGGTTCGACGACGTCCACTTGCGCCTCCATGATCGCGCTTTCGATTCCGGGCGCTGGATATGACGCATCGTAAATGTCTTCGGGGCGAATGCCGATGACATATTCCTCGTCGCTGCGGCTGCGCAACATTTCACGCGAGTCGGAGGGAACAGGCAATTTGAACGTGACCGCGTTAAACACCATGCTGCCGTCCGAACCGGCGAGCTCGGCGTTGAAAAAGTTCATGGACGGGCTGCCAATGAAACCGGCGACGAACATATTGCCGGGATGGTCGTACAATTCGCTCGGCGTGCCGATTTGCTGCAAAATCCCGTCTTTCATCACGGCAATGCGCGATGCCATCGTCATGGCTTCGGTTTGGTCGTGCGTGACGTAAATAAACGTCGTGCCCAGCCGTTGATGCAATTTCGAAATCCCCGCGCGGGTTTCGACGCGCAGCTTGGCATCGAGGTTGGACAACGGTTCGTCAAACAAAAACACTTTGGGTTCGCGCACAATCGCGCGGCCGACCGCGACGCGTTGGCGCTGCCCGCCGGACAATTGCTTGGGCTTGCGGTCCAACAAGTGTACGATGCCGAGAATGCCCGCCGCTTCTTTCACGCGCTTGTCAATATCGCTCTTGGACATTTTGCGCAGTTTCAGACCGAACGCCATGTTGTCATAGACGGACATGTGCGGATACAACGCATAGGATTGAAACACCATCGCAATGTCGCGGTCTTTGGGCGCGATGTCATTCACGACGCGCTCGCCAATGCTGATGGTGCCAGAGGTAATATCTTCCAATCCTGCCAAGAGCCGCAGCGCGGTAGTTTTGCCGCAGCCCGATGGACCGACCAGGACGAGGAATTCTTTGTCCTTGATGTCGAGCGAGAGATCGTTCACCGCTTTCACGGTTTCACTGAACTGTTTGGTAACGTGGTCGTACCGAACGCTTGCCATAAAGCTAATCCTCCATCGGAAGAAAAATGGCTCCCGACCCTGTGGATGGTTGGATTGTATAATGGCGCGGTTACTTTTGTCAAACGAAACTATTCCATCTCACTCAAGTTACTTGCAAGCCGGTCGGAAACAAATCGCTTAGAAACCGCGAATCTTTGCGAATCCTTCAATGCTTCAGGACAGGTCTACGCGAATGTTTTGTGTTTATTCGCGCGTACCCAAAACGGTGAAGGACGCCCGCGCCCGCTGCGCGGTTTGCAGCAATCGCGCGCTGCGGATAAAATCGCACCGTGTTGCTTTTCAGAATCATTCGCCGCGCTTGGCTTGTCGCGTTCGTCATAACGACTGCCGCATGTGCGAATACACCTTCCTGGCGCGAGCAAGCCGCGCTGCCCAGCGCGCCGACGTATCCGCCCACGCAAACGCCTGCCCCTTTTACAGCAACGCCAATTCCTCTCACGCCGACGCCGACATCCGACGCGATTGCGCCCTCCCAAAACGCAACATCCCCGTCACCCACGCACACACCGATTGCGCCGCACAATCCGACGCGCGATCCTGCCGCGTTAAACGAATACCAACGCGGCATCGCGTACGTCGCGGTCAAGCGCAATGAATATCGTTCAGAGAATTCACAGCGCGCGCTCGACGAACTGTTCGCCACCGGCGCAAATTACATCAGCGTACTGGTGACGTGGTATCAAGCCGATATTCATTCCACCGCCATTGCGCGCGCGGCGAACACGCCTTCGGATGAGGAACTGGCATTTGTCGTCCAATACGCCCACGCGCACGGCGTCAAAGTATTGCTCAAACCGCAGGTGGATTTGACACATGACCGGAAACATTGGCGCGGGGAAATTCAATTCTACAACGAGGCGGACTGGCAAGCGTGGTTCGCCGCGTATCGCCAATTTATTTTGTACCATGCACGTTTTGCGCAAGCACAGGGCGTGGAGGAATTGGCGGTGGGCACAGAGCTACATGCGACGACGACGCGCACCGCCGATTGGCGCGCCGTGATTCGCGCGGTGCGGCAGGAATATACGGGTTTGCTCACGTATTCCGCGAATCACAGCGGCGAAGAAATCCAGGTGCAATTCTGGGATGATTTGGATTTTATCGGCGTGAACGTGTTTTATCATCTGACCAATTACCGTACGCCGACGATGCAGCAAATTCTGGAAGGTTGGCGAACCCCTGTGCGCCAGCTCACGAACCTGCACAATAATTTCCCCAACCAGCCGATCATTTTTACCGAAGTCGGTTACCCGAGCATGGACTTGGCGAGTGTGTGGCCCTGGAATTGGGATCGCACAGGCGCAGTGGATCTTGAGGAACAAGCACTGTTGTACGACGGATTATTTCAAACGTGGTGGCGTCATCCCGAACGCCCATGGTTTCGCGGCATGTTCATTTGGAATTGGCTCGCCGACCCGAATCAAGGCGGACCAGACGACACAGACTTTACCCCGCACGCGAAACCGGCAGAAGAAATTTTGCGCCGGTATTATCAAATACCCGACCTGACTAATTTCCAGACGACGGCGCCAAAATAAAGCTGCGCGTCACAAGATAACCGGCAAAATTGAAACTCTCACTGAGGGCGAATGGAATTTGGGTGAACCAACTGCGATAGCGCGTCGTGGGTGTGGGTGCGGCATACGCGTGCATTCCCAAATCCGCTGCCATCGCCATGGCGCGTTTCATGTGCAAGGGATCACTGACGACGAGAAAAGTTCCAAGCCCATGTTGCTTGGCCAATTCGCTTGCATAATACAAATCTTGTGCGGTGGTGCGCGAATTGGTTGTCCACAAAATGGCTTGCTCCGGCACACCTTGCGCCAACGCGTAATCATGCGCAACCCGCGCATCGTCCGGCCCACCCGTAAAAATGATTTTTCGCGCCCAGCCCGCGCGATACAACGTAATAGCATGATTGATGCGTTCGCGAAAAACGGGTGAGGGTTGATCGCCCCACGGCGCCGCGCCCAAAACAATCGCAGCGTCCGCCGGAACAATTTCGGAATGATTGCCGTATTCGACAATGCTCGCGGCAAGCATGACGAGCACGGCAGCCAACAGCGCGATCAAACCGAGCGTGATTTTCAGAATCCATCGCAGCATGGTGTGTATAGAGGAATGACGCTGAAACATGTCTACGGCGTTCCATCGCCTGATGCCATCCTACCGCAATTTGGAAAAATGAATCCAAAAAAATTTTGCGACGCTTATGCGTCGCAAAATTTTTTTATCCCGTCAGAAAACTCTTGATGAGCTGCAAACACCCCCCCCCGCTAGGCGGCGGCTGCGGCGTTGGTGTTGGCGGGGGCGGCTCCGGTGGGGGTTCCGGTTCAGGCGGCGGTTCCGGTTCAGGCGCAGGCGCGGCAATCGCGTCAAATGCATCAGAGACAATCACGCGCCCTTTGCCTTGCGTGTTTTCATCCAGTCCCAAATTTTTCGCGTGCGCCATGAACAACGCCTTGATTTCAGCGGGCTTGACCGTGGGCGCTTTTTGCAGCAAGAGCGCGCACGTTCCCGCCGCGTGCGGCGTCGCCATCGAAGTGCCCGACGCGGTGGTATAAAAATCGTTTTGCGGCACGCCCATCGCCGTGTTTTTCGCGCGCGCCGAGGTGATGCTGGATCCGGGAAAACACACATCGGGTTTCACACGCCCATCCGAGGTTGGACCGCGCGAAGAATAACTCGCAATCCCATCCTGCTTGTCGGTCGCGCCAATCGTAATCACTTTACGCGCGCACGCGGGCGAACCGACCGTGCTCGCGCCGGGTCCTGAATTGCCCGCGGCGACGCAGAGGACAATGCCCAAATCCACCGCGTTGTCGCAAGCCACCGAAAGCGCGTCGGTGCCGTCGTTCGCGCCGCCGCCGCCGAGCGACATGTTGATGACGCGCACTTTTTGTTCGACGCAGTATTCCAATCCGGCAATCACGTCGCTCATCAAACCGCCGCCGTTGCCGCGCAGCACTTTGGCAATGGCGAAATCGCACTCGTACGCGACGCCGCGATACTTGCCATCACTCGCCGCGCCGGTGCCGCCGACGATACCCGCAACGTGCGTGCCGTGCCCGTTGTTGTCAATCTGGCCTTCGCCGGTGAAATCCTTGAATGCCTTGACCCGCCCGGTCACGTCGGGATGCGTTTGGTCAATCCCCGTATCAACGATGCCGACGACGATGCCCTTGCCGGTGAATCCCGCGTTCCACACGTGCGGCGCTTGAATCAGCGGCGCCGACAAATCAAGCATTGTGTGTACTTCTTCGTCAAGCCAGATCATTTCGACATCGGGACGCGCGGCGAGCACTTTGATCGCATTGGGCGTTGCAATCATCGCCGAGCCCGGCAGCAGTTTGTCAAACTTTTGCGTCGTCGTAGTCCCGACGGCCGCCGCCGCCATCATCGTTTCGGGAAAGGGCTTGTGCGCGACGATAATGCGCACTTGGGGTTGTTCGCCGCGCGCGGACACGGACATTTCCGGCGAAGCAAGCAAGTTTGCGAGAGTGGGGTGAATTTTGGAGGACGAGGACATGCGTTAATAACCTCCTTTTGCATGCATCTGGTAATACGCCTGCCGCTATCATACAACAAAAACAGAAATTTTTGATAGCACACTCTTGAAAAAAAAACAAGTGTTCTATGCCTTGGAATTTCGTCACAGATGATAGGATGGCAACTTGCAAAAACAAACCCGTTTTCCGCAAAATGGTTTGCAGGAAACGGGTTTTAGGGAAAACTGATACTTGGACTTTGTGACAGAAACTCCTCTGGTAACGGTCAACGTTTCAGCGCACCGCGACGGCGGACGAAGTGAAAGTACCTTCCAATCGCGCGCCGCCCCGCCGTTGTCGTGGTGCGTGTGTTGTCGAACACGTCGCGCATACGCGGCACACTGACGTCCTGCGCCGTTCGGAGCAGAGTCCGTTTTTGGAACCCGATGCGTGGTGTGCGGAACGGTGCACTGGGGCGGTAAATGTAACCACCACGGACAAAAACTGCTTACCAACCGCGCCGTGAAACGCGTGCGACGAAACGTGTAAACGCAAAGGCGTGACCGCGCGGGAGACATGCGTGGGCGGAGGATGCGCGGCGGTAAGCGCAGCGATCCACGAAGGACACGAAGGGCACCAAGATTCTTCGTGTGCTTTGTGTCCTTCGTGGATCACTCGGTTGGCGGACATGCTGAACGCACGTCGCCAACCTCTGTATGTTTCCAGACGTTCAAGTTAGCGTTACCTAAGCCTGTTCAGGCTTCAATGTCTGCCGTCTCGTTGACCAACACGATCCGGTAACGCGCCTTATTCTCCTTCACTTTCTGGATCGCCTCGTTTACTTGCGACATGGGCATCAGTTCGACCACGGGCGTGATGCCGTGCTCCTGCGCAAACGAAAGCATCGCGCGCATCATTGTGGGATTGCCAATGAGAGAGCCGGTGATCGAAAGCTCGTGCGCCACGAGGTCGGTCGAATTTAGTTTAATGTCTGGAAAACCGAGCAGGACCAGCCTGCCCCTCTTCTTCAAGGCCATGAGCTGCGCCTCCCAGTTGATCCCATCGTTCGCCGTGCAGATCAGCAGATCGTGACCATAATTGACCTGTCGCATGCTGTCCCTGTCAAGGGAGTTAATGAAGCGGTCTGCCCCGAACCCAAGCGCCTGCTCTTTCTTTGCCGGCGAGGAGGAGATCGCCGTGACCTCGCAGCCGAAGGCGTGGGCGAATTGGATGGCCAGGTGACCCAGCCCTCCCACTCCGAGGATGGCGACCTTCAGTTCGGGGCTTGTCACGTACGTCCGGAGTGCCGAATAGACAGTGACACCGGCACACATGAGCGCCGCGGCAACCTGGGATGGCATGGTTGGGGGGAGTGGATGCACAAAGCGGTGATCCGCGACGACAGAAGACGAGAATCCCCCGTAGGGAACCATAACTGTCGTTTTTTCGATTTCCATGCAGAGCTGCGTCTCCCCTTTCAGACACCACTCGCATTTACCGCATGAACGGCCCTGCCACCCGATGCCGACCCGGTCCCCCCTTTTCAGCCCGACGACCGCCGAAGCTGTTTCCATCACATTCCCAACGATTTCGTGGCCGGGCACGAAGGGAAAGGTCGTGATCCCATAGTAATCGTCTATGGCATGGATGTCGGTATGGCAGACACCGCAGTGCGTGACCGAAACCCGAACGTCATGCTCGCCTAGCGTAACGGTTGCGCAACCAGAGGCAGAATCAAGGAAATGCCTCCGGTTTTGACAAGCCGGAAATGGTCTGATCGGCTAAACTGAGTGTCGGAGGTGAACGATGAACCAATCCGACACAAAGTTAATTGAGCGTCAG
>JACQWQ010000187.1 GCA_016209205.1 Chloroflexota bacterium
TTCTGCGCAAAACTCCGAGCGCCGACTCGATCCCGCCGTCATCGTCACCTTCGGCGAATTGTTAAAATACCTGCGCCGCCGCGCGCGCTTGACCCAAGACGAATTGGGACGCGCCGTCGGCTATAGCCGCGAACAAATCAACCGCCTGGAACGCAATCAACGTCTGCCGGACGTTTTGACACTTGCTTCACTGTTCGTGCCCGCGCTCGACCTGCGTGAGGAACCGGAACTCGTCGCGCGTTTTATGGAGCTGGCTGCCGCGGCGCACGGCGAAACACTGCCCGAACAGGTGCAAATCTCGCACACCCTCGAACGGCGCATCACGCTGAAACCACAACGCGATGGACGCGCGCTAAATGCACGCGCCGACAAAGGACGCCTCTCGGAATCTCAACGCGACGCACATCGCGCGGCGGCGGAATGGGCGGAACTCGCGCAAGGCGATGTCGTCGAAGCGGCGCGCCGGTACGGTTTGGCAGGCGAATTCCAACACGCGGCAGACGCGTTGAGCGATCAAGGCATACTGCTCTTCAATCAAGGCAAAGCGGAACCTGCCGCCGCGGTCATTGACGAATTGCTGAGCGCGCTGCAAACGCGCGGGCTTGCGCAAAAGTTTCCGGATGTCATGCGCGTCCTGCTCACGACGCGCGGCGATCTGTTGATTAATACTGCGCGCGCTGACCAAGCCGAAGCAAATTACCGCCAAGCGCTCGCGCTCGCGAATGGCGCGGTGCGCGGCACCCTGGTCAATCGCTGGAGCAGCGCGTTGATTCAGCGCGGGCGCGCCGCCGAAGCATTGGCGTTGGTCCAGGAAACCTTGTTGCAATTGGCGCCGTCGCACCGGGTCTTGCGCGCGCAGCTCCAAGTGGTGGCGGGCGGCGCGCTGCTTACGCTGGCGCGCTATGAGGAATCCGCACAGGCGTGCACGCAAGCCCTGACGCTTGCCGATGAATTTGCTCTGGCAATGCCATTGCTGGCGGCGGGCATTCGCGCGCGGGCGCACAACTCGCTCGGCGCGATCAACGCGATTCGCGGCGAACGCGCCGCCGCGTTGGCGCACTGGCAGAATGCGGTCGCGACCGCGCAACTTGCCGGATTTCGTCAATTGGAATTTCGCGCGCAGGGGAACATTGCCAATTTGCAGTACGAGCAGGGCGCGCTGGACGCGGCGGAAAAAGCGTGCGACGCCGCGCTCGCGGGTTTGAAGAGCATCAACGATTTGCAAGCCGCCGTCAAGTTCATTCACTTGCGCGCGAACCTGCACTTTGTGCGCGGCGAGATTGCGGAATCGCTCGCGCTCGCGCAGGAGGCGTGCGCGCTGAAACAACAACTCGGCGACCGCAACAGTTATCTCGCGTCGCTGCACCAACAAGTCAAAGCCCTGATTGTGTTGGGACGATGGGCAGAGGCGCGCGCCTCGAGCGCGGAAGGGTTGCAGGAACTCGAACGCCTGAAAGACCAACGCACGCGCGGCTATTGGCTCACGACGTTGAGTGAAATCGAAATGTTGGAGGATAACCCCCCGCGCGCGCTGGAAATTTTGCGCGCGGTTTTGGAACTGCCCGGCGCGGCGGAGGACGCGAAGCTATCCAGTGATTGCGCGAATCATTTTGCGCTGGCAACACTTACCGCGGGCGATGCGCCTGCCGCCGCGCAGTGGCTCACCCCGCGTGAAACGACCACTTGGGAAACGGAATTGGAATGCGAGCTCATTACCTGTCTGGCACACTGGGCACAAGCCGATGTGAACCAGGCGCTCCGGCGGGCGCAAAACGCAGCCACGCGGGCACGCGAAACCGGCTATTGGCTTTTCCAAAAACGCGCTGAAAAAATACAGCTTGCCTTGACACAGGCAATTTCACTGCACGCGCCGGCGCAATTCATTTACGGCGTCTTGGACCAACACTATTCCGAGTAACTAAAATTGCCTTTCTGACTTATTCGCCGCCCGCTTTTTATTTTTTCGTTCTTTTGGGCTTGTCCAAAATCTCTTGCGCCACTTGTTGCATCGTCACACGGCGCGAGCGGCTGGTGTGATGGATTTTGTTGAACGCTTCCTGCTCGCTCATTCCGCTTTGCTCCATCAACACATATTTCGCCTTTTCCACAATTTCGCGCGCCGCCAAACTTTTTTGTAAATCGTGCATTTCGCGCTGCAATTTTTGCCACTGCTTGAAACGCTCGACCGCCAGATCGAGCGTCGCGTCGAGCAAATCTTCTTTGACCGGTTTCACGAGATAGCCAAAGACGGACGCCTCGCGCGCTTGACTTACCAACTCGCGCTGGCTGAACGCGGTGAGCATCACAATCGGCGTCGGACGCTCTTGCATGATGCGGCGTGCGGCTTCCAAGCCGTCCATGCCGGGCATTTTAATATCCAACAAAATGACTTCGGGTTTTTCGGTCCGCGTCATTTGCAGCGCCGACGCGCCGTCCGTCGCCGCGCCGACCACCTGATGCCCTTTGTCTTCCAACATCGTCCGCAGCCCCATCCGAATCAACGCCTCATCGTCGGCAATTAACACTCGCATCTTTTTGCTCCATCTCGCGTATTGCAGATGGCAGATGGCTGATGGCGAATGGCAGATGGCAAATCACGTGTCGCGTATCGCCAATCACCAACCACTGACAACTGATTACTGATGACTGATTATTCTCCCCTCTCCATCACTCTCTCACTCCCTCTCTCTATCACTCCATCACCCAACCTTCATTTTCGGAATTTTCAACGTCGCCACAGTCCCGCGTTTGCCGCGACGGTTCGCAATGTGAAACTCGCCGCGCAGGTCTTGTACGATCATGTTTTCTACAATTTGCAGACCGAGCGAATCATTCTTGCTGAAATTTTTCGGCAAGCCCGCGCCGTCGTCCTCGACGCGAATTTCATAAAACGCATCGTCTTGATTCAAGATAATGTTGACGACGCCGCGCTCTTTTTTGTCCAAGCCGTGCTCCAACGCGTTTTGCACAAGCTCATTGACCGCGATCGCCACCGTCGTCGCGGGCTGTGAAGGCAGGCGCAAATCCACGCCCTCGATGTTGACTTGTATCTCCTTGTCGGGATGCACCATGTTTTGTTTGGCAATGTACGCCGCTTGCTGAATCAAACCGCGCACGCCGATCAAGCGAAACCCTTCTTGCGACAACTGTTCGTGCACCGCCGCAATGCTCATGATGCGATTGTACGTTTGCTGCAGCACGACGCGCGCGTTGCCGCTTTCTGGCTCACGCATTTGCAGGCGCAGCAGCATTGCCACCGTTTGCAAATTATTTTTGATGCGGTGGTGCATTTCGCGGACGACCATCGAACTCATGGCGAGGTTCGCGTTTTCGAGCGCGAGCGCGGTCTGATTGGCGAGCGTGGAAAACAATTCGATCTCTTGCGCGGTGAACGTGTGTACGTCGCCCATGTAACAGTTGAACGCGCCAATGGTTTTGCCGCGCACACTGACGGGGACGGAAAGAAACGAACGCAGCCCCTCGCGTTTCGCCAGCGCCTGATTTTTGTACAACGGTTCCTGCTGCAAATCGCTTACGACCACTGGCTGCGCCTGCATGATGGCGCGCCCCGTCAAACTCGTTTCCACGTCAATCGGCGAAATTTCCGCGTGCTCGCGTTTCAAACCGTACGTCGCGCGCAGCGCCAATTGGTCTTGCTCTTCGTCAAACAACAGCAGCGACGCGCCTTTCGCGCCCATGATCTGCGCCGCCATTTCGCAAATCACCGCGAGCATCTCGTCCAAATAAATCGGCGCGGTAATGGTTTTGCTGACTTGGGCGAGCATCGAAAGCTCATTCACTTGCCGCTGCAACCCATCCAGCAATTCCGCGCGTTCCAACGCCCCCGCCGCGAGCTCGCCGATCAACGCCAACAAATCAATTTCGGGCTTGACCCAATGGTGAAACGACGTCGTCTGCACGTTCATCGCGCCAATGATCTTGCCCTGACTGATGAGCGGGACCGCCGCGAGCGATTTGAATTTTTGTTCTTCGGTGCCCGGCACATATTTAAAGTGCGGATCATTCGCCGCGTCGCGCACGGCAACCGGTTTGCCCGTTTCGGCAGCGTAACCTGTAATGCCTTCGCCCACTTGCAATTTGCCGACGTTGAGCGCGGCGGGCGACAAGCCGGTGCTCGCTTTCAAGACCAACGCGTTTTGTTTTTTGTCCAACAGATACAACGAGCACGAGTCCATCTGCATTACGTCGGCAGTGGTTTCGGTGATTTTGTGCAGCGTCGTGTCTAAATCCCACGCCGCGCTCAACGCCGCGCCGATATTGTGCAGCGCCGCGAGTTCGGCGCGCGGGTCGGCAATGCGCGTGGCGCGTTTAGTGGAGGGGCGAGCGCGTTTCATCAAAGGAATTGTAATCCGAATGGAGTGGACAAGGAAACAAGTAGACAAGTCTTTGACCCGTCTACCTGTTTACTTTTTACTTGCCTACCTGTTTACGCCCGAACTTGGTTCGGGAATTTACTTGTCTACCAGTCTCTCCAAATAAATCACATCCAACCACTGGTCGAATTTGTAAACCACCTCACGAAATTGCGCCACGCGTTCAAACCCAAACTGCTCGTGCAATTTCAAACTCACCACGTTGTCGCTGCTGACGCCTGCAATCAACGCGTGCATCCCCATTTCACGCGCCGCGTCAATCAACGGCGGCATCAACAATTTTCCGACGCCCCGCCCGCGCCACTGCGGATGAATGTAAATCGAACTCTCGACGCTGAAACGATAGCCAAAACGTTCCTTGTAGCGGCTCAGCGAACTCCATCCCATGACCTCGCCCGTTTCATTTGTGGCGACAAAAATCGGATACCCGTCGCGTTCGTGTTCGTCAAACCATTCGTAGCGCGACTCTAACGAAGGCGGCGCGTACTCTGCCGACGCGGTGGTATGCAGCACGGCATCGCTGTAAATTTCCAAAATCGCGGGCACATCCTCGCGCGTCGCGCGCCGCACCTCAAACATAAAAAGGAGGCAGCCATTTCAAAAAAAATTACGGCGTAATTTTTTTTGAAATGGCTTGGATCGGGGTTTTATTTTCAAAAAATTTTCGCAGAAAATTTTTTGAAAATAAAGAAAATTCACTTTGGAATCACTCTCCAAAAGTATTTCTGCGTATCACCCCAACGCCAATCCAACACCCACGCGTAGCGACTCTCTGTCGCAGTCGCATGACCTTTCACACATTCGCGCAGCCAGTCGTCGTCCTCGTCGCCGTCCAGCCGCTCCAGTTTCACCATATCATGATTGAGTCGGGTGGGCAATTTTTCTTGCGGGTCATACACGAACGCGATGCCGCCGCTCATGCCCGCGCCGAAATTTCTGCCGAATGTTCCGAGCACGACGACGGTGCCGCCCGTCATATATTCGCACGCGTGATCGCCGACGCCTTCGACGACCGCGACCGCGCCGCTGTTGCGCACACAAAACCGCTCGCCCGCTTGCCCCGCCGCGTATAGCGTGCCGCCCGTCGCGCCGTAGAGGACCGTGTTGCCCACAATCGCATTTTCGTTCGTCGCGTATTTTGCATTCCTGGGCGGACGAATCACGATTTCGCCGCCGCTCATCCCTTTGCCCACGTAATCGTTCGCTTCGCCATAAACAATGAGCTGCATCCCGTTCACACAGAACGCGCCAAAACTCTGCCCCGCGCTGCCCTCGAATGTCGCGACGATGGATTTTTCGCGCAGTCCCGCGTCGCCGTATTTTTGCGCGATATAACCCGCGAGCCGCGCGCCCACCGTACGATCGGTGTTGCGAATCGGCGCTTTGAATTCCATTGGTTTCTTTTCGTCCACCGCGCGTTTGGAGGCGAGAAACAACGCGTCGTCGAGCGTTTGCGCTTCGGGGCGATCATTGCGCGGTTGTTGATTGCGACGCGGCTTTTTGCCAGAAGGGTCAACATCGGCAAGCAGACGCGAAAGGTCGAGGGGGGGGGGGGGATTTGTCATGGTTAGAGATTGGAGACTGGAGATTGGAGACTGGAGACTGCCCACTGATGACTGATTACTGATAACTGATGACTGATGACTGATGACTGATCACTGATGACTGAGGACTGCTTGTATTCCAACAACTCCACGCGGCCGACGATTTCATCCAGCGTGCGCGCGCCGAGTTGTGCCAACAGTTCGCGCGTCTCTTCGGCGACGAACAAGAAATAAGCCATGACCCATTCCGCAATCTGTGGGAATTTTTTACGCAGTTCCTGTTTTTGCGTCGCAACGCCGACCGGACACGAATTGAGATGACACGCGCGCGCCATGATGCAGCCGCTCGCAATCACCGCCGCCGTGCCGAATGAAAATTCTTCTGCGCCCAACAGCGCGCCAATCACCACATGCCGTCCCGTTTTCAAACCGCCATCCACGCGCAAACGGACGCGCCCCCTCAAGTCATTGGCTACGAGGACCTGCTGGGTCTCTGCCAGCCCCAATTCCCACGCGATGCCCGCGTGCTTGATGGAACTTAACGGGGACGCGCCCGTGCCGCCCGAGTGCCCCGAGATATGCACGATGTCCGCGTATGCTTTGGCGACTCCGGCGGCAATCGTGCCAACCCCCGCTTGCGCGACCAGTTTCACCGAAACCTTGGCGCGCGGATTGATACGCTTCAAATCGTAAATCAACTGCGCCAAATCCTCGATGCTGTAAATGTCGTGATGCGGGGGGGGGGAAATCAACGTGATGCCCGGCTGCGCGTGACGCACCGCCGCGATTTCGAGCGACACTTTTTGCCCAGGCAATTGTCCACCTTCGCCCGGCTTGGAACCCTGCGCCATTTTGATTTGCAATTCGCTCGCGTTCATCAAATACGCGGGCGTCACGCCAAACCGCGCGGACGCGACTTGTTTGATGGCGCTGTTGTACAGCGTGCCATAGCGCGACGGGTGTTCGCCGCCTTCGCCGCTGTTGGCGTACGCGCCGAGACGATTCATCGCTTCGCTCAACGTCTTGTGCGCTTCGAGCGACAGCGCGCCGTGCGACATTGCCGCGACGGAAAAATGTTTCACCAGTTCGCGCGCGGGCATGACCTCGCTCAAGGGAATCGGCGCGCCGCGTTTGATTTCCATGAAATCCGCGAGGTCGGTCGCCGGACGTTCGTTCACCAGCGACGCAAAGCGCAGATATTTTTCGTAAGCTTCCCGATAATTGCCGTCCAATGCGTCGGGCGTGCGCACCGCGTCGTGCAGCGCATTCACCACCTCGGGATTAAAGGAATGATATTCGCCGCCCTTTTTGAATTTGAAAAATCCATAATTGTAGAGACGTTTCGTTGAAACGTCTAGACGTTCCACCGGAACGTCTCTACCGGCGCCGAACGCGCGGCGATGATGATTCAACACCGTCGCCGCCATTTCGCGCAGCCCGATCCCGCCAATGTGCGAAGGCGTCCCGGCAAAATAGTGCGCCACCACCGCATTGCTCACGCCGATACATTCAAACAACTGCGCGCCGTGATACGCGTCGAGGGTCGCAATGCCCATCTTGGACATGATTTTGAGAAGGCCTTTGTTCGCCGCGGCCATGTAATTTTCTTGCGCGTGCTCCGCGTCAATTTCGACGTTACGGCGAACGGACGGAACGTTGCGGCGAACGGACGGAACGTTCCGGCGAACGTTCCCTACATCGTACATTTCGCGAATGGTCGCCAGCGCGAGGTATGGATTGATCGCGTTCGCGCCGTACCCGATGAGACATGCGAACTGGTGCACATCGCGCGCTTCGCCCGTTTCCGCGATGATGCTCGTTTGCCAACGCACCCGCGCGCGCAGCAAATGTTGATGCACCGCGCTGACGGCGAGCAGCATTGGCATCGGCGCGCGGTCTGCATTGATGTTGCGGTCGCTGAGAAGCAAAATCGTTTTGCCGTCGCGCACCGCGCGTTCCGCTTCCGCGCACAATTCTTCGACCGCGCGTTCGAGCGCATCCGCATCGCCCTGTGCGTCGAACGTGGCATCAAGCGTCGCGTGCGGAAATTCGCGGTCCAGCGCGCGCACCTGCGCAAGCTGCACGTCGGTGAGAAACGGCGACTTGAGTTCGAGCAAATGCGCGTGCGAGGGCGTTTCCTCAAGAATGTTTCCGCGACCGCCCGACAAAACGCGCAGCGACATGACCAATTCTTCGCGCAAGGGGTCAATCGGCGGGTTGGTCACTTCGGCGAAACGCTGGCGGAAAAAGTGATACAGCGGGCGATCAAATTCGCTCAGCACCGCGTGCGGCGTATCATCGCCCATCGAGCCGATGGCTTCCGCTTTGTTCTCCGCCATAGGGCGCAGCAGCACGACGAGCTCTTCATCGGTATAACCAAACGCTGATTGCTGATTGCTGATTGCTGTTTCCCTGTTTCCCTGTTTCCCTGTTTCCCTGCTTCCCAATACCCGAACATATTCACTCACCCAATGCGCGTAGGGATGGCGCGAGGCGTAATGCGTTTTGATTTCGTCGTTGTGCCAAAGTTTGTTGTACTGCAAATCGGCGACGATCATTTGTCCGGGACCGAGGCGTCCTTTTTCCCTGATGCGTTCGACATCTACTTCGAGCGCGCCCGCTTCCGACGACGCGACGACCAAGCCGTCGTGCGTAATCAAATATGTCGCAGGACGCAAGCCATTGCGGTCGAGCGTCATGCCCGCCACGCGCCCGTCGGAAAAACAAATCGCCGCAGGACCGTCCCACGGTTCCATCAACGTCGCGTGATAGTGATAGAACGCTTTGAGTTGCGGATCGAGGTCGCGCACATTTTCCCACGCTTCGGGCAGCAGCATCATCGCCGCGTGCGGCAGTTCACGTCCGGCGAGCGCCACCAGTTCCAGCGCGTTATCTAAAATCCCTGAATCAGACGACGACAAATCGAGCAGCGGCTGTATGGGCAGATGTCCATCCGCATCGCGAAAATCGCCGAACAGCGATGAAGCAAAATACGGTTCGCGTGCATTCATCCACGCAATGTTACCCGAAAGCGTGTTGATTTCCCCGTTGTGGCACAACATCCGAAACGGCTGCGCGAGTTCCCACGACGGAAAGGTGTTGGTGCTGTAGCGTTGGTGCACGAGCGCGAGCGCGGTTTCGTACAACGGATTGCGCAAATCAAAATAAAACGGCGCGAGCAGCGGCGACACAAACAATCCCTTGTACACCAGTGTCCGCGCCGACAACGACGCGACATAGAACGGTTTCAGTTTTCCCTTGAGCGCCGCGCGTTCGATCTCTTTCCGCGCAAAATACAAGGCGCGCTCGAACGCGTCGCCGATGCCGATGTGTTTACCCCGCGCCAACAGGGCTTGCAAAATGTACGGGCGCGTTCTAAAGGCGTGCTCGCCCAACGCTTCCAAACTCACCGGCACTTGGCGCCACATCAAAAATTCCAAATGGTGCGCGGCAAAAATTCGTTCGGCGATTTGCATCGCGCGGGCGCGCGGTTCGCGGTCACGCGGCACAAACATCATTCCGACGGCGAGCTCACCTTCGGCGGGGGGAACGATTTTGTTCTGTTCGAGCTCGTGCGCCAAAAGTTGGTAGGGAATTTGGGTGAGAATCCCGGAACCGTCGCCGGTCTTGCCGTCCGCCGCCACCGCGCCGCGATGCGACAAACGCGCAATCGTCGTCAGCGCGTCTTGCAAGAGTTTGTGCGAGGCGCGCGCGTGGAGGTCGGCGAGAAAACCGGTGCCGCACGCATCGCGTTCAAAGTACGGATCGGCGAGAAACGTTTCGTGCTGCCCACGGGGGACAGCCCAATCAGGATTCGACATCTGCGCAGCTCCTCGTGGAGAATGGTCTCGCCAAGTGGAACATTTTGCTCGACGAGAGAAAATTCAAACTCGCGTAACTCTTCTCAACTCGAAATCTCCCCGCGCCCATGGAGAGCGGGGCTAGGGGTGAGGGGTTTTTTCGGATTGGGGGTCGCAGAGAAGACGGCAGTGTCGGTTCTCAACAAGGACCGCAGGGGGTATGGTACGGCGGCGATGCCGCAGGGGAAAGCGTCAGCGCTCAAAACGTCGTACTATTCTATGCGCGCGCGTTGGGACTGCAATCCATTGGCTGCACAAATTTGCCAGAGAATGTTTGTGCAGCATTCACAACGCGGCGCAGCCGGGCGCAATGAGGACGAGAGAATCGTTGCCGCTTGCTACGCGCTCAACTGCGCAAAGGGATCGGGCAAGCGCAGGCGCTCGTCACTCGCATTGACCAGCGCGGTGCGCACAAACCGGCGCGCGGCTTCGACAAAGATCACCTTGTTGCAGATGACGCAATCTTTTTCACCCACCGTGTATGCGAGCGCGGTTTCTTTGTCAAACTCGTTTGCCACCTGACGAAAATGCTTTTTACAAAGGCAGGGTTGCATAGTGTTTCTGTCCTTGGGCATTCGATTTTAACCTCACCCCCAGCCCCTCTCCAACAAGGCGAGGGGAGTGTTAAAAAATATGCCCGCCTGAATCACTTCCCCGAAACAAAAAAAGCCCTTGGGCATTCACGATTTGAATGTCCAAAGGCGTCGGGGCACAATTGACCCGCAGCGACGATGCCGCGAAATTGTGAGCGCTATTTGATTGCGGCGGATTATACGCAATTCAGCGGGCTTGTCAAAAATAATTGCCGCGCCCTGGCCGGGGCGCGGCAACCAAACCGCGGATGTTATTCTGCCAACACACCTGCGCCTTGCGGCACGTGGTGGGGTCCTTCATGCAATGGGTGGTCCGTCCATACGTAGCCCGGAACGCCCATTTCGGGCAAATCCAAACCGGCGAGTTCGTGCGCGCGCTCCGAACGCAGCAATTTGAATTGATTCAACACCCGAAAGAATACGTACGACAAGCCGAATGCGAATATCAGAATCGCGCCCGCTTCGAAAAGTTGTGCCATGATCTGCGTGCCGCCGCCGTACAACAATCCGGTCACCGGCGTCGAAATGCCATTCCACGCGGCAGTATCGGGATTGCCCATCGCAAAGATGCCGACAGCAAGAACGCCCCAGATGCCATTGGCGAAATGTACGGGCACCGCGCCAACCGGATCATCAATTTTCGCCTTTTCCAGCGCGAACGTCGCGAGACACACGATCACGCCGGCGACGATGCCGATGACGACGGCTGCCCACGAATCCACGAACGCGCACGGCGCGGTAATCGCGACCAGCCCGGCAAGAATCCCATTCGCCGACATCCCGGGATCCGGCTTCTTCGTCGGACCCACGAGCCATACGAATGCCATCGCCGCCACGCCGCCCGCCGCACCCGCCATCAACGTATTGATCGCGGCGAGGATCGCGAGATTGCGGAATGCGCCGGTGAACCCGAGCGCCGATCCGGGATTAAAACCGAACCAGCCAAAGAACAGGATGATTGTGCCGAGCACGCCCATCGGGATATTGTGCCCGGGGATCGCATTCGCGGTGCCATCTTTGTTGAAACGCCCCACGCGCGGACCGATGACCATCGCGCCTGCAAGCGCAATCGAGCCGCCGATCAGGTGCACGACGCCGGAACCGGCAAAGTCCACCGCGCCATTCCCGAACCCCATCGTGCGTCCGAGATTCGCGAGCCAACCGCCGCCCCAGACCCAACCGCCGATCAGCGGGTAGATGAACATGCTGACCCACAAACCCATCAGCACAAAGCCGATGAATTTGAGACGTTCCGCCATCGAACCCGTGGGAATCGTCGCGGCGGTGTCCATGAACACCATCTGGAACAGGAAAAAAGCAAAGACGCCAAAATTCGCCGTGAGACCTGCGAGCATGAATCCGCTCAGACCGAGAATGCCGTGCTGTCCGCCCAACACCAGTTCGTTACCGAGCAGCGTGTTCCCCGCCGCATCGCTCCACGTGCCGAGTGTAAGCGGGGAAAAATTCCATGCGTCCAAACCCCCGGCAGCGGGGTAGGTAAAATTCACGCCGCCGAATTGCAGGGCGAAACCGACAAAGTAATAACCGAGCGCGCCGATGCAGAACACCATCATGTTCATCATCATCGTGTGCGCGACATTTTTTGCGCGGGTAAAGCCGGTTTCGACGAGCGCAAAACCCGCCTGCATGAAAAACACGAGAAAGCCCGCGAGCAAGACCCACAGTGCATTGAGACTCACGGTGGTGTCTGCAATCTGTTCGGCAGGATCGGGTCCCTGCGCGAAAATGGATTTTGCCGTCAAGAGTACGAGAGCGACGGCGAGCAGCAGCGCCAATACGCGTGTGCCCTTGATGAGATTGTGAATGTTCATTTCTTGCCTCCGAGTGGGATATTTGCCGAACCAAGTTCGGCGCGAACAGGGAGGCATCTTGGCCCCCAAGCGTCACCGGGACGCATGGCGTTTGTCGCCACAACGCGACGTGTGAAAATTTTTGTTACTATCTACCGGGAATCGAACACCTCCTTGCGCTCGTGAAGCATGGAGCGTTAAAACAAAAATCCCTTGGACAGCGCGGCGAGATCAAATCTCGTGTCCAAGGGCAAACGGGGCCCCAAGTAAAACTTGGGCGGCGTCACGGGCGCCAATGGCTATGAAATTGGGCGCATTATAAAGAGAACGATTGCATTGTCAAATTCGTGCGATAGTGCGGTAGTGCGAGAGAGATTGAGAGAAAGAGAGATAGAGGGCGGGAGGGCCTCACTCTCTCTCTCCCTCTCTCCATCACTCCATCTGCTATCTGCCATCCGCTACAACGCGTGGTGCTCGCAATTGCTTTGTACGCCTTCCAAATGATGACCGTCGTTCAACAACGCCAAACGAAAATGTCCATCTGGCATTCGCTCTACGATGGTGAGCGCCGCATTGTCAAAACGCCAACGCCAAAAATATTCCAAGCCCATCAACATGGTCTGCAACACAATCACGCGCAGCACGGCGTCGTGCGTCGCAATCAAAATGTTCCCGTCCGCGTACGCCGCCAAAACATCTCGCAGGAATGACTGTACGCGCTGTGCCACATCTTCTAACGATTCGCCTTCTGGCATCTGAACCCGGTGCGGCTGCGTGCGCCACGCGAGATATTCCGCCGCGTATTGTGTGCGCACCTCACTCGCCGAATTGCCCTCCCACGCGCCGTGATGGATTTCGGCAAGCCGCGCGTCCAGCGTGATGTTCTGGTGTTTCAATTTCGCCAGCGGTTGCACCGTATCATTCGCGCGCTTGAGCGGACTGGCATAGATTTCGGCCAAGGGCGTTTCTGCCAAGTGTTCCGCGAGCTGCGCCGCCTGGCGCTGCCCCAATTCACTCAGCGGTACATCTTGCTGACCCGTATACACGCGTCGCTGATTCCACGCACTCTCGCCATGGCGCACCAGATAAAGTTTCAGCATAATTTTCAATGCACGATGTTCAATGCACGATTGTCAATGCACAATGTTCAATGCACGATGTTCAATGCGAAACGAATTAGGATTGTGCATTGTGCATTCGCCATTGTGCATTCGCCATTGTGCATTCTACATTGTGCATTCTTTCAGAGGTCAAGCACTTGGCTCCACTGAATGTCCAATTCGCGGCAAATCGCTTGCATCACGCTGTCGGGCGCCGGATCGTCGAGCGTGAGCACCATGATGGCTTCGCCGCGCGGCGCTTCGCGCGCGACTTGCATCGAAGCGATATTCACGTCTGCTGCGCCAAGCAACGTTCCCACTCTGCCGATCATGCCGGGACGGTCGCGATGCCGCGTCAGCATCACGTAACCCTTTGGTACAAAATCCACCCAATTGCCGTCGAGTTGAACGATGTGCGGCTCGTCGTGCAGCACGATGCCGGACACGCGGCGTTCGCCTGTGAGCGTAAGCAGATTGTCGTACCGGTTCACATCGCGCGTTTTCCGCTCTGCCACATGCAAACCGTGCGCCTGCGCGAGCAGCGCCGCATTCACCAAATTCACGCGCGTATCCACAATTGGTCCGAGCAAACCTTTGATGACGGCGGCGGTGAGCACACCGGTCTCTTCGCTGGCTATCGTGCCCGCGTATTCGATTTCGATTTTGCCGAGCGGTCCGCCGACCCATTTCGTATAAAAACGTCCGAGCCGTTCGGCGAGATTGATGTACGGGTGCAGCACCGGCGCGAGGGTGGGCGAAACCAGCGGCGCGTTCACGGCAAAACGCGCGGGTTTACCTTGCAGCACAGCGAGCACTTCGCCCGCGACCTCTAAGGAAACGCGCGTCGCCGCTTCGGTCGTACTGCCGCCAATGTGCGGGGTCAGCACCACCGCAGGATGTTTCAACAAGCGTTCGTTGTGCGGCGGTTCCTTGTCGAACACGTCGAGCGCCGCGCCCGCGAGGTGTCCCGTGTCGAGCGCGTCAAGCAGCGCGTTTTCGTCGAGCAACGCGCCGCGCGCCGTATTCACCAAACGCGCGCCGGGTTTGCATTTTGCCAGTTCTGCCGCGCCGATCAATTTTTTCGTTTCCGCCGTGACGGGCGTGTGGAGTGAAACAAAATCTGACGTCGCAAGCAGTTCGTCGAAGGAAACCATTTTGACCTGCATTTGCGCCGCGCGTTCGGGCGTCACGTACGGATCGAACGCCGCCACGTCCAGGCCCAGTCCAACCGCGCGCCGCGCCACTTCGCCGCCGACGCGCCCAAAGCCCACCAGCCCCAATCGTTTGCCCACGAGTTCGGCGCCGATGAATTGTTCGCGTTTCCATTCGCCGCGCCGCACGCTGGCATCGGCTTGTGGAATTTTGCGCGCGAGCGCCCACAAAATCGCCAGCGCGTGTTCCGCCGCCGCGACAATGTTGGTCGTCGGCGCGTTGACGACGGTAATGCCGCGTTTCGTCGCGGCTTCCACGTCTATGTTGTCCACGCCGACGCCCGCGCGCCCGACCACGATCAAATTCTTGCCCGCGTCGAGCAGTTGCTCATTGACCTGCGTCGCGCTGCGAACAATCAGCGCGTGATAGTCGGGCAGCCGCGCGGTCAATTCGTCGCGCGATGATTTGAGCCGCACGTCTACATGAACGTGTTGTTGTAAGAGTTCAAGCCCTTCTTTGCCCAGCGGTTCGGCGACCAAGAGTTTGTGATTCACATCGCGGTGAGTCATAGAGTCATAGCATCCAGACCTGACGGGTTTTGCCGCCATTCGCAACACGCGTTGCAGCCGTTCCATACATCGCGGACGTGTCACCCAATGCATTCGCGGTTGAAACCTGTCAGGTCTTGGTGGTTTCGCAGTCGCGATCCTTTTGGATATGATTTTGTCGTCGTCTTAAACAAAAAGCCCTCGGAGGTTGCACGGGGCATTCCATCCAAGGGCGACCAAGCCCCAAATAAATTGGGCGGCGTCAGCGGCGCCTGGTATTTATTTTGTTTTCGTGAGACGCGCAAATTATAACATGCGGAATGGATGTGTCAAACTTTTCCGCGTACGTAAAACCTTCGAGGTCTTGCTGCGCGCAGCAAGACCTCGAAGGTTCTACCTGAGCCGTGATATTTATTTCCCCACTGACACGTCCGCACCCTCCACCGTCAAGGTAAAGTTCGCCGGAGCTTGAGTCAGATTATCCACGCGCACATAGTACGCTCCATTCATGGCAAACGCGCCGACCCAAGTCAGATCGTTCGAGACGCAATCACCACGGGGTCTTGGGATGACTGTTCTCCAAACGTTCCGCATACTTCCTCCTCATACATCTGCGTGTAACAGAATCAAAGCGGAGCAACGTGCAGCCACAGGTGACGCAACCCGGTGCGGGCTTGCGCCACTCCGACTGCTCCGTATATGTTACGTTTCGCGCAGGTCAGATGTTTGGGAGAATAAATGCCTTGTTTCAAGGGGTTTTATAATGTAGGGGCGACGGCTCGTCCTCGCCCCCCCCACGGTGGGCAACCACATTCAAGGGGGCAACCACATTCAAGGGGGCAACCACATTCAAGGGGGCAACCACCTTCGATGGGGCAACCACATTCAAGGGGGCAACCACATTCAAGGGGGCAACCACATTCAAGGGGGCAACCACAAGGGATTGCCCCTACTCGGATAGATCCGGGCGCAGGCGTTTGGCAGCGTGCAGATAGATATGTTTCATTTCACTCACCGCGCGCGCGCTTTCACAATGCACCAGCACACGCAGGCAGCGCGGCAGATCGCCTTGCACGTGTGGCTGCTGTGCGTCGAGCAGCGCTACACCCGTCCACCCCAATTCGCGCGCGGCGCGCGTGGGATAAACGGCGTCCAGATCACGGGTGAACGTAAAAATGATCGAGATCAATTGGTCGGCTTGCAAAGCATTCGCGCGCGCGATTTCTTGCAGCAATTCGCGCGCGGCGGAGAGAATTGCGGTTTCGGTGTTTTCGGCGACAACGGTGGCGCCGCGGATGGCGCGGGTAGGCATGGGTTAATTTTCGATTTTTGATTTGTGATTTTTGATTTCACATCCCTCACAGAGCCACGCTGCCGCTCGCAGCAGTGGTGCGGGACCAGTTTTTGATTTTCGTCGTGGCAAGGTGCGGCACATTTTACACACAGCGGGGCTTGCTGTCGAACATGAAATTCGCCAACAGAATTTTTCAATCGCCCGCCTGCGCCCACCACGCCGCTTCATACGGCGCCAATTCGACGCGCAGCACGTCGTCCGTCTCCAACTCTTGCATGGAAAACAAATCGCGCCAGCGCCCCGCTCCGTCGTTCCATTCGAATGTAACGCGCCGGTCCGTCACATTGTGCAAACACAACACACGTTCGTCCTCTGCCGCGCGCAGGACGGCAAAGACACGCGCGTCGTGCGCCAGAATCGTTTGCGCCGCCTGCGGATGAAACGCGGCGTGCGCGCGACGCACGCGCAGCATTTCCCGCAAGCCCGCGAGAATTTGGGCGCGCGGGGAAATGGCAAGTTCACGCTCCAATGCCGCGCGCGAAAATTTTTGGCGGTTGATGCGGCGCGGAATACCGCTCGCGTCCGCGCCCGCGCGGTCGCCGCGCGAGCCAAAGAGCGAATGAAAATAAATGCCCGGCACGCCCGCGAGCGACAGCATGATGCTGTGGGCGCACAAGAAACGCGCAATCGAAATCCTTTCCGCTTCGAGCGGCACGGTCAGCGCGTCGAAATAATTGATGTTCATTTCGTACGGCGCGTTCGAACCATCGGGATTGTGTTTGTACGAAATTAGCCCGCCGCGCGCCAACGTGCGCGTAACGAGCGCGTCAATCTCTCGCTCGGTCAAAATCCCGCGCGCCGGATTCAAGCCGATGCCGTCGTGCGACGCGAGAAAATTGAAAAACGCGGTTTGCGGCGAAGGCGTCGCGAGCGTTTGCACCCAGCGCGCCAATTGCGTCGCATCGCCGGTTTGTAAGGTGTGCAAAGTGAGCGGCGGCAGCGCAAAGTTGTACACCCACTGCGCTTCATTCGTCCCATCGCCGAAATACGAAAGGTTGTCCGCGTGCGGCACGTTCGTTTCCGTCACCAGAATGACGTGCGGCGCGATTTCGTCCAACACCGCGCGCACGAGTTGAATCACGGCGTGCGTTTGCGGCAAGTGCAGAGAGGTCGTCCCGCTCTCTTTCCACAAAAACGCAATCGCGTCGAGCCGGAGCAAACGCGCGCCACGCGCAATGTAAAACAATAGAACGTCGAGAATCTGCAGCAGCAGTTCAGGATTTTTGAAATCGAGGTCAACCTGATCCGCGCTAAAGGTGGTCCACACGTGTTTTGTCCCGGCGGCGGTTTCGAATGCGGTGAGCAGAGGTAAAGCGCGCGGGCGAATCACCTCCGTAGTAACGAATTCATTCGTTACTACGATAAAATAATCGCGATAGGGAGGTTCGTCGCGTAGAAATTTTTGAAACCATGCCCCTTGCGCGGACGCATGATTGACGACCGCGTCAAACATCAAATCAAAATGTTTCCCGGCGCGCGCGACGTCGTCCCACGTCCCCAGTTTTGGATCCACCGCGTAATAATCCACCACGGCAAAGCCATCGTCGGACGAGTACGGGTAGAACGGCAAAATGTGAATGCCCGTCAGAATATCACCCGCGTGCGCGTCGAGAAATTCGGCGAGGGTGCGCAGCGGCGTTTCGTTCGGCGCGGTCAGCTGATCGCCGTATGTGATCAACAGCGCGGTGCGTTGGTCCACCGGCGCGGGCGAGTGCTCGGCGCGCAATTGACGCAGACGCGCGGCGTACTTGAATTGGAGCGCGTCGAGGCGCGGCAACACCGCGTGGGCGGTGGTTTGATCGTAGATTTCGCAAAGTAATTTCAGGCGTCGTTCCATTTTTCCAATTGACGTTTGACGTTTGACGTTTGATAAAGCACGCCACGTTACTCTAGTATATTACGTTTTCACGCC
Source organism: Chloroflexota bacterium (assembly GCA_016209205.1). Taxonomy (GTDB): domain Bacteria; phylum Chloroflexota; class Anaerolineae; order UBA4142; family SHND01; genus SHND01. The sequence goes on from JACQWQ010000187.1 coordinate 18,269, forward strand.
CGCGCACTGTTCATTTTTATTTTCGTGTATAATGCCCGCAAGGTCACGCGCGCATGATAAAAACCAATTCGGTGTATCTCGAACGTTTGCGCGGGCGCATCAACCTCGAACAAATCCCTTTTAGCGAACGCGGCTCGCGCCTCTTGATCCTACGTCGCAATCACGCCTTGTATATTCGGCTCGCCGAGCGTTGGGCAAAATGGGAGGCCGAAGTCGGGCACTATCGCCAGCGCCGCCCCGTCCTCGACGATTTAGTTTTTACGGACGAACACGGTACTCCGCTCGAACTGTACTTGGTCGAATATCCCCATGCGTTGTATCTCGAAACGCGCCTCGGTAAATTTTGGTTGACGTTTCTCGACGAGGAAACCATCTATTTGAAATTGCCGCCCGCGTGCGGAGGCATTTCGTTTCGCGTGTTTGCGCTGAACGGTCACACCGACCGGCGCGGCGGCGAGTTCAAAGGCGACCCTGAACATCGCCGCACCCACCGCAATGTGGCGTACACCACGAACGCGCCCATTTTGCAAAACAGCATCGCCGAGGACGCCGACGGCTACGCGCGCGTCGCGCTGCAATTCGACGGCGCGGCGGACAGCGCGTTCGTTTTGAATATCACGCCGCGGCTCGGGCTGAATCGCAGTGTGCCCCGCGCGCCAGAGGTTTTACGCGCCGCCGAAAAACGCTGGCACGAATGGTTCGCCGCCGCGCCTATCGTCCAGGACCGCTTTGCCGATCAATACTATTACGCATGGTGGATATTGCGCGCGGGGCTTTTGTCGTCGCGTTTCTTTCTCACGCGCGAAGCCATGATGCCTTCGATGGTGCATTACGTCGGCGTGTGGGCGTGGGATGCTTTTTTTCACGCGCTCGCCTATCGCTACATGGACAAGCCGCTCGCGGAGAATCAGATTCGCATTTTGCTCGATCATCAACGCGAAGACGGGATGCTGCCCGACGCGGTGCATGACGAAGGCGTCACTTTGCACTGGCAATTCTCCAGCAAGGACGGTGTGATCCACGAAGCCGAAGTGACCAAACCGCCGCTCGTCGCCTGGACCGCGTTGAAATTGTACGAATACTTTGGCGACCGCGAATTCCTGAGCGAGGTTTACGAACCGATCGCGCGCTGGAATTACTGGTGGTTTGCCAAGAACGACGACGACCACGACGGCATCGCGCAATACAATCACCCCAATTCGTCGGGATTGGATGACAGTCCGCTGTGGGATTTTGGGATGCCCGTCGAAGCGCCAGATTTGAATACCTATCTCGTGATGCAGCAAGACGCGCTTGCGCGCATTGCCGAAATTCTAGGATTGCAAGAGGACGCGCGCGAATGGAAGTCCAAAGCAGACGCGCTCGCCGCGCGGATGGTCGAGCATTTTTGGGACGAACGCGCGGGCGTCTTTTGGGCAATGCGCCGGCACGAACCGATTCGCGTGCTCACACCCTTTAATCTCTATCCGTTCTTGAGCGGGCATCTCGATTTGGCAAAGCGTAAACGCATCCTCGATCATCTTTTCAATCCCAACGAATTTTGGCTGGAGCACCCGATTCCTACCGTCGCGAAAAACGACCCGCTATATGATCCGAATCAAATGTGGCGCGGTCCGACGTGGGTCAACATCAACCATTTGTTTATCGAGGGACTCGCGCGCAACGGTTATCCTGAACAAGCCCGCGCGCTGCGCGATAAAACGCTTCAGCTGTTAATGCACCAGCGCGACATTTACGAATACTATAATCCCGAAACGGGCACCGCGCCGCCGCGTGCCGCGTCGGTGTTTGGCTGGTCGAGCGCGGTGTTTATTGACTTGGCGATCAAGGCATCGCGTGGGGAGGTAGTTTAGAAGTTGGAAGTTGGAGGTTGGAGGTTGGAAGTTAGGACGAATTCCTAAACGATTTGCGGGCCAGTGACCTTCAAGGTTTTCAAGCAACCGCGTAGCTTTGGGCATTCGCGGTAAAATCCTCAAAGGCTCTGGCGTAAACCAACCCGGAAGCTGTTCCAGAAAAGGAATGCAAACGGCGCGTCATTGCAAGAGTTCGTCGCCGAGCTTTTGCAATTGATTCAATGCCTCCTTGACCTCAATCTGGCCCCCGAGCGCCCGAGCGATGATGACAGTGCTCTTTTGGTCAAAGGTGCGGATATTGGCAAAGGAAGCTTTGGCTGGCTGATAGGAGCGCAGATGCGCCACCCCATCCATAAATGCTCTTGCCTCCGGATGCTGTTCAATCCAAATCCCAGCTCGTGATCTGCGCGTCGGCATGTAAGTCACTGATTTTTCCCAAATGTCCATGGCCTCGGGTCCGGTCATAAAGCGCAGTAACGTCACGGCGTTCGAACCCGGGAAAGCAGTTTCTTTGTCAAAAAGCCCGTACCCAACCGTATAGCCAATCGTGGCTTGTGCCTTTGGACCTTTTGGCAGCTCTTGGATGCCCACTTTGAACGCGGGTTTGTCACCCTGCGGAGGGTTCTGCAACATCGCGTAAAAAATGTTGGGTCCCAGAATCATCGCCACCTTGCCCTGAGCGAATGCGCTTAGAATTTCTGCCGACGCTCCATAGGGCCATGATTGTTCGGGATTGCTCAAACTGGATTCCGGGACGAACGCCAGTCCCCTTTTTCGCAAATCCGTATAAAACGTCAGCGCATCCTCTGCTTCTTTGGTATCGAGCGTAACCTTCGTTCCCGTCGGGTCAAGCAAACTGCCACCGGCTTGATACAAGAAGGGCATCCAATTCCACATGTTGGGTGTCAACCCGATGCCATAGAAATCCTTGTGCCCTGCTTCGCGTTCTCCCGTTTGAATGAGGTCTGCGGCTTTGACCAATTCCTTCCAATTCGCGGGCGAACTCAGACCGTACTTGTCAAAGAGGTCTTGGTTGATCAGCAGCGCCACCGTTTGAAAATCACGCGGCACGGCATACGTCTTGCCCTCGCGTTGGAAATTGGCGAGCAAAATCGGATAGAAATCCTCGAGCTCTTTGGGGTCGAGCACCGCATCCAATGGAAAAATCAACCCGTTGTGGATGTATTCGGGAGCGCGCAATGTATCCATATATGCCACATCGGGCGGGTCGCCTGCGACAAGGGTCAAAGCCAATTTGTCAAAATAGGGCTGCGACAAATATTCGCAGCGCGTCGCCAGGATAAAAAGCGACGCAGTTGCCAGCAGAATCGTCCATACGGTACGTCGTTTCATGAGAGACCTCCGTGGTCAAGGTGACGTGATGAGAAACTCTACCGGAATATCGGGATGCGCTTTGCGAAACGCGTCTTCAAGCTGTTTGAACGCTTCCACTTCAAAACTGTCCTCTGCCCAGCTCATCAAGACCAGCGGTTTTGTATTGACCTCTGTCAGACGGGACGGCGCCGCTGTCGGTGCACTTGTTGGCGCAGACGGCGCTGCTATCGGTTGCGCGGCTCTCCCACACGTAGCTACAACACTCAGCACGAACAGCAAGCACAAGATACGAACCAGCATGGGTATCACCTCCTTTCGTCAATTCGATTTGTGAGAGACAACATCCTGTTTTAGGAACAATTCCATTCGCGCAGCAATGTTTCGGCTTTGACGCGGTCTGTGCTTTCGTCATTCGACCCGAGCAAAGCGAGCGCGGTGCGCAGGTCTCGACAGGCAGCCTTCGAGTCGCTCACCATCCGATACGCCTGTGCGCGCTCGATAAAATCATCCGGGACCGCTTGCCCCGATTCAATCAAGAGATTGAGGTCTTGCAGCGCCAGGGCGGGCTGCGCTAATTTTATCTGCGCGCGTCCGCGATAGGCATACCCATCGGCGAAACCGGGATTGACAGCGAGGGCGCGATTCGCCGCCTCCACCGCGCCAACATAATCAGAGCGATAGTACCGCGCAATCGCGGGCAGAACGTGCGAAACATACGGCGCCCATTCGCGCCAAGCAAAGAGCGCGGCGCCAAGCAATGCGACGAGTAACACGAACAGCGCTCCGATGCGAAGCGGCAATCGGTGAACCGCGCGTTCCTGCGCCGCAGGATGGCTTTTCCATTCTCTCGCCGAGATAACCCAAAGCGCTGCCGCGAGCACGGCGATAAAGCCCAAAGGAAAGAGTGTCTGATTCAGCCAATCGCGAAACGGAAAAAAGGGATACCAAAGCGCAAGCGCAAACGCGCCCGCGACGAGCAAGATACCCGCAGCGCCGACGAAAAACGGAAGTGTGGATTGCGGAGTTAGGGTATAACGAACCCACAATGGATAAAGAAACAACCACCAATAGAGCGGCGCAATCGCGAGCACCAAGCCACAAGTCAAGATGACGGGCGAGAGCAGCGCGGCTTGGTCGGCGCTAAAATGAAGCGGGATGGCGAGCCGGGACAAAAAGTTTTTGAGGATGGCGTAGCCCAGCATAAAGACCCAAGGCGCAAGCAAAAACAGGACGCCCAACCGACTGGGTAAAAATTTTGCGTTGCGGTAAAGACGCGCCGGTTTGATGTTCTGCTTTGCCAAGTGCGCGTCGACATCTTGCTTGAGGGCGCTGTACCAAAGGATTGTTCCCGGCACACGCAGTCCCGTCGCGGACCCATAGATCCAAAAGTAGGAAAGCAGAGGACTGGGCGTTTGATTCCGCATCCGTTCGACAACAACCAACGCGGCGACATCCGACCAAACCACGCGGTTCACAATTTGTTGGTGGTTATCATAGCGTGTAATCGCGTCATCGTCCGTCAGGAACGAATCGAGTTGTTCGGGTTCAAACTTGCGTTTGGTCGTCCAGACGACCAGACCCAAACCCACGACACTCGCCGCGACGAGAAAACTCACCGCAGCGATGACGAGATAGCCCAATGACTTGAGTCCGGCAGTCGCAAAGGCGGATGGAGCTGAAAGATTGGACAAGATGGGCGCAGCGACGAGGTACAGCGCGACAACGCCAAGCGCAGCGAGTCCGATCCGCAAGCCGCGCTCAAAGTTGCTTGCCCAGCGGTCCGGCACACGCGGAAAGTAGGGTTTTTCGTGTGTGTTAGCGATGAGTGTTTCCACGTGCGCGAATTGCAACGGCGTGAGCTCTGCCGTCACGGCGCTGCGACGCAGTGCGTCCAATGCCAAGCCAATCCGTTGATGGTCGCGTTTTTTCTCAGACTCGCGCAGACTCTGGCTGTAATATTCCATCCCGCGTTCGAATTGACCCTTCTGCATCCAAGCGCGCCCCAGTAAAATCGTCGTCTCGATTTGTCCTTGCGCATCATGATAGCGCGTCAAGACAGCGTAACTCCGCGTCAAGAGTTCGAGAGCATTGTCCGTGTTTCCCGCATAGAGTTCGGTATCTGCAAACGCGCGCTGCACCTGCGCTTCCAGATAATCATTCGCGACGACGGCAGGACTGGCGAGAACCTTTTCAAAGAGTTCGCGAGCATTGTTCCACCATCCAATGCGATGGTACGTTTGCGCCAAACCCAATTGCGCGTTCGCCAGCAGCGTAACTTGTCCCGTTGGGGCAAGCGTGCTCTCGGCGCGGCGATACCATTCCGCGGCGGTAAACAACATCCGCATCAAGGTCCAGTTGCGATAATTCATGCCGTGCTGAAGCGGCGGCAAAAAGCGCCAGCGGCGAATGAACCAGGCATAAACGACAAAGGGAAATGCAGACAGGATGCCGGGAATCGCGCGCAGCACGCGCCAACGTCCGGTCCGCGCAATCAAGCGCGGCTGAATCAGTTCGCCGAGAGTGCGCGCCTGCTGTAGATACACATCGCCCAGCGCAATCATCAACTGCCCCACACGCGCGGCGTCGGCTTGCGCCTGAAAGTAGCGCCGCGCGCCCTTGTAACTTTCAATCGCATTTGCCCATTGCCCTTGCTCCGTGGCGAGTTGTCCCGCTGCCCAGCGCGTCAATGCTTCCAGTTCCGCGTCCAAATCAGTTTGCCCGAGCAGATTTTGAAACAAGCGTGCGCTGGTCGCGTAATCGTCCAACGCGAGCGCCAAACGCCCGTTTAAATAATCCAGCCACGCGCGCGTGGGCTGGGTCAAACCGGCGAGCGTCTGCACGCGTTTCAACAACAATTCGCAACTGGTCAAACGATACGTCGCTTCGGCTTGGGAAAATAATGCGCGCAGCATTTCCAAACCGCGGCGTTCCTCTACGCTGAACCAGTGTCCCATCGCTTGACGCTGATATTCTTCTTGGCGTTCGGGGTCCATAGCGGACTGCGCGCGCGCGGCAAATGCTTGCGCCGCGCGTTGATGCAGCTCGCGCAATTTGAGCGGCTGGTGCGCCCACGTTTCCAAGAGCGTCCGCCGAACGGCAGGAGAGAAATGCCATGCCTGTTGGTTGTCGCTCTGCGCGAAACTGTATTGTACAATTGCATTGAACTGTTCTTCAGCGCGCGATGCATCACCGGACAAAGCTGCCAAGAGTTCGGCATCAAACCATTCGGGGATCGCTAACACACGCAGCGTCTCTGCCAGCGGTGGGGGAACCGTTTCAAGAAGCCCTTGAATCAAAATTTCCAAGAGCTGCGCTTGCGTCGCGTTTTCGGGCAAGCCATTGGGACTGTCGGCAATCAACGCGACTAAATCCGGTTTGCCGCCCGTCACCTCATAAATGGCAGAAACGACTTGCTCGCTAATCACCAAGTTGCGTTTCTCGGTCAGATAACGACGCACTTCGGCAGCAGGCAGGGGCGCCAACCCCAAAACCGTAATGAGATTACGCCACAAGGAAGGCAGCGGTGGAACTTGTTCTCCCGCAATCACAAGCCGCAAGTTAGCCAACTTGCCTTCGCCAATTTGCGCCAACAGCTGTTCCGCCATCCAGGTGCGGGGCTCTTGCGTGGCACTTTCATATGAATCAAACAAGAGAACCGCGTCCTGGTTTTCCACCCAAGCCGCCAAATCGCTCAAGAATGCTTGCCGCAACTGTTGCTGCCAAATCTGGCGCAAATCGGGATTGTCTCCGGACAAATAAAATCTGTTGCCTTTGATAACGTCGCCGCCGACCAGATCACCTTCGACATTTGCACTGCCGCTAATGTCAACGCTGCTGCTGCCGCCCGCTTCCACCTTCAAAACAACTCGCAGTTGGGTGGCATTTTCGAGCGCGGCGCTCAGAAACGGAAAATGCCTAGAACCCACTTGCTGCGCCACGTTTTGGAAAATCCACAGCGTGTCTATCGTGTTTGCAGAAGAGAAATTGATGGTCGCGCTGGGGACATTCCGAGCGCGGGCTTCCTGCGCAAGCCGCCGCAAAAGCCAAGTTTTGCCAATGCCGGTTGGACCTTTAATCAAGAGGATGCGTTTGGGGTCGCGCCCCTGGAGCATTTCAATGAAATGGCGCGTTTCGCGTTCGCGATTGACAAACCACTGCAAAACAATCGCGCTCAGGGTCAACCTCGGATTGGTTCGCCCCGCAGCCGCACCGGGCGCATCGGCGGGCACCCCTTCCGTTGGTGCGGCAGGTTCAACGCGCAAAGGAGAATCGTCGTTCGGAGCGTTTTCTTGACCCATGAGCGCCTCGGAGGTCTTGACTCACCCGAAAATTATACCCCTTTTTTTGCATTCTGCGCGCGCATGAACGCAACGCAGCAAGCCGCCAAGTGTTTGGCGATGTGCGATGTCCGAAATCGAGTCGCGCAACGTGGCGAAAACACTTGGGGTCTTGATTTTGACAGCGCCTACTCGAGGTAACAAAGTGTCGCACACGAGACGCGGTGAGGCCGCGCAATTCATGTATAATGTCCGCGCTTGCGCGCAGGCAGAAATGTTTTTTTTAGAATGACACGCGCAAGCGCCAAGAAAATTTAACGCGTCAAACATCAGGGAACCCATGAAAGCTATCCAATTCAACGCCACTATCCCGCGTTACGCCATCGGACTCGCGGGGCAAAAATTTTCCAGTTCGATTTTATGGAACGGCATGTCGTGTACGTCGCTCGTGGATGTGCCGGAACCGGCATTACCGAACGACGAATGGGTGAAAATCAAAACGCGGTACGGCGGCATTTGCGGCACGGATACGGGAACGATTCATTTGCACACGAGTCCGTATCTTTCACCGTGGAGTTCGTTTCCGTTTACGTTCGGGCACGAGAACTTTGGAACGGTTGCGGAGGTCGGCGCGCGCGCGGGCGATTTCAAAATTGGGGAGCGTGTGGTGGTCGAACCGATGCTGTCGTGCAAACCACGCGGGTTCAAGGAACTCTGTCGTTTTTGTGCACGCGGCGAAACGAATTTATGTGAACGTTTGCGTGAGGGTGCACTCGCACCGGGCATCGCGACGGGCTTTTGTCGCGACACGAGCGGCAGTTGGAGCGAACAGTATCTCGCGCACTCCGCGCAAGTTTTCCGCGTGCCCGATAACGTGAGCGATGAAAACGCGGTGCTTGTGGAACCCTTCGGCATTGGCTTGCACGCCGCGCTGCAATTTCCACCGCGCGATGACCAGACCGTTTTAATAATGGGCGCGGGCATTATCGGTTTGCTCACGCTGGCAGCGCTGCGTCAAACGGGGTCGAAAGCGAACATTTGGGTTGTGGCGCGTTATCCGTTTCAAGCCGACGCCGCGCGTAAACTTGGCGCGACCGAGATTATTGACGGCAAGCGTGATTATTCGACAGAGATTGCGAAACGCACTGGCGGCAAAATGCTCAAGCCGATTATTGGCAAACGCGTGCTGAGCGGCGGCGGCGTGGATGTGACGTACGAATGTGTAGGCAGCGACGATTCGATTGACGATACGCTGCGGCTCACACGCAGTCGCGGGCGCGTGGTCGTCGTCGGCGTGCCGGGGATTCCGAAAACGGTGGATTGGACGCCGCTCTTTGCCAAGGAATTGGACGTGGTGGGCGCGTACAATTCCAATCACGCGGAACCGTATCGCGGTGAAAAACGCGGCGCGTTCGACATTGCGTTAGAGCTGATGCAGAACGGTTTGGATTTGGCGTGGCTCGTCACGCATAAATTCAAACTTGGCGATTACGCCCACGCGTTTGAATTGCTGGAGAAACGCGGTGAGAGCAAGGCGATTAAAGCGGTGTTTGAATTCTAGAAACAAGTAGGCAGGTAAACAAGAAAACAGGTAGCAGGGAATTCCCTGTCTACCTGTTTTCTTGTTTACCTGCGTTCCTGTCTACTTATTTGGCTTTTTTGTTGACTTGAAAATTCCACCACGGGCTTGCGGTGCAGCCGACGGCGTTGCACGCTTTGATCTGCCAATAGTACGTCTTGCCTGCCTCCAGCGCCTTGGTGAGGAATTGCGATGCGTTCGCTTTGTCCTTGACCACGGCGTCCCCTTTCTTGGAGTCAAGTCTCACGACGACATTATAACGGGTCGCGCACGACGCATCCTCCCAATCCAGCGATACCGCGCGCGTATTGACTTTGCCGTTCGCTGCGGGCAAAACGAGCGTCGGTGCAGCGGGCTTGGTTGTCGCACAGCGGTCAAGCGCCGACCCGCCGGTATAAAAGAACGTGACGCCGATATAGTCGAGACGGAATGTCTGACCTTTGGTGGAAGAGCTCGAGTTGGTCACATCCACCAGACGAACCACGAATTTCTTGGACTGTTTGATGGTGCTGACGTTCCACATGTAGCCCCACAAACTGTCGGAAGTGCTGGGCAGAGTGTAGCTCGAAGTGCTGCTCGTGCTCAATGCTTGGGTTTGGACATTCGCCCAAGTCGAGCCGCCATCACCGGATAGATAGATGCAAATCGTTCCGTCCAAGCTGCTCTTGGTCTTCCTCTTCCAGGCGTCCAACTTGACTTGAATACCCGTCAGCGTTGCGCTATCGGGCAAAGTGCTCAAGCTATAGTAAAAGTTGTGCTGATCCTGCTTGCTGAGCGTGCTGCTGTTGTACGTTGTGGGACACGTCACGCTCGAGCTAGCTGTGCCACTATTGGTATCCGATGCATACGACGAATCGTCGCCATAAGCTCGGGTGGGATAGCTATTATAACCATTGTTATCTCCTGCACTCAAAGTCACTTTTGCATTCGCATTAGGCGCAAAAGAAGCCGACGAACTGGTGGCTGCGCCGGTAAAGCGCAGGACGCGCGCGCTCCAACGCGGCAGCGAGAGACTTGACAACCCGGTGCTGTAGAGCGTCGAACCGCTCACGGTAATGGATTGCTGAGTAGCCACGGCGTTGCCGTCTTCGTCTTGCGTATAGAGGTCTTCGACAAACGTGTACTGGGTCGTATAACTCCCATCGTACCCGGTAATCAAGCTGGATGCGGCGGGAATTTGCGCGGTCATGTAGACATTGTTTGTGCTTGTCAACGTGCCCTGACTCGACGCCGCGACACCCGTAAATGAACCACCGCCTTGATAAGCACTCTGCTTGGTCACGCGGTAATACACTGTGGCAGTCGCGTTGCTGGGATACATTTGGAAACGGACCGTCACCGCATCATTGGGCTGAACGGACACGGGTGTTTGCGGTGGAAAGTACACCGGCACGCCGTCGTCGGTACCGTCATTGTTAATGTCCGTCAGATGTCCAACCCAAACATTGTTGCGGTCGGCGCACGCTTCATTGGTTTCCAGATTGGTCAAATATGCAGATTGCGCAGGACGTCCGAGCGGCGCGGCGCCTGGCGTCCGCGACCCACCGTCCGGAGAACTTGTGCCATGTTCGGCGCGCACACCGGCAGTAGCAGCCAAGCCAAGCAAGACCAAGAGCGTGAGAAACGCACAGAGACGTGCAAGGGAACGAAAGGTGGGGAACATAGTTTGGTCTCCTGAATCACAAAAGTGATCGGATATGAATAGACGGCGCCGGTGATGCAAACGATTGCCGGGACCGTAGTGCAGTGCGCCGGGCGCACCCGGCGCCGTCCAAGTTGATTTCGGATCGTGTGTTACGGCGCGGTTGCGCCATCTTCGTATGCGCCATATCACAGTCGGCAGCGCCATCACTGTTTCCGTTGGCGGGACGTGATGCGCCGCGCGGGTCTGTCGCCGGGCAGTCCATTGAATCTCCGGCACCCATCGCCGGACTGTCCAATTGCAAGGCGCGTGTTTACCTATCTCTCTCCAGACGAAAGTGCGCGCCTTTTTGGCGCGCACTTTTCGACCAATTTGCTATTTTTTTTTGCTCTTGGCGAAAAACTGGGGTTGCTGGCGAGGGTTGGGCTCATTCGCCAACATGTAATCGGAGTTCAACTCCGAGCCAGCGCCGGAACACGAGCCCAACCAGATATGGTGAGCATTCGCGTCGTATCCGACGCAACGAACCATCGTGTTCCAACAGCAACTCACCCACCAACACCCCGCTCTGGAAAACCACCAGAGACACAAAAACAGGCAGACAAGGAACTCCCTGTCTACCTGTTTACTTGTTTCCTGATTACTTGACTACCGACTACTGATCACTGATTACTTGACTACCGACTACTGATCACTGATTACTGATGACTGATTACTGATCACTGATGACTGATTACCGATCACTGCTCACTGCTCAACGCGGCTGGTCAATGTGATCGTGCGTGTATTCAATCGCCCCCACGCGCTGCGGGTCGTACATGTCGAGCAATCCCTGCAAGGATTGGTCGGATGCGCCCGGTTTCCAGAGTTCGACCACCGTTTCGCCGTGATACAACATTTGCCAGCGCACATACAAACGCGGGTCGGACGGATCGTGAATGGCTTGAGAACGGCGCGCGGCGTCTTGGGCGAGCTGCTTCATCAAATCCGTGCCGCAGCCGAACCCATACGGATAATCGCGGCGGTTCAGTCCCATATCTTCCACCCACTCGTGGTCAATTTTCACGACGCCGACATGCGTGTGAATCCCCGCGCGAATCATCGGCACTTCTTTTTCACCGTGCGGGTCCGCAACCCAGACGCCATTCTTTTTTGACACGCGCGTTTTGGGGACGCTCATCAAGAGCGTGTACATCTCTACGGCTTCGACGGACGGACCTTTCGGCTTGACGCCTTCGGGCGCATAGACCAAAATTTTGTGTCCCTGCATTCCACCAATCGGCACGACCTCTTCGCGTTTCAACGCGCGCTTGTCCACGTTCCATGACCCTGACGCCGTGACCATCAACGTATCCGTATCCGCGTCGAACGCAAACAACATCCCTTCGCTAAAACCCTTCATGTTCAGATAACGATTGTAAATGTTGGCGAGGTCCGGCGAAACATATTCGCTGACATTTTTCGGCGCGGGCAAAAGATTCAGTTGGTCCATCCGATGCCCTGCCTCGATAATCGCTTCGGGCGTGCGCGTATTTTCCCATTGTTGCTTGGTAATTTTATCCTGCACGACAATGTAATCCGCGCCGACGTCGCGCGCACACGCCATCGAAATTAAACGATCGCGCAGCATCATCACGACGTCGCGTTCTTCGGCTTGGTCGCTCGGATGTCCGCCTTCGAGCGTCGTGTAGGTGGTTTCCCACAATTCACCCGTGTTGTGGTCGCCGCTGAGAAACACGACTTTGGGTGAGCCGGAACGCGCCATCGCCGTGCGCGAGAGTTCGACCACTTGCGTATGGCGCATTTGGCTGGGGCGTTCGCGAATGGTGAAAAACAAAACCAGGTTGTCGGGACGGCGCGCGAGTTTGTATTCGCGCATAATGGTGAGCGCGAGCGGGAGTTCGCGTTCGGGAATCCGGTCGAGCAGCGGCGCGTCCGTGTCGAGCACGTCGTAGAAACCGATCATCAGATTGACATTGCCCTCCGCATGTTCGATCACGGTGTGACCTTGGGCGCGAAACGCGTCAATCAATTTTGGCAACAGCTTGGCTTGGACTTGATCGCCCTCAATCGGTTGGTTTAGAATCGAAATCGTGCGTGGGGAAAACCAAGGGGTTTCGCGTAAATCGGAGCGGGGCATCTCCAAATTGGTTAATTCCGGTGCAGTCGTAATCAAAGTTGGACTCCTCAATGAGAAAGTGTGACATGTGCCAAGTACCAGACAGTGTCGTGTTCCCTTGGCAAATGGAATTATATCTCAAGGAGATAAAACACCAATTCAAACGGCGCGTCGCGCAGTGGAAAAGCACACACACCAAATTGCAGGAACGCGATCGGTGTTTCGGAAGATTAGAGTCCCAGTTTTTTTGCCTATTTTACAGGCAAAAAATAAAAATAAGAGACTTCAACAATACTTTCAAGATTTCTTATTTATATATTGACAAAATCAATTTATTGTAGTATAAAGATTCTCGGAGGATACAGAATGCTCAAACTTTTTGAACAATGTCCCGCTTGCGGCGGTCCCCTTATCATCGCCGAGATTCAATGCTCCAACTGCCATCTCAAAATGCAGGGCGAATTCAAACCCGGGCTGTTTTCGACCCTGTCCGACGATCAGCTGACCTTCGTACGCGCCTTTTTGCGCGTGCGCGGCAACTTGTCCGAGATGGAAAAAGTGCTGGGCGTTTCATATCCCACGATTCGAAACAAATTGGACGAGATCAACCAAGTTCTCGAACGCGCCGAGAAAAATCCTGTGGCTGCGCCGGTCGAAAACACACCGCGCACGGCGATCTTGCAAAAACTGGCTGCCGGTGAAATCGACGCGGCACAGGCATTAGACCAGCTGAAAGGATTAACGTAGGGAACGCTCGCGGTAGCGTTCCCTGAAAGGATTAGCGTAGGGAACACTCGCGGTAGCGTTCCCTATCAACCACGGAGAATATAAAACATGGAATGGAAATGGAACGCGGACGCGTTTGACGCCGTCCAAATCACCACGCCAAAGGGCGAATTTGAAATCGTCGGCACAGATACCAATGAGGTCTTGCTCGAATGTGACATCAGTTCGCGCCACTTGCGCACTGAACCGATCCTTCGCGACCGCTGGCTTGTCGTCCAACCGATGCACGGCGCGGGCGAATGGACGCTCAAACTGCCCAAATCCAAAGCATGGGTCCTCCAAGTTGCCGCGGCGAGTGGAGAAATCGAAATCCATGATGTACAGGCGCGCTTTGATTTGCAATTGGGCAGCGGTGAAATACACATCGAGGATTGTCGCGGTACATTCAACGTGCAAAGCGGCAGCGGCGATGTGGAACTAGAAAACTGCGTACAGGTCGAAGCGCCGACCGTTCCCGAACCGCAAGCACCAGAACCGGAAAAAGAAACTGCCGGGATTCCACCCATCCCGCCCATCCCGCCAATTCCCGGAATCAAAACACGACGCGTCAAGATCAATTTCGGAAACGAAGCAGATTGGCAAGAGTACGGCGCGCAGTGGGAAGAATGGGGCGAACGCTTTGCGGAACAAGCGACGCGCTGGGCGAGCAAATTTGCGCGCGAATTTGGCAGCAGTTTTGGCTTGAACGACCGACCGAACGAGCCGGGGATACACGTGCAACTCGGCAGCGGCGACATCAGCTTGGAGCAAGTGGACGCACAGCTCGTGACGTTCCGGCTTGGCAGCGGCGACATCAATCTGGAAGAAGGACGCATTGGCGAATTCGATGTCGAAGCCAGCCGCGGCGATATGCAAATCGAGAATGTTCTGCCGACCGCGAATTGGGACCTTACGACGCGTCACGGCGACATTCAACTTGTCTTGTCCGAAGACACGAACGCGCGCATTGACGCCGCGACGCGTCACGGCGACATCGAATCCGACGCGCCGCTCGTCGGCGTGGGACGTCCCGGACGCGCCGCGCGTCACGGTGGACGTATGGTGGGCACACTCGGACAGGTTGGCGATCCGCCGATCGAGATTCATCTCGAATCTTTGCACGGCGACATTCAAATCGAATTGTCGGGGCGCAACAGTCGCTATGCCGGACAACCAATGCCCCCGCGCGCATCAAAACAACCGGCGACCGCTGTCGCCCCCAAGCCACCCGTCCCACCAACACCGCCGACGCCCCTCACCACATCCGGCGCCGTTGTTCCGGTCACAGTGACGGATCTGCCACCCACGGATGAAAAACCGGCGCTCAAAGCAGCGGGGGCGGGTCCAGTGCAAGTGTACGATTCGCAGTTTGCGATTTTACAGGCGCTCCAAAAAGGGGAAATCACCGTCGCCGAAGCCGAAATGCTTTTGCGTAGTTTGAAAAATTAAAAACCACGATGCGCTGGAATGCGCCTCCGCTTGTCCAAGAAAAAACGAGCCGCACTACGCGGCTCGTTTTTTCTTACAGGCATCCCCCTGGTGATTAGCACAAATGTTAGGAGGCAGTGGCAATGCGCGCCGATGCATCGGACGAACTGCGTCCGCTTCATCGGATGCATTGCAGACTGCCGTAGTACCTATACTCTGAAATGTTTGCACAAAAAGCAAAGATTTTCCACCGCGAATCGGCGCGAATCAGCGCGAATCGGTGCACCAAAAATTCGCGTAGATTCGTCGCGCAAAGTTCGCGCAAAGATTCGCGGTTTCCTGTTTGGTTTCGGCTTGTCCGAGTTAGGGTGACGCGGAGTGCAACTGCGCTTTAAGAAGATGTGAGTAATCACCAGATCCCCCCCCATTGCGCAAGACCGCGACAATTTATATAATGCCACGCATTAGCTTGTGTCACTCGTTGACCAACACGTTGGCGCGCTTAATCGTCGTACGCCGCAAAGCGCCAACCGCTTCTCTCGATTGCTGAACCAAAAGGAGAATTATGGCTACAGTTAATTCCCAAATGCACGGCAACATTCCCGTGATTTCCGTGAATGGACGCGTGGACGGCTTGAGCGCGCCGCAGTTAGAAAGCGCGCTGCAAGCAGCGCTCGACGCCAGGCATTACAAAGTGGTCGTAGACTTGGCGGACACCGAGTTTCTCTCCAGCGCGGGAATGCGCGCCCTGCTCAAAGCGCGCATGGAAATGCAGGACAAGAAAGGTGAATTGCGTCTGGCGGCGCCTTCAACCTTTATTCTCGATTCACTCAAGCTGGTCGGCTTGGACAAGTTGTTCAAGATATACGACTCGAGCCAAGCTGCGCTCGCCGGATTCTAAACTCCTTCATTCCGCCCCAACTTTCGAGCAAAGGTTGGGGCGTACTTTTTAGCATGTTCATCGTCACCGCGCTTCTCGCCTCCGGTCTCTTTTGGACGCTGACCTACGTACTCATTATCGTGCGCGGTTTTCAAGACCGAACGTACGGGATGCCGCTGCTCGCGTTGTGCGCCAACATTTCGTGGGAGTTTATTTTCGCGTTCGTGCTGCCGCAGCCGCGCCCGCAAGTGTATGTCAATTATGTTTGGTTTGGGCTGGATTGCATCATTCTGTTTCAGCTTTTGAAATACTGGCGCAGTGATCCGCCCATTCCGACTGTCACATCCAAATGGTTCTATCCGTTGTTCGGCGTAATTTTGGCGGCGACATTTAGCGGCGTATTGCTGCTTTCGCTGGAACTTCAAGATCGGGAAGGTAAATATGCCGCATACGGACAAAATTTGTTGATGTCGGTTTTGTTCGTCACCATGCTGTTGCGCCGCCAAGGGCTTGCCGGGCAATCGTTCTGGATTGCCTTGTTCAAATTGCTCGGCACGTTGATTCCATCCATCGCTTTTTTCATTCAGAGACCCCAAGCGCTGTTGTTTGATTTCTTGTATGCGGCGATTTTGGTTTTCGATGTCATTTATCTGGCTGCGGTCTATCGCATGAATAGTTCAAACCGGAAAAAGTGACCAAAAATCGAGCATTTTTTGGTCTGGCAAGCAAGGATTGAACTTTGATAAGCTGCGACTCTGATGACGGGCGAGTGGATCGCGTCGCACGCTCATCCAATGCAAGCCAGAGAGGAGGATGATATGCAGCGTCGAATCGTTGCGGTGGCGTTGTTTGCCGCAGCTCTGCTGATGATGGCAATCGCTGCCCTGAATGCAACTGTCCAAGCCGCGCCTCCGGTGCAAGAGCTCAAAGGCGATGCGCAGCGCGGGGCGTACGTGTTTGCCGCGGCGGCAGGTTGCGGATGTCATATCACCGCAGCGGGATTCCTCGCCGGAGGACAAAAGTTTGATTTGGGTCCGGCAGGCGTTGTCTATTCCCGAAACATCACCTCCGATCCCGAAACCGGGATTGGCAACTGGACCGAAGCCGAAATCGTGACGACCATTCGTACCGGCAAGACGCCGGACGGCGAAACGCTCTTTCCGGTCATGCCCTACATGACCTACAGCGGCATGGCGGATCAGGATGCGTACGATCTGGCGGCGTTTATCAAAACCGCGCCACCCATCAAAAACGAAACACCTAAAGATGACATCAAAGTTCCCATTCCACCGTTCAGCCCGCCGAAAGCCCCAGCAACCGCGCCGACGGAAGGGGTGACGCGCGGTGAATATCTCGTCAAGAACGTTTCCGATTGCAGTGGATGTCACACTCCGACCGATGCGCAGGGCGCGCCCGACATGACCAAGTTCCTTGCCGGCGCGCCGATCGAAGGGGAACTTTCGGCAAACATCACACCCGACAAAGAAACCGGCATTGGCAACTGGACCGAAGAACAAATCGCGAATTTGCTCAAGACCGGACAGCGTCCCGATGGGAGCGCGGTCAGCGGTTTGATGGCACTGGTCGTTCAAGGCGGTTTCAGCAAACTTACCGATGCGGATCGGGCAGCCATCGCCGCGTACTTGAAGACGATTCCGGCGGTGAACAATGTGCCGAAAGCGCCCGCGGCGCTGCCCAGCACCGGCGGTAATCTGTACAATTTGCCATTAACACTCGCGCTCGTCAGCTTGGGCGGCGTGTTACTCATCGTCGGGGTGTTTGTTTGGCGCAGCAGTGCGCGACGCAAAATGTAGAGGAATTCGACCCGAAGGGAAATGCGCATAAACCGTTGCGACGCGATCCACAATGGCGCGCGCGAACCCTTCGGGTCTGATGCTCGTTAGCAGCAATTATTCTTCTGCGCGCGCCGATTGCGCGGCTTGCCACAAGCGGCGATATTCCCCACGAACGCTGGGATCGAGTTCGTTTTCAAACGATTGGGGGAGGTTCAAACGGAGGATTAGATCTTGGACGTCGGCTAGATCTTTCAAGCGATGCGCTGCCGAAAGACCCGATGCCAATTTGAGCTCGATCAATTTTTCGAGCGTGATCAACCAAATGCCCTCACGCGCCAAGCGCGCGTGGGCAGGATTTGGGAACGCGACGGATTTTGGTTTACCGTCGCCCGGATATTCGCCTGTTGTAACAATCTCAATCCGGACATCGGTCTCCGTATCCCGAAACACTTTGCGCTTGCCCTGAAACGCCGGGACGTAACCACGTCCCACAAAACGTTCTTGAAATTTTTCCAAAGTCTCTGGCGTCATCAAAATATCCACATCTTCCGTAAAACGCCGATAGCCATGTGCGACCAATGCCATGCCGCCAATCAACGCATACTCCATGCCCTCGTCTTGCAATTGGCGCGCCAAGCGGCGCAGGGTCTCGTAGATGTTGCCTTGCTGCATGAAAAATTGACTCCCTGCGTAAAAATCCTGCCACAGCGAATCTGCCGGAATGGGTGCAAGCGAAACGGGATTTGTTCGCGCTGTCATATTCCTGATTATACATCGGATAGAACCGCGCGACAGCCGCAGAGTTTTGTACAACTGCGCGTGTGAAACTGCATCAACAACAAATGCCCGGTGGATGTCAGGCATCCTGTTGCCGTCGAGTTCAACTTGTGTAATCCACCGCCACGCTCGACGCCGCTTCGCGCAAATACGGCAAGATGGCTTGATGTACCGGGTTGGTCTGGTATTCTTGCATCGCCGCCAGCGAATCGAAACGTTGGACGAGCGCGATGTCGTACGCCCGCGCGGATTCCACGACGTTGACGCCAATTTCCATGTCCTTGATTTGCGGGATTTTGCCCCTCCCAACACCCAATATATTTGTCGCCGCGAGAAACTATGATACATTGCCGCACACAATCTTGCACAAGGAGTAAACATGGACGAACTAACGAAAGCCCGCGCCGAGCGCTTTCAGGATTGGATGAGCGTGATGGTCGCCATCGTCGCGTTGGTGACCGCGCTGGCGGCATGGCGCGGCGCCGTGGCGGCGAATATCGCCGGCTTTGAAGATTATTATGCGCTGACCGCTTCGCTCAATGCGGAAGAGGCGCTCACCCTCAGCACCGCATCCGCCATCGAGCACCTGACGGCGTTTACACAATTTGCCGTCAACGACGAACTCTTGACGCAGCTGCTCAATGCCGACGATGCCGAGATCAGCGAAACCGAGCGCGCCGTCCTCACCGCGCAGTTGGAAGAAGCCGACCGCCTCGCGGCGACGAATCGCAATTTCTTTCCCGGACGCTACGCCAGCAAAGATGGCACGTACGCTTTGCCGCGCGAGGTCGCCGAGTTGCTCGCCGAAGCGGAGCGCCGCCAAGACCTTGCGCCGCAGCCCCACCTCGACAAATCCGCCAAACAAGATAGCAAGACGTTCGCTTTTGTGCAAATCATTATTGGCTTGAGTGTCGCCCTCTTGTGCTTTACACTGGCCGGCGCGTTTCATTACAATCGCAAATGGCTGCGCTGGAGCAGCGCCGCGCTGGGAGTGATCTTGTTGCTCGCCAGTGCCGGCGCAGTCCTCTACGTCGAATTGGGATAAACCACTATGACTCAATCAACACCCCCCCCCTCCACCCCGCTTTTTCGCACCCACCTGATCGAAACCTTGATCAACGTGTTGATGGCGCTGGTCGTCATCCAAATCGCCGTCATCACTTTCTGGTTCACCCTCGCCGAAGATTCCAACGGCGACGCCGGGCGCGACGCACAACTTTTCGCACTGCAAAGTTTGGGCAAGCGCACCGTCGGTAGTTTGCGCACCGGGTATGACCAAACCGGCGCGTACAATCACTGGCTGGAATTGAACACGCTGGCGCGTGTTGCCGCGCAGCGCGGCGACGAGGCGGCGGCGGAACGTTTGCGTGCGGCGCGCGACCGCGTCGCGAAACTTTCGCCGGTGCTCCAACCGCCGTACATGGGCGACGCGGTCGTGGAACCGGACCTTGCCAAGTACGCCGCCGAAAATTTTGTGCAGCCCGCGACCGCGCTGACCGAACGCTTTGAAAATCAATATCGCCAAAAAGTCCAGTGGTCGGACAAAGCATCGGCGTACACCGTGCAATTGACGCTGCTCGCCGTCGCGCTGTTTATGTTTGGCGTCGCCGCCAGCAGCAAACGTTTTGTGCGCGTCATGTTTTTTGGCATCGGCCTCGCGTTGGCGCTCGTGGTGCTCGTGTGGATGTTGTGGGTCTATTTTCAACCGGTGAGCGCGCTGCCGGACGAAGCCATTGACGCGTATGCGCGCGGCGAAGGCGCGTTGTATCAAGGCGAAGCCGTTGCGGCGATCAAGCAATACGATCAAGCCCTGCAACTCGCGCCCACGTACACCAGTGCATATCGCGATCGCGGGTATGCCAAATACGTTACGGGGGACTATACCGGCGCGGCGAGTGATTTGGAAAACGCGCGCGCCAACGGCGATGCGAGCAGTGACACACAAAGCAGTCTGGGGTATCTCTATTATTTGCTCGGACAATTCGACAAGGCACACGCATTGAATCGTCAAGCCGCGCAGCAAGCGCCCAACGAATTTTGGGTGCGCGCGAATTACGCGTTGGGTTTGCTCGCGGCGGGCAAGATCGGCGAGGCGCAAAATGAATACGACGCGGCGCTGAGTCAAATGGCGCAGTTGGTGGCAGCCGTGCGCGCGCAAGCCAAAGAACCGCCCGCCGCGTTGTGGTACGATTTCGACGGCGCCGTGAGCGATTTGGATACCTTGCAACAATGCGCTGCCACCCAAGCGTGCGACGGCGCGCCGCCCTTTGCGTCGCTGCAAAATGCACCCGCGATTGCGATCACCGCGACAACGCTCGCGACCAAACTTAAGGAACATGCCGTCGCGCTCGAATACACGAGCAAACCGCCCGCCGGAACTGTGACGGCGACGGTGGAACCGTTCGCGTTTACGCGCGTGCTTTCCGACGACGACGCGGAGGTCCAAGACACAGAGACGTTTGCCGCGACCGACGAACCGATTTACGTGATTACTACGTTTAGCGGTTTGCAAGACGGACAGCAGTTGGTGATCAAAGTCTATGTGGACGGTTCCGAAGATGACCGCCTGCGCGTAGCGGACACGTACTCGGTAGAGGAGATGGGCGGCGCGGACGGTGACATTTTCTTGCCCATCACGACGGGCGGCGTGCCGTTGACGCCCGGCGCGTATCGCATCGAAATGTACGTCAACAGCAAATTGGTGCAGCGCGGCGAGTTTAGCGTCGTCGCCGAGAACGAATGAGATAAAAAAATCGAGTCATCAGGACTCGATTTTTTATACCTCATGTTACGTATGTCATTCTCCTGTGGGCATGCGCTGGATGCGACGCCAAAAGCGCGCTTTTGGAACATCGAGCAGGGGGGGACGCATAGTTTGCATCAATGCGATGCTCCGCTGCGTTACCTGTTGTGCCAAGCGGGCATCAATCGCTTGCATGGGCGGCAGCACATTTGAATACGCCAAGACCTGTGGCGGCAAATCCAATGCGGCGAGCTCGCGCCACAATTGCTCTTCTTTCGCTGCGCCCGCATACCAGAGATATAAATTGGGACTTACTGCCAATGGAAGCACGCGCCATCGCGCGCCTTGCTTCAAAGTTTCGACGACGCGTGGCGTATCGTTCCCCCAGTTTACAACCCACACGCGTGCTTCTTCGATTCGTGGTGGCAACTGCTCTTCGGCAATCCGATGCGGCGCGAGGGACGATTCATAAAAAGTCAAATACTGCTCCAGACCATTTGGCGCGCTCAAATACGTGTTCGGTGTACGACTCGCTGCGCTTGCAATCAAGCGTGCCGCACTGCGCCAGTCGTCTTTTGGCACATCATAGTATCGCTGCAGCGACAACGCAAAGACCGCCAGCATCAACCCCAGCGCGACAATCGTTCCGGCAGCAGCCCAGGTCGAACGGCGCAAGACGACGCGCATCAGCACGTCCAATCCAGCCGCGACGAGGATGAGATAGAACGGCACAACGAACAACAATTGACGCGCGGTGTAAAAATACTGTGCGCGCCAATCCGCAAATAGCACTCCGGCTGCGCCAATCCCAACAATCAGCGCCAAGAGAACACCGCTGCTGCGGCGCGCGCGCAAACTGTCCCCAAGCCCAATCACGGCGAGGAATGGCAGCACGACGATGCCCAGAACTTGCATCGTCACGAGATGAAAGGGACTCTCTCGATACCCACTCGTGACCGGCGCGGCAATCACATCGAACAACGTGGGCGGTGCAAAGCCAAACTCACCCGGTCCGGTGAAACCTTGCCCCATCATCCACAAGACCAGGGCGATACCGGGAACGAGCAGCGCAACCGCCAAGCTCGACCACGCGCGCGGCAGGTCACGCGCGCGGTCCGTAAAAAAGGGCAGACTGGCGATGATTCCGCCCAAGACGAGAGCACCAATGACGAGCAGCGTGTAATAGTGCGGGAACAAGGCAATAAGCGTCGCCAAGCCGAACAGCGCCCATCGCCACGCACGCGGCTGCTGCCACGCGCGCCCAAAGACATAGACCACCAAAAGGGACAAACAAATGGGGAGACTATAAAAGCGAGCTTCCTGGGCAAAGTGGACGAGGAGGGGCGCACACGCAAACAGCAGCGCCGCGCTGTATGCGATGCCGCGCGATCCAGTGACGCGTCGGGCGAGAACAAACGTGAGCGCAATTCCCAAGACGCCCCAAACCACCGCCGGAAAGCGCAGAACGAATTCGCTTTCGCCCAAGGTCCGCACCAACGTAGTGATGAGATAATCCAGCGGCGGTGTCCCCATCACATTCCGCTGTGCATTTCCCATAGCTTTGTCCTGTCTGTTTGGCTGTGGTACAATCGTCGCAAATCAACCGCCACATAGAGCTAACAAAAATTTCCCCTCGTCCATTGGAAGAGGGGTCGGGGAAGAGGGGTTATTTTCGTCCCGGCAATGATTACCAAATGAATCAAAAAACGCAAGACCCTCACAGGTTCTGAAATCTTGACCGATTTCACTATTGCAAAGTGTACTTGCATCTGCAATAATAGAGACCATCTCCGCTACACCCACGTGCCTACGAAAAACGCCAAGGGTTCGACGCGCCGCCCGTGCAAAGCAAGGGGGAACGCACACTGCGCCGTAATCTAGAGTGAATTCCTGATTCGTTTGTGGGATGGTAGGGGCAATCCCTTGTGGTTGCCCAACTGGAATGGGCGAGGACAAGCCGTCGCCCCTACGCTGACACCACCAATCAGACTGGAATCCGCTCTAGAGTGAATTCCCATTCCGTTTACGGTCGGCCAGCCCCCTTCGGCTACGCTCAGGGCAGGCACTCGTGGGCGTCGAACTCGGCATAAACGCGCACAAGGCGCTATGCTACTTGAGTTGCATGGTCGCCGGTTCAAAACCTCCGACGTTTCAGAAACATTGAATGAGAAACGCTTTCGCAAGATACACAATCTGGATATGCGCGACCCAACTCAAGTGGAAAATTCTGCAAGGGTATGTTATATTAGCCAGTAACAAAATCACTTGATGGCGAATCAGTTCAAGCTAGCTGTGCACTCGTCCAAGATGATCACACTCAAGCAAAGTGGAGACCGCTTTGCCATTGCGCTCGGCGACGGTCCCTGGTCCCAAGTCCTCGCCGAATTGGCGCTGGAGCTCGAGCGCCCGCGCGCGGTTGAATTATTTCGTGGGCAGAAAGCGCGCGTCGAAACCGGTAAACGCGCGTTGACGCCGCTGCAAGTTGAAGAACTGGCGTGGCTGCTCGAATTGCACGACATCAAGTTCGAGTGGGACGGAAACGGCGCGCACAGAATTTTGCCGGGCTTGGATCAAGCGGGCGCAGAGTTTGGCGCATTGGCGAATGTCGCCGTTTGGGAGGATTCGGCTTGGTGCCCACGGACGCTGCGTTCAGGGCAAACGATTCGGTACGCGGGGCACGTCGTCGTGATGGGGGATGTGAATCCCGGCGCGGAAATTGTCGCGTGGGGGGATGTGCTGGTGTGGGGCAAGCTGCGCGGCATGGTTCATGCCGGCGCGTCGGGCAATGAGCGCGCCGTGGTTTGCGCGCTGCTGCTCACGCCCTCCCAGCTGCGCATCGGCAGTCACATTGCGCGTGCGCCTGATCAAGTCGAGCCAATCCCGCGCGGTCCCGAAATCGCACGTGTGCGCGAGGGACGTATTTTCATCGAAGCGTGGAATTTGAAAGCATGAGGGGGTTTTTGATTTAGGATCTTTGATGTATGATTTCTACATCAAGACCGCGCCACACACACATCATAAATCCCAAATCACAAATCATACACTGGCATGTCCGGCACAGTCATTACGATCACTTCCGGCAAAGGCGGCGTCGGGAAAACGACGACGACCGCGAATCTCGGCGTTGCGCTCGCGCGGCGCGGCAAACGCGTCGCGTGCATTGACGCGGACATCGGGCTGCGCAATCTCGACGTCGTGTTGGGCTTGGAAAACCGCATCGTATACGACATTGTGGACGTGGTCGAAGGGCGCGCGCGCTTGCGGCAGGCCTTGATCCGCGACAAGCGCTTGCCCGAGCTGCTTATGCTGCCCGCCGCGCAAACGCGCGACAAGACCGCCGTGAATCCGCAGCAAATGCTCAAACTTGCCTCGGACCTCAAAGCCGAATTTGATTTTGTGCTCGTAGATTCGCCCGCCGGCATCGAGCACGGTTTCAAAAATGCGGTTGCGCCCGCCGACCGCGTGGTGATTGTGACGACGCCGGAGGTGAGCGCGGTGCGCGACGCCGACCGCATCATCGGTTTGGTCGAGGCGGCGGAAAAACCGAAACCGACGTTGATTCTCAACCGCCTGCGCCCCGGCATGGTCAAGCGCGGTGACATGTTAGCCACCGCAGATGTGTTGGAAATTCTCGCAATTGATTTGATCGGGATTGTGCCCGAAGACGAAACGATCATCACCTCGACGAACCGGGGCAATCCCGTCGCTTTGGATGGCAAATCACAAGCGGGGCAGGCCTTTGGGCGCATCGCGGCGCGCTTGTTAGGCGAGGATGTGCCTTTTGCGGTGTTTGCCGACACGGACAGCGTCCTGTCTCGCATTCAAAAATGGTTCCGCAATCCGAACGGGGGAGGCGGCGCATGAGATGGTTGGATTCGTTGTTCAGGCGCGCGGAACCCAGCGCGCAAATCGCCAAAGCACGGCTCAAAATCGCCATCCAAATTGATCGCAGTAATCTCTCGCCGGAACTTTTGATGATGCTGCAAGAGGACATCGTGCGCGCGGTGTCCCAACGGATTGATATTGACCGCGAGGGCATGAAGATTACGACGGAACGCGGCGAAGGCGGGCAGCGGCTGATTGCCGACATCCCCATCAAAAAAGTGCGCGCGAAACCGGCGTTAGGGGAATAAAGGATGAAGGATGAAATCTCGAATTGGCAGATTCATCCTTCCGACTTCATCCTTCATCCTTCGTCTTTATGGTCTTACAAGAACGGCGTCTCTTTCAAAATTTTGACTGGTGGTTGATCGTTGCGGTCGGCTTGCTCGTGCTCCTCGGCATTATCCTCATCAACAATACTACCGCGGGCGTCGAGGGTCTATTCGATACCGCCAATCTGCTCGAAGATTTCACCTTTCGTCAAATCTTGTACGCGCTCGTCGGCTTTGGGATCTTGTTCGTCCTCTCGCAGCTGGACTATCGTATCTTTGCCGGGTTGTCGTGGGTGTTTTATCTCGGCATGCTCACGCTGCTCGGCATTGTGTTTACGATCGGACGCCTCTCGCTCGGCGCGCAGCGCTGGATTCCCCTCGGACCTTTTCAACTGCAACCCTCCGAAATCGGCAAGCTGCTGCTCGTGCTCGTGCTCGCCAAATTTCTCGCCGACAACAGCAAACAACTGGACAAATGGCGCACGCTCGCGTTTTCGTTTGCCATCGTCATCATTCCGACGGCGATGACGTACCTGCAACCCGATCTCGGCACGTCGCTGATTTTTCTGTTTGTCTGGGGCGTGATGCTGCTCGCGGCAGGTCTCTCCTGGAAACAATTGTTGATTATCGGCGCACTGCTGGTGGTGCTCCTGCCCGTCGTCTGGCTGACGATGCAGGACTATCAACGCGCGCGCTTGACGACTTTTTTCAATCCCGCCGCCGACCCGCTGGGCGCGGGCTATAACGTCACCCAAGCGCGCATTGCCATCGGTTCGGGCGAATTGTTGGGCCGCGGCATCGGCGCGGGCACACAGTCGCAGCTGCAATTTTTACGCATTCGGCACACCGATTTTATCTTTTCCGTGATTGGCGAAGAGTTGGGCTTTTTCGGCGGCGTTTTTTTCTTTGCGCTGTACACGTTCGTGCTGCTGCGCATGTTGCGCGCGGCGCAGGTCTCGCGTTCTGTGTTCGGACGTCTGACCGCCGTCGGTTTTGCCGCCGCGTTATTTTTTCAAGCGTTCGTCAATTTAGGCATGAACGTGGGCATCATGCCCGTGACGGGAATTCCCTTGCCTTTTGTCAGTTCGGGCGGCAGTTCGCTCGTGACCTATTTGATGATGATTGGCATTATCCAAAGCATTCTCGCCCACGAAAAATTGTTGGGACTGCGCACCAAGCCACAGCAAGTGTAATGACCTGATTGGAAAAAAATTCCGTCGTGCGCCGCACGACGGAATTTTTTTCCAATCTCAAAAATTTTCTTTTTGCAATTCTTCCAATCTCCCATCGCGCTTTAATTCATCAATCACCGCGTTGATTTCATGCAGCAGCGTCGGCGAATCGCGGCGCACGGCGATAATGTAATTTTCACCCGCGAGCGGCGCGCCGACAATGCGCCAATTCATGGCGTTGAGTCCCACGCCCGTGTCCGCCTCCGCGCGCTGAAAATCATAAAACGCAATCGGGTCAGTAATCGCCGCGCTGACCTCACCCTTTTGCAGCGCGCGCAAGGCGTCCTGCGCGGTGTTGTGTTGGCGCAATTGCAAGTTGTACCGCTTTTGCCATTTGCGCGCGACGGCATCGCCGTTCGTGCCTAACTCGACGGCAATCGCGCGCCCTTGTAGTTTGTCCAAGTCCGTCGTCGTCGCGTCGTCGCCGCGCACGATCAAAATCGGCCCGCCGTTGAAATAGGCGTGCGTGAAATAGACATCCTGCGTTTTCGTCGGATTGTACGGCAGCGCGGACAAGATCAGGTCGAATTGTTTTGCGTTCAACGCGTCATACAAACCATCAAAGCCAGTATAGACCCACTGGATTTTCACGCCCCACGTATTTGCCATTTCGTTCGCCAATGCGACGTCAAACCCCGAAAGATTACCCTTGCCGTCATCTACAATGAACGGCGGTGAACTCGGGTCTATGCCGATGCGCACGACCTTTTCGTTTTGAATGCGCGTCCACGTATCATCGGGTTTGGATGGCGCGGGCGGAAACAAAAAACTGTAGGCGAGATACGCGAGGAGCGCGAGCGCGAGGAGGGCAGGCGGAAGAGAGCCGATACGGAAATTTTCGATTTTTGATCCGTCACGTTTGTGCGGGACAAATTTTTGCTTTTTGCTTGGGTCAATCATTTGGGCTCAATCGTTCCTCCAACTCATCCATCGCGCGCGCAAACGCCCGTTCCAAATCTACTTCGTGCGCGTGCGCCAACACCATCACCGACCAAAGACAATCCGCCAACTCGTGTTCAAGTTTTTCGCGCGCGTTGGCAATCTCGCGGCGTCCATTCACCGCCATCACCAATTTCGCCACATCGCCCACATCGCCCACAAATCCCAGCGCCAACTCCTCATTCGTCCACGCCGCGCCCGATTTCGCCTTTTCAAATTCCGCATACCGCACGCGAATGGTCATGGCGCGTTTTTCGAGTTCACGAAATTCCATCTTGGTTTTCCTTCCCCTCCATTGCCTCGCAACGAATGAATTCGTTACTACTCTCTCGCTCTCCCTCTCTCTATCACTCCCTCTCTCTATCACTCCCCCCGCGCGTATTTCTGCACTTCGTAATAAATCGGTTTCGGATCAAAATCCGGCGTCACGAAGGAAAAATAGTCGTTGAACGTGTACGTGGGCGCGGGCGTACGGAATACCCACAACGCGCATACGTCCACCCAATCCGTTCTTTCGCACCAATCGTACGCCTTGATGGTGTTTTGAATGCGTTCCGCGGGCGTCACCGCTTTGGTCCAACGCGGGTGATCGTTCCAGCCGCCTTCGGTGAGCATGACGTGTTTCGCGTCATCGCCGTATTTGAGCATGACATTGTGCAAGAGTTCCGTGCGGCGAAAATTTACGCGGTCGGGCGAGGGGGCTTCTTCCGCAGGCGCTTTCCAACCGTACGCGTGCACGGCGAGTGCATCGAAATAATTTTTCGCGCCCGCTTGATACATTTGGTCGAGAAAAGCCAAATCATTCATCGCGTCGGGCGTGCCGGGCGACGCGAGATTTGGGGCAAGCGCTCCGGCGAGAATTTTTACGTCGGGATTTTTTTCGTGGGCGCGCGTATAGACCGCTTTGAGTAATTCGGTATACGCGGCGGGATCGGGGGGACGCTGACCCCATTCAAAATTTACGTTCGGCTCGTTCCAAATGGTGAGGTCATTCACGCGCCCTTGATAGTGTTCGGCTACCGCCGCGACAAAATCGGCCAAATCATTGTACTGCTCGGGATCGAGGTACGAGGTCGAGGCGCCTTCGGGACGCGCCCATGGCGGGACAAAACCGAGACGCGCGATTACGGTCAAACCTTGTTGGCGCGCGTGGTCCACCAGCGCATCGGCGTGGTCCCAATCAAATTCACCTTTTTGATTTTCGATGTACGCCCAGGGGAAAAATTCGACGACGTACGGCGCGCCCATCCGTGACAATGCGCTGTGGCTTTAAAGTTATTGACAAGACCCGAATACCCTGTTATTATCTTGACCAAATGTTAACCTATTCGCAAACATTTGCCAACCATTGCGCGTAGGAAAAAATATACCTATGATCTGGGTAGAAGGTGATGCTGCCTCACTTCTGTTAGCTAGTGAGCCAGCATCATAAAACTAATATGTCTGAAAGTGGCGAGGTCGCCCTCTTTATTGACTTTGAGAATGTGCGCTACGGGCTGAAAAACACCTTTGGACTCGAACCAGAGCCGCAAAAACTGATGGAAAAAGCCCGCGCCTACGGACCCGTTGCCTTGGCGAATGCGTACGCAGACTTTACGGAACATCCCGAATTCTACCGGCGCAAACTCGAAGTCGCCGGAATCTCCCCCCGGGATATCCCACGCCGCAGTCCGGATGTCCAGCACAAGAGCTCGTCTGACATGGCGATGCTGCTCGACATTATTGACTGCTTGCTCGACCGCCCCACCGTAACCACGCTGGTGCTGATGACCGGTGACAGCGATTTTATTCGGGCTGTGGCGCGCGCGCGCTATCGTTTCAACAAGCGCGTGGTCGTGTCGGGGGTGCCCGGTTGTGTGTCCAATGATTTGATTGCGGCTGCCGATCTCAACGATCCAATCTTTGAAGAGGGCTGGACGCCCATTGTCCGCGAAATGGGTGTGAACGGCAAACCAACCTCCGGCTATGAGACGACCACCGTCCCGAACTTGCCGCAAGCAGAAATCAAACTGCTCAAACTCATCGAATACCTCGATCGCACCCGCCCGTACCTCACCTTTTTGTTCGTCAAGACGCACGCGCTCGCCCCAAGCAATCAAGTTGAATTAACGCCGCTGCAAGTGGACGTGATCCTCACCGGCTTTAAAGAACGCGGCATCCTCCTCGAAGAAATTCGCGACATGGATGGACGCACTCTCCGCCTCTTGCATTTCCGCCGCGATCATCCCGAAGTCGTCGCCGCCCTGGCCATTGCTGCCCAGCAAGCCCAGCAAGCCCAGCAAGCCCAGCAAGCGGTACTGCTTCCGAAACCCGCACCGGTCGCCGTAACGGAAGCCGCACCCAAAACCGATGTACCGGTCGAGGAACCCGCGCCGGTTCAGGAAGATGCAATGCCGCCGAGCGAAAGCGCATAATAGCAAATCAAGACCCGTCCGCGACAGGACGGGTCTTGTCTTTATTCGGTCGGAACCGCAACGGATAAATCCGCTTGCATTTCTCTGTGCGGTGTTTTGAGCGGCGTGTCGAGACGGCGCAAGTAATCATCCATCGCGCGTGCGGCATGGCGTCCCGCCGCCACCGCCGTAACGACCAAATCCGCGCCCCGCACATCGTCGCCTCCGGCATAGAGTCCGGGAATGTTGGTCGCGCCGGTAAACGCGGATTCGACCTTGAACAAGCCCTTCCATCCTTTTTCCAACGCGGGCAGTGCATCGCCAATGGTCGGATCGGGAGTATATCCGAGCGCCAAGACGATAATATCGGCGGGCACGCGAAAATTCGATCCTTCCACTGGCTGCGGCGAGCGACGGCCCGAAGCATCGGGCGCGCCCAGTGCCATGCGCTGCAATTCCAGCTCGCGCACGTGTCCGTCTTGATCGCCGATGAATTGGACGGGCGCGACGAGAAATTCAAACCGCACCCCCTCTTGTTTCGCGTGCATGCGTTCTTCCGCGCGGCCCGGCATTTCGTTTTCGGTGCGGCGGTAATAATCGGTGACCGCGCCGTCTTGGATCCCCGCTTGGCGCTGCAAACGAATCGAACTGCGCACACAATCCATCGAAGTGTCGCCCCCCCCGATCACGGCGATGTGTTTGCCGATTTCGGGCCGCGCGCGGATTCGCGCCGGCAAATCTTGCAGCGGCAAGTTCGCGCGCACGAGAAACTCTGTCGCTTGGTAAATGCCCTTGAGGTTTTCGCCGGGCAGGCGCGCCTTGTTTCCAATCGGCGCGCCGATGCCGAGAAAGACCGCGTCGTATTCGTCCAAGAGTTGTTGCATGGAAATATCTTTGCCCACGCGCGTATTGCAAATAAATTTCACGCCGTATTGCTCGAGCCACGCGGCTTTTTCAAACAGAATTTGCTTGGCGAGTTTGAAACCGGGAATGCCGTACACATTCAATCCGCCGGGCTTGGGCCATTCTTCGTACACGACTATGGCATGTCCGTCGCGCACCAATTCCTCTGCCACCGCCATGCCCGCCGGACCGCTGCCGACGACGGCAACGCGGCGTCCCGTTGCGGGTGCAACATGGTAGTGCGGAAATCCTTCATGCTTGCGCTGCCAGTCCGCGCAAAACGCTTCCAGCTTGCCAATGTTCACCGCGCGTTCATAGCCCGCCACCGTGCAAGCGCCTTCGCATAAAATCTCTTGGGGACAAATACGTCCGCACACTTCGGGGAAATTGTTCGTCGCACGAAATACCATCGCCGCGTCTACATATCGGCGCCGTTCAATCAGCAGCATCGCGGTCGGAATATCATTGTGCACCGGACAACCGAGAATGCACGGTTCGGGCGAAGGACAATGAATGCAGCGTGCGGCTTCGACGACGGCTTGCTCCTCGTCATAGCCCAAAAACACTTCGCCAAAATTCAAAACGCGCGCTTTGGGGTCTTGCTTGGGCGGAGGACCTGCGGGAATGTGTGCGCGCTCATAGCGCCCGAGCTCGAACTGCATTACGTCCGGGCTGTCTGCGCCCCGCTTGGGATACATTTCGGTCATACGCTGCCAATAAAAGAGAGCAATCACCCCGCGCGCGCGGTAACGGCGATTGCTCCGTTTATGAAAATTAACTCACCGCCGACAATCCATCATCCCACTGCCGCGAAAAATTTTCGGAAATTATTTCTTGCGCGGCGAGACCGGCAGTCGGGCGGGCGACGGGGAAAGGGTCGGCGCAGCTGGAGACGCCATCTCACTTTCCAGCATTTGGGTCTCTTTTTCTAGATTTTCAATACGCCGCATATTCTGGACTTGGCGATATAAGCCAATGCCAATGCTGCCGAGCGTCATCAGGTCGCCGACCGTAAAACCGAGAATGCGAGGTTGCTGGGGCGCGGGCAGATACACCACGTTCATCGGATTCCCGTTCGCATCGTACGCGGCGGGCAACGTTTCTTTCGGTTTGGTCAAACGACTAAGGACGAACATTAACGCCGCGCCGCCGAGTGCGCCCGCCAATCCGCCGACAATCGCCGGAAACGCGGGGCTGGTGCGCAAATCATCCCAAGCCAGTTGAGCATCCGTTTGATTCATGAACGGTTCTTGCGCCATTTTAATTTCCCTGCCCTCTGCTTCCGCGCAGCCATGATTGTGCCGTCACTTTAATTTGCTCGGCAGTGGTATGAATGCCAATCGGCGCACTGGCGATCGCGTCGGTCACCTTCATCGTCACTTGCTGCACCCGCAACGTATAGACCTGTGCGTACAAAAACGGCAAGACCAACGCTTTGCGTCCCTTGCGCAAATACCACCATCCCATGCCGAAACTCACCGCCATGATCAGGGTGAATAAGAGCAATTGCACGACTAAAAAAATCGCGGCAATATCCGCCGCAATACTGAGGGACTGCTCATCCATACGCTTGCGCTGTTTGCCTCGCGTGCCATTATATCACAAGCCCCTTTGCGCCGAAAAAGAATAATTCGCTTGATGTGCAGAAGGTTGCAATTCGCCCAAATGCGCCAATTCGTCGAACGCCAAAAGCGTCGGCTGGCCTGCGGAAATTTCCAGACGCGTAATGGAACAATTGCCAACCGCGGCGCGCCACCAGTGTCGCCGTTCGCGCGGAAAATACCACGCCAACACACTCAGAATCACACCGCCATGCACGACGAGCGCGACGCGCCCTTGCGGATGCGCGCACACAAGCTCCACCAGCACGCGCGACACGCGGCCCATCAGCGGATGGCGTACCACCTTTCCCGCGTGCGTTTCAAAATAACGGTCCAACACACGCGTGCGTGCAAACAATTCGAGCGCGACCGTGAGCGGAATTTCGCGATATTCCATCTCTTGAATGCCGTTCCGCACAATCGGCGTTTGTCCGATATGCGCGCCGATGATGGTCGCCGTTTCGAACGCGCGCTTGAGCGGGCTGGAATAGAAACCGTCGAATCGAGCGCCCGCGTGTTTCAGAAATTCGCCGGTCAATTCCGCTTGCCTGCGTCCGAGTTCCGTCAGCGGCGCGGTCACATACGTCTCGCCCTGCAATTTTTTCGCGTTCCCGTGACGAATGAGTACGAGTTCGGTCATGTTGCAAGTCACAAGTCACAAGTCACAAGTCACAAGTCGCAAGTTGCAAGTCACAAGTCACAAGTCGCAAGTCACAAGTCGCAAGTCGCAAGTCACAAGTCGCAAGTCGCAAGTCGCAAGTCACAAGTCGCAAGTCACAAGTCGCAAGTTGCAAGTCACAAATCGCAAGTTGCAAGTCACAAGTCACAAGTCGCAAGTTGCAAGTCGCAAGTTGCAAGTCACAAGTCGCAAGTTGCAAGTCACAAGTCGCAAATCGCGTATCGCGTATCGCGTTTTCACTATCGCACTATCGCACGATTGCTCGGATGCAGTTCATCCGCACTATCGCACTAATACAAATCGCTAATCGCGTATCGCTGATTACTGACCACTGATTACTGACAACTGATTACTGATCACTCTATCTCCCCCTCTCTCCTTCATCCTTCATCCTTTGTATTGCTGCTCGATATTCTTCCGGTGTGTCAATATCTATCGCCGCGCGCGCGTCGTCCATTGCCACGCGTTCCAGCTGCGCGCGGTATTTTTCAAATAGTGCTTTGCCGCCGACATCGCCCGTGAGCAACGCGAGTTCGTCAAACAATTCGCGCGCAAACAAAACCGGACTGCCCGGCTGCCCTTCAAACGTCGGCGCGACAATCGGCGCGCGCGTTGCCGCAAAACGCGCGATCAAAGCGTCCAACACACTTGTGGTCAAAAAGGGTTGGTCGGCATTGATAAACACCGCCGCCGCGCTCTGGGCGTTCAGCGCATGAATCCCTGCCCGCACGCTCGACGCCCGCCCCGTCGCCCAAGTGGGATTGAACACCACGCGCGTCTTCACTTTGCCCGTTTCCCTCAATTCCCTCTCTACTTGATCTGCCCGATGCCCTGTCACCACCACGATTTCCGCGACCCGCGCGCCGCGCGCGATTTCAACCGCGTTGCGCACCAACGTCGCGTCGCCCCATGGCAAAAGTTGTTTTGTCTCGCCGCGCATTCGCGTCGAGCCGCCCGCGGCGAGGATCACCGCGGAAATGCGAGACTCGAGACTGGAGATTGGAAGTTGGAATGGGGTAGTGACGAATTCATTCGTCGGGATGGACGGGGTTTGAGATTGGAGGTTGGAAGTTGGAGGTTGGAAGTTGGTGGTTGGAAGTTGGAGGTTGGAGGTTGGAAGTTGGTGGTTTCTTACCGCGCCGATTGCCACCGCGTCAATCGCGTCGAACGCCAACAGGCGCTGCGCGATTTCCAACGCGCTTGTACGCTGCGCGTCATTTTCAACTTTATTGATTAGCGGAATCACCCGTGCGTAACGTGGTTTGTTTTTTACACCGCCTTGTGGATGGGCAAGCACACGCGCAATGTGTTCGGGTTCCAACACAGTTTCAAGTGGAATGCCTGCCAACTGCGCGACCAATTCCGCGCGATGCACATATTCGTCGTTCAACGGTTTGCCCAACACATCAATGCCGACGACAGGCACGAGCAGTGTCGTCGAATTTGGAATGACTGGCTCGTGCTCGCCCGGCGCTTTGAAGGGACGCATCCGCGAACCATCCGCTTCGACCAACACCGCGTCCACCTCATCCAGCGCAATCAATTCGTCCACCCGCGCAGGTGCAATACCAAACGCTTTGCCGTCATCGTTCGTCGCACCAATGACCAACACGTGCGGCTGCCGTTCCAACGCGCGGCGAATCTCGCCAATCTCCAGTTCTCCAGTCTCCAGCTTCACGTGCTGCGGCGCGAGTCGAATTTGCGCGGCAAAAATGCGCGTCGTCGTCGTCGTCACAACGCGTTTACCTTGCGCGACCAATTCACCCGCCAATCGAAACAGCGCGGTCGTTTTCCCGCCGCCGCCGACGAACGCGACCACAACTTTAGCACGAATCGAAAACGCGGTTGAGATTTTCACGCGAAAGGCATCTTCAATCCTGATTTTAAAATTTCAGAGAAATTTTTGAATCAGGGCTTCACCCCATTCATTTTCATCCACTCCAACACCGCTTCCAACACCCCCCCCCCGATGGCTAATGCCTTGTCGCTGAGGGTAAAACAATGTTCGCGTTGCGCGCGTGGGTCCACATCGCCGATCTTCATATTTGCGGACACCAATAAACCATCGTGAACGAGACCGCGCAATACGCCGTCGAACGGCGCGCGCACGGTGGGCGTGTCGCGTGTCGCGTATCGCGTATCGCATATCGCATATCGCATATCGTCCAATCCTTCAGTTGCCGCTGCTTCCTCAGCTCCCCTGACGATTGCGATCACTTCTCCCTGTTTTATGCTGTCTCCAATCCGCTTTCTACTTTCGACGATTCCCGCGACCGGCGCGCGCAGCACGCGTTCATTGCGCTTGCCGCCGATTTCGCCGGGCACACCCGTATTCGCTTCGGCAGGCGTACTCCACAACACGCGTCCGAGATTGTGTCCGCGCTTGGTTTCAATGACACAGTGGCAATCTACATTCGGCGTAAAGCCGGGACCGAGCGCAATCACCAACGACGCGTCGCTTTTGCGCGTGCCCGTATTCCGCTTTGCCATGATTGCGTCAATCATAACCACAGGTTTTAATTCGTCGCGCGTTTCGCACGCGGGGTCAATCAATACGGGAATCATTTCGTCGTCCAGCAAACGCCGCGCCTGGGCAATCGAATCTGCGCGCCATGCGGTCACGCCTTCGACCGCGATTTCACCGTCATACACCGCGCTCGCAAATGCGACCATGCGCCGCACCACGCGCGGCTGTGCGAGTTCCGTAATGATGACGGGAAAGCCCGCTTTGTGCAAACGCCACGCGACACCCGTGCCGAGATCGCCGCCGCCTTTGAGCAAAATTAGAGTGTCGGGAAAAAGATACATTTTGGTTCCTGAAGCAAGTCATCGGGAGTATATCATAGGTTAACATCCAGGTTTGTCAGCGCAATTGGATTGGCGTACAATCAAGCCGCGCAAAGCCGGGTCAAAATGCACTATGGCAGACAAATACACCGAGTTACTCGAACGCTTTGATCCTATCGCGATTGCGCGTTATCAGATTACGGCGAAAGATTTGGAGAGCATTGAGCAATACATTGAAATTCTCCAATCTGATTTTGCGCAAAACGTTTGGCAGGAAGCAGTCCAGGTTGGCGGCGAGTACGGCACGAGTATCATCATTCACGAAGTGACACAAATCCGCGCGCTCAAACAAGTTGGGATTGATCCGTTACGGTATGGCTTGAAGGATTTGCAGCGGATTCTTGACCAGCATCGCGATGCCCATGTCAGCGCGTTGTACGAGGAACATCTTTATCTCCAAGAAGTGTTAACGCGGAAATTCGGGCAACGCTTTCAGGTGGCGACGTTGGTACGAGCCAATCAGCTTGACGACACCGACCTGAATCGCTTTTTGGAAAGTGCTATTGGAATTTTCTTGTTTGAAGAAGATCGTGTGGAGCAAGCGCGTCAAGCGCTGGAACGATTGAAGGGCAGGTGAACCATGATTCGTATTCGCCGCTTGCAACGCCAAGATGAGGATGGAAAATGGTTTGACGACTCGTACGCCATTCAGGCGTCTGATGGCAAAGTGACCTGTCGCTACAATTTGACATGGGAGTATCTCGGAGGACGTCTGAATTATCAAATTCAGCAGAGCGGTTTGCCGCTGGAAGAACTGGAACAAGTCTTTGACAATCCCAGGATGCGCTGGCTGCCTGTCGAAACCCTCGACATGAGTTTCGAGCAAGCAACCGAATTTCTCGACCCGCAATTTCACATTCCGCGTCTCAAGAAGCGTGTTACACTGCAAGCCGCATAGAACCTACTGGTCGTCCGGATTGTCTGCAACCTACCAGACTTTGGAAATAGACAGGATTAAAGCGATGAAGGCGATGTGCGATGTATGCGGCTGGCATACAGCCGACATCGCCTTCATCGCCCATCGCCTACATCGCACATCGCAATTTACAGGATTGAACGCGAAATCAAGTTGAAAAATCCTGTTAATTGCGATGTAACCATCGCCTTAATCCTGTCAGAAAAAGTTATTTCGGATAACGTCTACCAGTGAAAGGAACAGGCGCGCCGCGAAAATTTTCGCGGCGCGCGTTTTTTTCGATTGTGCTATAATTTCCGCGCTGACCGTAGTTTGGTCAGAACTGACCGCTGTGTGGTCAGTATATTTCAGTGGGACCCTGTGTGTCCCGAAAGGATTACCAACATGTCTGTCAAAATTGACGCGTTTGGCGCACGCGCTGCCCTCGGCGAGTACACGATTTATCGCCTCGACAAACTCGCACAGCTCGGACTCGCGCCCAACCTCGAACGGCTCCCCTTTTCCATCAAGATTTTGCTCGAAGCCGTGCTCCGCAATGTAGACAATTACATCGTCACCGCACAAGACGTAAAAAATCTCGCGGCGTGGGACGCGCTGCAGCCCGGGCAAGTGGAACTGCCGTTCATGCCCGCGCGCGTCGTGATGCAAGATTTCACCGGCGTGCCGTGCGTCGTTGATCTCGCCGCGATGCGCGACGCGATGAAACACCTCGGCGGCGATCCCAAAAAAATCAATCCGCTCGTGCCCGTGGATTTGGTGATTGACCATTCCGTGCAAGTGGATTTTTTCGGTACGGAGACCGCGCTCATTCGCAACGCGGAATTGGAATTTCAACGCAACGGCGAACGCTATGAATTTTTGAAATGGGGCTCGCAAGCGTTCGAGAATTTGCGCGTCGTGCCGCCTTCGACGGGCATCATTCACCAAGTCAATCTCGAATATCTCGCACAGGGCGTCCTCACGCGCGAGGTAGCCAGCCCTGAGGGAACCCGAAGGGAAATGTACCCCGATTCGCTCGTCGGCACTGATTCGCACACGACGATGATCAATGGGTTGGGCGTGCTCGGTTGGGGTGTCGGCGGCATCGAAGCCGAAGCGGTGATGTTAGGGCAGCCGTTGTACATGGTCACGCCGCAAGTGATCGGTTTCAAACTTTCGGGTTCGCTGCGCGACGGCGTGACCGCGACCGATTTGGTTTTGACCGTCACGCAAATGCTGCGCAAAAAAGGCGTCGTGGACAAGTTCGTGGAATTTTACGGACCCGGGCTTGCGTCCATGTCGCTGCCCGACCGCGCGACGATTGGCAACATGGCGCCCGAGTACGGCGCGACCTGCGGTCTCTTTCCGACCGATGCGGAAACCTTACGCTATATGCGAGCGACGGGACGCACTGCATCGGCGGATTTGCTCGAACGCTACGCCAAAGAACAAGGATTGTTCCGCACCGACGCCACGCCCGATCCCGTGTTCACCGACGCGCTCGAACTCGATCTCGCCACGGTCGAACCTTCACTCGCCGGACCAAAACGCCCGCAAGACCGCGTGTTGATGAAGGACTTGCGAAAAGTTTTTCGCGCGTCGCTTACCGCGCCCGTCAAAGAACGCGGGTACGGTTTGGACGACGCGGCGCTCGCGCGTCAAGCCGACGTGAACGACGACGGGCATTCCGCGACGATTACGCACGGCGCGGTCGTGATTGCTTCGATTACATCGTGTACCAACACGAGCAACCCGTCGGTGCTCATCGGCGCGGGCTTGGTCGCGAAAAAGGCGGTCGAAAAAGGTTTGGACGTAAAACCGTACGTCAAGACCTCGCTCGCGCCCGGTTCCAAAGTGGTGACGGAATATCTGAAAAAATCCGGGCTGCTGCCGTATCTCGAACAACTCGGTTTCGACGTGGTGGCGTACGGCTGCACGACCTGTATCGGCAACAGCGGTCCGCTGCCCGAACCTGTCGTGCAAGCGATCAATGCCGGCAATCTCGTCGCGTCGGCAGTGATTTCGGGCAATCGCAATTTTGAAGGGCGCGTGCATCCGCACGTCAAAGCGAATTTCCTCGCGTCCCCCCCCCTCGTCGTCGCGTACGCGCTCGCGGGCACGACGGACATTGATCTCGCCACCGAAGCGTTGGGCACGGGCAAAGACGGTCAGCCGGTTTTCTTGCGCGACATCTGGCCCTCGCAGCAAGAAATTGCCAACACGGTCGCGTCCTCGCTTGACGCGGCGATGTTTGAAAAATCGTACGGCAATGTGTTCAACGGCAACGCAATATGGAACGCGATTCCGACGGCGGGCGGCGAAGCGTACACCTGGAGCGACCGCTCGACGTACATTGCCAATCCGCCGTTCTTTGAAAATCTGAAAATGTCGCCCGACCCGCTGCAAGAAATTCGCAACGCGCGCGTGCTCGGTTACTTTGGCGACAGCATTACCACCGACCACATTTCGCCTGCGGGCAGCATCGCCAAAAACAGTCCCGCCGCGAAATGGCTTGAAGCGCACGCCGTTGCGCTGTACGATTTCAATCAATACGGCACGCGGCGCGGCAATCATGAGGTGATGATGCGCGGCACCTTCGCCAACATTCGCATCAAGAATCTTTTGCTCGGCGGCGAAGAAGGTCCCAACACGCTGTATTTTCCCGGCGCCATCAAAGCGTCGTTCTTTGACACGGCGATGCGGTACAGAGCGGACGCCGTTCCGCTCTTGATCCTCGCGGGCAAAGAATACGGCGCCGGTTCGTCGCGCGACTGGGCGGCAAAAGGCACGCTGCTGCTTGGCGTGAAAGCGGTCATCGCGGAATCGTTCGAGCGCATTCATCGCTCGAACCTCGTCGGCATGGGCGTGCTGCCGTGTGTGTTCAAACCCGGCGAAAGCGCGGAATCGCTCGGGCTCACCGGACGCGAAACCTACGACGTTCTCGGCATCGGCGACGACATCAAGCCGCGTCAGATTCTCAAGGTCATTGCAACGGATGAGAGTGGAAAAACGAAAGAGTTTGAAGTGATTGCGCGTCTCGATACGCCGGTGGATGTGGACTATTACAAGAACGGCGGGATTTTGCAGACGGTGCTGCGGAATTTGGCGAAAGCGTAAACGATCCACAAAGGACACGAAGGACACGAAGGAAAAAATGCGCCGCTCCAGTTTGGGGCGGCGCATCTTTTGTCGGCAATAAATCCATCGCCCCATCCCGTCCATTTTCTGCTATACTTGTCACCAATGACGCTTTGAATGTTCCATATTGGAGTTCAGCACAATGCCGCCCGTTTCACACTCACAACGGCGCCTTGGGTTTTTCGATAGATTGCTTGTCCTGAGCAGTCAACATCTGCAAATGAAAACGACACCTGCGGTCTGATGCGCATGCGCGCGCCGAGACGGCGGGTGTTTTTGTTTGGCGCGCTCACCAGTGCAAGGATAAGAGTAATGGCGACGCTGAAAATCGAACCTGCACCGGACGGCAAAGTATGGGTCACATTGACGCATTTTGGCGAACAAGAATTGGTCGCGTTAAAAAAGATTGCTGGCGCGCGCTGGAACCCTGAGCGCAAACAGTGGTCACTCCCGGACACACCGGCAACGCGCGCCGCGCTGGCGGAAATTGTCGCGATGCCGCCCGCGCCGCCGCCGCAAATGCTGGCGGTCAAACCGAAACAGGGCAACACACCAACGCGCAAGCCATATCATCGTTATATTGCAGGCAAAGACAAACCCCTAACTCGGACAAGCCGAAACCAAACAGGTTAACCGCGAATCTACGCGAATCTACGCGAATCGGCACAGAAAAAATTAGCGTAGATTCGCGAAGATTCGCGGTGGGAAAATTCTTGTTTTTTGTGCATCGTGCTGCGTGGCATGGCTTATGGAACGCGCAAAGCATACGGGCAGCATTTGCGAAACTATTTCGATGGGCTGAAACAAAAGCAAATTGCGCCAGAGCAAGCCACGCGGGAACAGATACGCGAATATCTGGTGCAGTTGGCGCAAAGCGGGACCGTATCCGCCGCATACTGTCGCGGCGCGCGGTCGGCGTTGATTTTTCTGTACGAACCCGTTTTGAAACAACGCGGCAAAGTGGGCGACCTCCCAAGAATGAAACGCCCGGAACAATTGCCGCGCGTGTTGAGCCGGGATGAAATCGCCAAGATAATCAAGGTGACGACCTTCCTCAAGCATAAAGCATTGCTCGTCACGGCGTATTCGGCGGGCTTGCGGGTTGGCGAGGTCGTACGACTCAAGGTGAGCGACATTGATTCCAAACGTATGACGATTCGTGTCACGGCGGGCAAAGGCGCAAAAGATCGGGACACGTTGCTTTCCGTGACTGCGCTTGAAGTGTTGCGCGAATATGCGCGCGAGTTCAAGCCAAAGGACTGGTTATTCCCAGGCGACGTTCCGGGCGATCATCTGTCGGAACGTTCCGCCCAACACGTCTTTGAAGATGCAAAGAAGAAGGCAGGGATTCGCAAGCCCGCAACATTTCATACCTTGCGTCATTCCTTCGCGACGCATCTGCTCGAGGACGGCGTAGATATGCGATACATCCAAGAATTGTTGGGACATGGCAGCATTGAGACAACCGAGCGGTATACGCATGTCACAGAACGCGGGAAAGAGAAAATCAAAAGCCCGTTGGACAACATGAAACTGTAGGAGGAAAAGATGAGTCCATAATGCTCAATCTATGCGATAATATCAAAAATTGGTTTCACGACACTCCTATTGCGGGAAACACCCCCAAATACCCGTGTTTCACGACACTGGCGTGTCGTAGAATATAAGTTGTCAGACACGTCTTGCATACGCGGCACGCTGACGTCCTGCGCCGTTCGGAGCAGAGTCCGTTTTTGGAACCCGACGCGTGGGGTGCGGAACGGTGCACTGGGGCGATAAATGTGACCACCATGGACAAAAATTTTTCGCCCATCCTTCTCGCCGCGTCCGACAACATCTGCTTACCAACCGCGCCGTGAAACGCGTGCGACGAAACGTGTAAACGCAAAGGCGTGACCGCGCGGGAGACATGCGTGGGCGGAGGATGCGCGGCGGTAAGCGCAGCGTTCTCCGCCATG
>JACQWQ010000188.1 GCA_016209205.1 Chloroflexota bacterium
CCGTCGTCCGCATCAGGGCGGGGATGAACCGCCGCCCCTATGACACCGTCGTCCGCATCAGGGCGGGGATGAACCGCCGCCCCTATGACACCGTCGTCCGCATCAGGGCGGGGATGAACCGCCGCCCCTACATTGCCCGACAAATACGCGTGAATCGCCGTGTCGTAATGACTCGTCGCCGCAAAACCTTTTAATGCCAAACGTCTGCGCGTCGCGTCGCCAACACCGCCCGCGCGCAATTCGTTCAATACACTTTCGTAATCGTTCGGGTCACACACCAACGTCACGCGTTGAAAATTTTTCGCCGCCGCGCGAATGAGCGTCACGCCGCCAATGTCAATGTTTTCAATCGCGTCGTCGAGCGTCACATTCGGTTTCGCGATGGTTTCCTCGAACGGATACAAATTCACCGCGACCAAATCAATGTAATCCCAATTCAGTTGCTGCAATTCTTCAAGGTCGTTCGCGGTGCTGCGCGCGAGCAAACCGCCGTGAATCGCGGGATGCAGCGTCTTGACGCGCCCGCCCAAGATTTCGGGCGATTTTGTATATTCCGCCACTTCAGTGACGGGAATCGCGTTTTCGCGCAGCGCGCGCGCCGTGCCGCCGGACGCAATGAGCGTCCAACCCAATTCATGCAAACCGCGCGCAAAGGGAATGAGATTGGTTTTGTCGTGAACGGAAAGAATTGCTTTGGGCATAAATACCTCGAGATTGGAGACGGGAGATTGGAGATTACAGTAACCAGTTATCAGTTATCAGTTATCAGTGGTCAGTCTCCAATCTCCAGTCTCTTGATTGTTTCGACTAACAACTGATGTTCGACTTGATGAATGCGCGTTTCGAGCGCTTCAAGTGTGTCGTTGGGAGAAATGGGAACGCTTTCTTGCGCGAGCACGGGACCGTTGTCCACGCCTTCGTCGGGAACGAGATGAACCATGACGCCGGTGCGTTGAATTTCGCCGCGTTGATACGCGTCATACGCGCGTTCAATGGCGTGCGTACCGGGAAACGTCTCAGGCAGCGCGGGATGTAAATTTACGACGCGGTTCGGAAACGAATCCAAAAATGCAGAAGACAAAATGCGCATCCAACCCGCGAGCACAACGTAATCGGGTTGATACGACGCGACAAGCTGTGCGAGTTCGGCATCATACGCGCGCCGTTCTTGATTTTTGGCTTTCGGTTTCGCAATTGCAGGCACATTGGCGCGCCGCGCGCGTTCCAAACCATATGCGTCGAGTTTGTTGGAAACGACGGCGGCGACGTGCGCGTTCAATTCACCCCGCGCGCACGCGTCGAGAATGGCTTGCAGATTGGAACCGTTGCCGGAAATGAGAACCACGAGACGTTTCATGGAGCAGGGCATAGTAACGAATTCATTCGTCAACCTGACTCTTGCGCGGGTTAAACGATTGAAAGCGTTCCTATACTGGGCATGGGCATATTCTGCGGTTTTGTCATTCTGCGATGGTCAGCCCGCAGGGGCTGTATGGGCTCAGGACTGTCATATCGAACGGAGTGAGATATCTCACTCCGTTCGATATGACAAGGGTGCAACT
This sequence comes from Chloroflexota bacterium, assembly GCA_016209205.1. GTDB lineage: Bacteria > Chloroflexota > Anaerolineae > UBA4142 > SHND01 > SHND01. The sequence goes on from JACQWQ010000188.1 coordinate 1,563, forward strand.
CCGAAATTGTGAGCACAAGTGTTCTGATACTCGAAATCTAATTGGAAATGGGGCTGCTTCATCCTGAACTGACGCACGTTTGCCGTGACGAGGCGCACATTGCACAAAAAGCCTCGATTTCTGTATTGGGCAACAACATCCTAGACACCGCACCGCTCGCCGCAGAGGGACACATCCACCGCCGAGGACAGCTGGATTTGGTAATCCATCAAGAGCGTAGCGTGTCTACAATGTGATTGACTAATACAAAAAGCCTCGATTTCAAGTTATTTTCGGTGCACAGTTTCAGAGTTGCACCCATACGACAAGTCCTGTGCAGCGGAGCGAAGAATCTCTACCTGACGTTAGCCAGAGATTCTTCGCTCCGCTCAGAATGACAGCATAGAAAAGCGCAGTTTGTGCCCGTGTGAAGTATACATTGACGCAATTTCGATTACTCGCCGAGGTGAACACCGCGCGCTCCATCGCGTAATTCACCAATCACGAACGATTCTTCGCCAAGCGCGTTTTGAAAATCTTGCGCGTCGTTTTGTGAAACAATCGCGATCATGCCGATGCCCATGTTGAACACGCGAAACATTTCGGGCGTCGCGATATTGCCGCGCTGTTGAATCAATTGAAACAACGGCGGAATGCGCCACGCGTCGAGATAAATGTTTGCCGCGAGATGATTCGGCAATACGCGCGGTAAATTTTCGATCATGCCGCCGCCCGTGATATGCGCGAGCGCCTTGAGCGGCGACGGTTGCGCGAGAAATTTTTCCAACAGCGGCAAATACGACCGATGCGGCGCGAGCAGCGCGTCTTGTAGGGGCGCACCCTTGTGGTCGCCCTGTGGTGGGCAGGCACAAGGTGGGCAGGCACAAGGTGGGCAGGCACAAGGTGGGCAGGCACAAGGTGGGCAGGCACAAGGTGGGCAGGCACAAGGTGGGCAGGCACAAGGTGGGCAGGCACAAGGTGGGCAGGCACAAGGCACTGCCCCTACATCGTCGCCCAATTCGGGGAAGACCGTATCGAGCGGAACATCCGCGAAAATTTTTCGAATCAACGAATAGCCGTTCGTGTGTGGACCGCTCGAACGCAAACCAATCAACACATCTCCCGTGCATAGATTGTTGCGCGGCAAAATGTTATCGCGTTCCACCACGCCGACGATGGTACCCGCCACGTCAAATTCTTTTTCCAAGTACACGCCGGGCATCTCTGCCGTTTCGCCGCCGAGCAGCGCGATCTTGGCGTCACGACACGCCTGCGCCATGCTCGTCACAATCGCCGCGGCATTTTCGGGAATGGTTCTGGAACTCGCGATGTAATCGAGAAAAAACAGCGGGCGCGCGCCTTGCACCAAAATGTCGTTGATGCAGTGATTCACCAGATCGCGTCCGATGCCGTCAAAACGATTGGCTTGCGCGGCAAGTTTCACTTTGGTGCCGACGCCGTCGGTGGACGCGACGAGCACGGGCGCGCGCATGGTTTGCAACGCGTGTGCGTCGAAGAGACCGCCAAACGCGCCGATGCCTGCCAAAACATTCTGGTTGTACGTCGCGCGCACCGCATCGCGCATCAATTCGACCGCGCGATTGCCCATATCAATGTTCACACCACTGGCAGAGTAGGTAATACTCATTTCGGTCAAAGAAGTTGGAACCGTGAATCGTTGCGCGAATAGGTTCAAAAAGATTCGCGTAGATTCGTGTAGATTCGCGGTTCCATCTTGGCTTGATGCGCAATGTCGTGGCGATACTGCATCCCTTCAAAATGAATCGGTTCAATCGCCGCGTACGCCGTATCCAATGCGTCGCGCAACGTGTCGCCCCAGCCCGTCACCATCAACACGCGCCCGCCCGCCGTCACCACCGCGTCATTTTCAATTTTTGTGCCCGCGTGAAAAATGATGGCATTGGGATTTTGCGCGGCGTCCAGCCCGCGAATCGGAATCCCCGTCGCGTATTTTCCGGGATAGCCGCCCGATGCCAGCACCACGCACGCCGCCGCGCCGCGATTCCATTTCACATCGCATTGCGCCAACGTGCCGTTCACACACGCGTCGAGCACGTCCAACAAATCGCTTTCCAGCAGCGGCAGCAGCACTTCAGCTTCGGGATCGCCGAAACGACAATTAAATTCCAATACGCGCGGCCCGTCTTTCGTCAGCATCAAGCCCGCGTACAGTACGCCGACGAACGGGCGCCCTTCCGCGCGCATTCCGTCAATCGTCGGCTGTAAAATCGTGCGCGTGATTTCATCCAAAAAATTATCGGGCAGTGCAACTGGCGCATACGCACCCATCCCGCCCGTGTTCGGTCCCAAATCATGGTCGAGCAAACGCTTGTGGTCTTGGGCAGGCGGCATCGCTTTTACGGTAGCGCCATCGCTGAATGCCAGGACGGAAACTTCGGGACCCTGCAAGCGTTCTTCAATCACCACCGCGTCGCCCGCCGCGCCAAATTCGCGCGTAACCATGATTTGACGCAGCGCGTCACGCGCCTCGTCCAACGTATCCGGCAAAATAACGCCCTTGCCCGCCGCGAGTCCCGACGCCTTGATGACCATCGGGTACACGATATATTCAATATAACGCAATGCGTCATCAAAAGCGGTGAACGTCTCGAACCGCGCGGTCGGAATGTTGTGGCGCTGCATGAACGCTTTGGCGAAACTTTTGGACGATTCGATTTCTGCCGCGCGTTGCGTGGGACCAAAAACGCGAATGTTTTCCGCGCGCAATGCGTCCGCGAGTCCCGACGCAAGCGGCGCTTCCGGACCGATTACGACTACATCAATTTTTTCTGCGCGTACGAATTGCGCAATGCCGGCGTGACTCTCAGATGAAAGCGCGATATTTTTTGCAACACGCGCTGTGCCCGCATTGCCCGGCGCGACAAAAATTTCCTGAATGCGCGCGGATTGTCTCAATTTCCACACGATGGCATGTTCACGCGCGCCCGACCCAATGACAAGAATATTTATCATCCCACACCTTGCGAATAAATTCGCCACTACGATCTTGGCTCTTTAGCTTTCAACGCGCACAAGGCGCTATGCTACATTCTACGTTTGACGTTTCACGTTTGACGTTTGACGTTTCACTTTCCCCGTCACCCGTCACCTTCACCCCGCAATCGCTTTCTCAAACCCCGTCTTGACATGCGCCCGATCTATCTCAATCGGATAGACGCCGCTGAAACACGCGTTGCAATATCCTTCGCGGCGTCCCAACGCGCGCATCATGCCCTCAACCGACAAAAAGTGCAGCGAGTCCGCGCCGATGTAATCACGAATTTCGTCGAGCGTGTGTTTGTGCGCGATCATTTCGTCGTACGTGCCCATGTCCACGCCCATGTAACACGGATGCGCAATCGGCGGACAGGTAATGCGAACGTGGACTTCACGCGCGCCCGCGCCGCGTACAAGTTTTACAAGAGGACCCGCTGTGTTGCCGCGCACGATGCTATCGTCAATCATGATCACGCGCTGCCCGCGCAAATTTTCTTCGAGCGCGTTAAATTTCAACGCGATGCCTTGTTTGCGCAATGAATCGGTCGGTTGAATGAACGTGCGCGCAATGTAACGATTTTTGGTAAAGCCTTCATTGTACGGAATGCCCGATGCGCGTGCGTAACCGATGGCTGCGGGCAGCGAAGAATCGGGAACGGGCACGACGACATCCGCTTCGGTCGGCGCTTCGCGCGCGAGCTCTTCGCCCAAACGCTGCCGCACTTGGTGGACACGCAGCCCATCCCAAAACGAATCGGGGCGCGAAAAATAAATATGCTCAAAGATGCAGCGCGCGAGATTTGGCTGCGGCGGTAGTCCTTGCCGAAAACGCAACACCGTATTGCTCAGTGTGACAATCTCGCCCGGTTTCACCTCACGAATTTCGTCGCAGCCCAACGTGCGCAGTGCGCCTGTTTCCGACGCCGCCGCGTGTCCGCCGCTCGGCAAACGTCCCACGCTCAACGGGCGAAAGCCCCACGGATCGCGCACGGCGAAAACCTGGCTGCGCGTCAGAATGACGAGCGAATACGCGCCGTGCCAATACGGCATCGTGTTTTGAATCCGCTCTTCCCACGTATCCCCTTCCGCGCCCGCGAGCATCATGGTCATCACTTCGCTGTCCGACGACGACGACAAACCGACGCCGCGCTGCAAAACTTGCTGCCGCAATTCCGACGCGTTGACGAGATTCCCGTTGTGTGCGACGGCAAGCGGACCGTGAAACGTTTCCACCATGAACGGCTGCGCGTTGCGGCGATTCGAAGAACCGGTAGTGGAATAGCGCGTGTGTCCGATGGCGTAATGTCCTTCGAGCTGCGCGAGATGTTCGGGATGAAACACTTGCGCGACCAACCCGACTTCTTTGTGCAAGCGCATCGTCCTGCCATCCGAAACGGCGATGCCCGCGGCTTCTTGCCCGCGATGCTGCAACGCGTAGAGACCAAAAAACGCCATCCGCGCCACATCTTCATTCGGCGCAAAGACGCCAATAATGCCGCACTCTTCCAAAGGTTTGTCGAATTCGCTCATGCTTTTGAAACCGCGAATTTACACGAATCTACGCGAATTAGAAATCTTTATTCGCGAGGATTCGCGTAGATTCGCGGTGAACGATTTCCAATGCTTGCTGCAACCGTTCATCGCGCGTTGTTTCATCATCCGCCAGAACCGTGACGTGCCCCAATTTTCGTCCCACGCGCGGCGCTTTGTCGTACACGTGCGCGTGCGCGTCGGGAATTTGCAGCAGCGCGTTCACGTCGGGTAACGCGCCGATGAAATTGACCATGGCGCAATAACCGCGCGTTTCGGTCGAACCAAGCGGCATTCCCAAAATCGCGCGCATGTGATTTTCAAACTGACTCGTCGCCGCGCCTTCGATGGTCCAATGTCCGGAATTGTGTACACGCGGCGCCATCTCGTTTGCCAACAAGATATTGCCTACTTGAAACAGTTCCATTGCCAAGACGCCGACGTAATTCAATTTGCCCAAAACGCGACGCGCGTAATCTTCCGCGTGGGTTTGCAACGCACCGGCAGTATTAGACGCAGGCGCGAGGGACGTGCGCAAGATGCCTTCGCGATGAACATTTTCGACGAGCGGATAAAACACGCACGCGCCGTCTTGCCCACGCACGGCAAGAATGGAAAGCTCGCGTGTGAAATTTACAAATGCCTCCAGAATCAACGGCATGCCGTCCAGTGCGTTCCACGCGCGTGTAACGTCGTCGTGCGTAGCAATGCTGAACTGCCCTTTGCCGTCATAACCCAAGCGGCGCGTTTTCAACACCGCGGGCAGTCCGATATTTTCCAACGCTGCGACGAGTTCGCTGTGCGTGTCCACCCGCGCGTATTTGGGCGTGGGAATGCCAAGCGCACTAAAGAATGCTTTTTCTTCCCAGCGGTCTTGCGCAATGTGCAGCGCAGCGGGCGGTGGAAATACGCGTGTGAATTGTTCCAGATGCAACGCGGACGTGACCGGCACATTTTCAAATTCGTACGTGACAACCGCGCAATCACGCGCGAGTTGTTCCAAGGCGCGTTCGTCGTCGTACGCCGCACAAATCTGTTTTGCCAGATGCCGCAGCGGCGCGTCGGGCGCGGGATCGAGAAACGTGACGCGCGCGCCGAGCGGATACGCCGCCAACGCAAGCATCCGTCCGAGTTGTCCACCACCGACGATCCCAATCTCCAATGCTCAGTCTCCAGTCTCTAGTCACCAGTCACCAGTTATCAGTTATCGGTAATCAGTCATCAGTCATCAGTTATCGGTCTTCAGTCTCCAGTTATCAGTTATCAGTCTCCAGTTATCAGTTATCAGTCTCCAGTCTGCAACTTTTATTCTCTCGGGTCAGCATTTTGCAACACCGCGTTCGTTTGCGCCTCACGATACGCGCGCAGCGATTCACGAATTTCCGGAAATTTCACGCCCAACAATTCCGCCGCGAACAGCGCCGCATTCACCGCGCCCGCACGTCCGATCGCAAACGTCGCAACGGGAACCCCTGCGGGCATTTGCACAATCGAAAGGAGTGAATCCAACCCGTGCAGCGTTTTCGATTCAATCGGAACGCCCAACACGGGCAGCACCGTTTTCGACGCGACCATGCCGGGCAAATGCGCCGCGCCGCCCGCGCCCGCGATGATGACGTGCAACCCGCGCGTTTCCGCCGCCGACGCGTATTCAAACAACAAATCGGGCGTGCGGTGCGCGGACACAACGCGCGTTTCGTACGGAATCCGCAGGGCGTCGAGCGTTTGCGCCGCGTGCTGCATCGTTTCCCAATCCGAACGCGAACCCATGATGACGCCGACGATTGGAGGTTGGAGGTTGGAGGTTGGAAGTTGGAGGTTGGAGGTTGGTTCGGTCATTCGATGACAATTCCCGCGCGTATTAGGTTTTCGCGCAAACGCGGTTCAATCGGATACGCGCCCGGTTCAAAAATTTTTCCCGTCAACATTTCATAAATCGCAATGTACCGTTCGCTCGCTTGAATCCACAAATCATTCGGCATACGCGGCGCTTCGCCATCTCCGCGATAATTTTGTGCAGCGTACGCGAGGCGCACAAATTCTTTGTCGAAATTTTCCGGCTCGTCATCTTTTTCAAAACGCGAGATATAAGAATCCGCTTTCCAAAAACGTGACGAATCCGGCGTGTGCATCTCGTCAATCAACAAAACTGTGCCGTCGGAGGCGCATCCGAATTCGTATTTTGTGTCAACAAGTATCAAGCCCGCGCGCTCCGCGATTTCTTGCCCGCGCTTGAATAACGTGAGCGCGGCGGCGTAGACCCGGCCCCACGTTTGCACATCGAGATAATTTTTTGTCACGACCTCGTTTGGCGTCAAACGTTCGTCGTGTGTTTCGCCCTTGGTTGTCGGCGTCACAATCGGTTCGGGCAGCTGCTGATTTTTTTGCAGACCATCAGGAAAACGATACCCATAGATTTCGCGCTCGCCCAACGCGTAGCGATACCACAACGCGGTGGTCGTCACGCCCGTAATGTAGCCGCGCACAATCACTTCGATACGAAACGGCTGCGCCGTACGTGCGATGAGCGCATTCGGATCGGGCATCGCGAGCGCGTGATTGGGAATAATGTCGCGCGTTTGCGCGAACCACCACGCGGCGAGTTGATTCAACACCTGCCCTTTGTACGGCACGCACGCGAGCACGCGGTCGAACGCGGACAAACGGTCGGTCGTGACGAATAACGTGCGTCCGTCCTCCAACACGTACGCATCGCGCACTTTGCCCGCGCGTTTGTTCGGCAAAGGCAAATTCGTTTCATTCAACGCGAGCGGTAACGCCGCGCGAATTTGTTCAACAGAAAGCATTTTGTCTGTACGGAACGCTCGCCGCAGCGTTCCCTCCCCCGCGCGCGATAGGAACGAAACGGCGTTCGTTCCGTACGAAACGCGCGCATCGTCTGCCCGCGCGGTGGAACAAAACAGCGTTCGTTCCCTACATTTGCGATGCATATTGCACGCCGTTTTGAAACAATCGTAATCCCAATTTTCCACATTCGCCGCGCGTGTGGCGCGGATGTTGATACACAAAAATATGATCTTCGGGATGCGGCATCAAGCCCAACACATTGCCTCGTGGATTGCACACCCCCGCGATGTCGTCCACTGAACCATTTGGATTGAACGGATACGCGCCGTTTGCCCCCCCCCCATCGTGCAAAACATAGCGTAGCGCGATTTGGTCGTCAGCGCGCAATGTCGCCAATTGTGCGTCATCTGCCAATTGGAAATTCCCTTCGCCGTGCGCGACGGGACAGTAAATCAATTCGGTCAAGCCGCGCGTCCAAATACATTTTTGCGATTCTGCTTTCAATGTAATCCAACGGCATTCGAAATGTCCGGACGCGTTGAACGTCAATGTGGCGCGAGATTGGAGACCGGAGACGGGAGATTGATTACTGATGACTGATGATTGATAACTGATAACTGATGACGGATGACTGATGACGGATGACTGATGACTGGGGAGAATCCCTGCTTTGACCAACGCTTGGAAACCATTACAGATGCCAATGACCGGTTTGCCGCTTCCGACAAATTCATTCACCGCGTCGGCGAAATAAATTGTCAGATCGAGCGCGAGCAATTTACCCGCGCCGAGCGCGTCGGCATACGCGAATCCGCCGGGCAATACGAGCATTTGATAATCACGCCACTGTTTCGCGCCCACGCGTAACTGGTGCAGCGGAACGATTTCGGGCAGCGCGCCCGCGCGTTCGAACGCGAGCGCGGCTTCGTGATCGCGATTCGTGCCAGTGGCGTGGAGAATCAGCGCGCGTGGTTTCATAATAGATCAGAGACTGGAGACTTGTCCTGAGCATGGTCGAAGGATTGGAGATTGGAATTCCATGCCGTGACAAGATGTTCCACTGCGAGTGAAATGAATCTGTTAGCATCGCATCGAATTTCCAGTCTCGGATTTGTCGTGACGACGCCAAGCCGTTGGCACGCGTGCGCGATTTCTTCAAGGTGATGTTCAAATGCCTCGCAGTCGTTTGGCGCGACTTCTGCCAGCAAGCAGCCGTTCGTTTCGCCAAACAACATTTCCGTAGTTGCGATTTCAATCGCCATTCCTAAACGTCCGCCAATACACATTTCGGCAGCCGCGACCGCGAGTCCGCCTTCGCTCAAATCGTGACACGCGCGCACGCGTCCCGCGCGAATGGCTTGATGTAACGCGCGATATACGCGCGGCGTCTCTTGCGACAACGGCGGCGCAAATGAATCATCGCGCTGCCACACGCCGACGCGATAGATCATATTGCCCCCCTGTTTCAAGTCCATCGTAACGGCTTGATTCACGTCGTCAATAATGCCGATAGCGGAAATCAAAAGCGTCGGCGGAATCGCGTGACGCTGCCCGTCTGCGCCGAGATACTCGTTGTTGAGCGAATCTTTGCCGGAAATGAACGGCGCGCCAAACAGCCGCGCGCCGTCGTGACACCCGCGCGCGGCTTCGACCAATGCGCCAAGCGTTTCGGGACGTTTCGGGTCGCCCCAACAAAAATTGTCGAGCAGCGCGATGCGCGTCGGGTCCGCGCCGACGGCGACCGCGTTGCGCATCGCTTCGTCAATCACGCTCAACGCCATACGATACGCGTCGTGTTTGCCATATTCGGGATTGAGTCCGCACGACAAAACAATGCCGCGCGTGCCGCGTGTGCCGATTGGTTTCAACACCACCGCGTCCGATGGCGCATCGTTCATCACGCCCGTCAACGGTTTCACCACCGTCCCACCTTGCACCTCGTGATCGTAAATGCGAATCACATCCGCTTTCGAGGCAATGTTGGGATGTGCGAGCAACTCTAGCAAACGTTGGTTGAAATTCTCGTTTCTCGCTTCTCGCTGTTTTACTGATAACTGATTACTGATTACTGATAACTGATTACTGATTACTGACAACTGATTACTGATTACTGACAACTGATTACTGATTACTGCTTTCAACTCTCTCTGCGGAATCCCGTCGTGCAAAAAATCATTTCGCAAATCCAACACGGCGCGTCCATCGTAATTCACAATAACATGTCCACTGTCGTTGAACGCGCCAATGTCGGTGAGTTCGACCTCGTACGTCTCGCACAGATTTTGCAGCGCCGTGATATTTTCCAGCGGCACGGCGAGCACCATGCGTTCTTGCGCTTCCGACAACCAAATTTCCCACGGCGCAAGCCCGGGATATTTCAGGCGCACCTTTTTCAATTCCACAGCCGCGCCCGTCTCGCGCGCCATTTCGCCGACCGCCGAGGACAAACCGCCCGCGCCGCAATCGGTGATCGCGTGATACAAATTCGCGTCGCGCGCGCGCGTGATGACTTCGATCAACCCTTTTTCCGTAATTGGATCGCCGATTTGCACCGACGCACCCGCAACCTCACCCGTTTGCGCATCCATCGTCATCGAAGAAAACGTCGCGCCGCGCAAACCATCGCGTCCGGTGCGCCCACCCAAAACAATAATGTGATCGTTTGCTTGCGGCGTACGCGGATGTTTATTTTTTGGCGCAATTCCAACACAGCCGCAAAAAACGAGCGGATTCGCCGTGTAACCCTCGTCGTAGTAAATCGCGCCGCTCACGGTCGGAATGCCGATTTTGTTGCCGTAATCTTGGACGCCCGCGACCACGCCCGAACGAATCACGCGCGGGTGCAAAACACCTTCGGGCAATTTTTCCGCGTCCACGTCTTGCGGACCAAAGCACAACACATCCGTCGCCGCAATCGGTTTCGCGCTCACGCCCAACACATCACGAATCACGCCGCCGACGCCCGTGTTCGCCCCGCCGAACGGTTCAATCGCCGACGGATGGTTGTGCGTTTCGACTTTGAACGAAATTTCAAATTCATCGTCAAAATCAATAATGCCCGCATTATCCACAAACGCGGAACGCACCCACGGCGCGTTGATTTTTTCCGTCGCCGCGCGCAAAAATGTTTTCAAAATTCCGTCAACGACACCGCCGGAGACTGGAGACTGGAGACTGGAGACTGACGACTGATGACTGTTGACTGATGACTGATGACTGATTTTCGCCTTGAACGTCTTGTGCACACAATGTTCGCTCCACGTTTGCGCGAGCATTTCAAATTCCACGTCGGTGGGTTCGCGTCCCACGGACTGTTTCGCGGAGCGAAAATAATTTTGCACCGCGCGCATTTCATTCAAATCGAGCGCGGCGCGGCGTTCCGCCGAAAGTTGGAGCAGTTCACCGTCGGACAATTCGGTGATGGGAATTGTTTCGACAATGCCCGACGCGTGTGCGCTGGCATCCGCCTGCGGGAACGTCGGCTCGATTTCGCCGAGCGCGTAATGTTGAATCACGTCGTTGGCAAGCAAACGCCGCGCGAGGGTGTGTAATTCGTGATCGCTCAGTGGTTGATTGTGTTTACCGCGCACAACGTACTGCTGTCCGGTAGCGGCTTGTTCCACGTTCGTGATGCCCAACGCGTGCGCGGCGCGGACGATTTCGTGCGCGACGGGGTCGGTGACGCCGGGGCGCAGCGCGACTTGGATCAGTTGCGCGCCGTGTTGCGCATCACGCGTGCGCCAGCGCGCAAGTTCTGCAACGGGGTCGGTGAGCAGTTCGGCGGCAAGGCGCTGCAAATCGTTTTCGCTCAGCGCGCCTTGCACAAAATACAGCGCGTGCTGTTCAATCTGCGCGAGCGCGTGAATGCCCAGCGCGTGCGCGTCGGCGACGAGGGCGCGCGTCCGCGCGTTATCTGCACGCCGCGGCGAAACGATCAGGCAGTGAATGTTGGCATGGTGCATCATACGAAAAAAAAAGAGAGCCGCACACAAATGGCTCTCGTGCAATCAGATATGCCGCGCGCAATTCGCGCGCACAGCAGCAGGCATCGGGCAAACTGCCTGTAACAGAATCAAGAATTTGAAATCACGCAGCATGGTCACTCCTCCTCACGCCTTGGCGTAAAGCGGAAATCGAATCTACTGCGTCCTCAATGACGCACAGCGACAACGCTGCGCCTGCCGCAACTCTGCGACGCGAATATTCTATGCAGTTGAGCGCGCTTGTCAAAAATCCCTTTTCCTGGGTCTAAATAACCCTCGCGCGCGGGAGCATGGAGTTGTGATACAATTTTGTCTCGGTGAGAGTTCCAGATTGTAATCAGGCAATGAAGTGCCGCGTCCGAATGCAAACACTAAGGATTCGTCCAACAATAACTTGAGCAGTTTGCCATTAAAGTGCCCCAAGAATCGCCATTGTAAACGATTTCATGCCGGCTTTTTGTGGAAAAGTGCTCAACTTATTTATGGACGAGTCCTAAAGAGGTAAACAATGTTCATTGAACCTTCCGAAAAGGTCCGCGTAGGACTCATACTGTTGAAACGCGCAATGGCTGGCTATATTTTGAAAGAATTGAAAAAGGAGTATGGGACAAGATGGTGGGAAGATGGGGTAAAGGGCAAGCTACGCCCTGAGGATCTCAAAAACACTGTAGAACCAAGTGATACGATTTATGATAAGCTACACAAGCTCGACTCGAACGCTTTAATAAATGTAGTGATTGGGAACTGGGATGACGTGTTCGAAAAGTTGCTCAAATCACACACGCTAGAGCGGATTCCGAATTGATTGGTGGTGTCAGCGTAGGGGCGACGGCTTGTCCTCGCCCATTCCAGTTGGGCAACCACAAGGGATTGCCCCTACCATCCCACAAACGAATCAGGAATTCGCTCTAAACTGGAAAACGCAGTCCGGGACACACGCGAAAAGCAAAATCGGAAAACCCGTTTTGTTCGGGAAAAGCTAGAAGACATGATTCATCAACACATCACAACGGAAACAGGGTATGAATTTCATTTGTATGATGTGAATGATTGGCAGGTCAAGTACGACCCTGTGAGGACTTCCGATCCCGGTGCCTATTGGTCTTATCTTGAGAATGTGGCATTGCTGGCGAACGAATTGAGAAAGAGTGAGCCAGTCCCGATGACCGCGGAGGACATTGGGAAGTTGTATGCTGAACGCGGAATTAGCGGCGCTGAGGGCATGACAAAACAATATATGCATGGGCTTCTCTGCGCGATGAAGTTGATATCTCATGACAGGGCGGGTAAGCCTTCAGAGTGCAACAATCCGAATTGTCCGGGACGAAAACACGCTCTCTCCAGAAACTTGGAGATAGACAAATAGGTGGACAAATTGAAATAGAGTGATTTCCCTTCAAGACGGCTTGAATTAACAGATTGAAAATGAGATCAAAGATAGTGCTTTGTTCGCCAGATACCATTGACCAACTTATCGTCAACGGCTGATAGCATGTGAAAACATGGACAGATTTACTCGCGCCACGCGCAAAACAATCCAGACGCCATCGCGTTGGTGGCCGCGACGCTATACTCGCGAGCAAGTTGATTTGGGAACAATTCAGTAATGAGCAATGAGGACTGAGGGCTGAGCACGGATTCTTTTCGCAACACTCAGTCCTCAGT
>JACQWQ010000034.1 GCA_016209205.1 Chloroflexota bacterium
AAACTCCAGCAGAGGAACCATGACACACCTCCAGTGTATGCGTTCCGCTGGATTGTACACCGCATTTCTGATCGTCTGCTTGATTTATTCAATTGTTAGGGTGCTGCAAAAGTCGAGTTATTCGTCGCGCGGAGTTCGCGCAATTATTCGTGGATCAACGGCTTGGCAGAAACCTTTCGTGTTCTTTGTGTTCTTCGTGGATGAACGGCTTGGCAGAAACTCTTCGGGTTCTTTGTGTTCTTTGTGGATCAACGGCTTGGCAGAAACCTTTCGGGTTCTTTGTGTTCTTCGTGGATCAACGGCTTGGCAGAAACCCTTCGGGTTCTTTGTGTTCTTCGTGGATTACATCTCCAAGCTAGTCCCGCGGTACCCCTTGACATCCGCGACAAAATCTCTTATCATGGGCGCACTGGTTTACTGGTCAGACCAGAAAACCACAAGGAATGGTCTCCATGAAAATCGAACCAGTCGCTCACAATACGCTCGCTCACTCCGTCGCGGAACGCCTCCTCACCCTGATCGCCGATGGCACCATCCGCTCCGGGGAAAAAATGCCCTCCGAGCGCAACCTGATGGATAAATTACAGGTTAGCCGCACCACGATCCGCGAGGCATTGTCAGGGCTTGCCGCGCTGGGCATCGTCGAAATTCGCCCGGGGCTTGGCACCTTTGTCAAACCCGACGCCCGCGACCTCGTCCCACACACCCTCGCCGCGCTCCAAGACCCCAATGCCCGCCCTTTGGCGAAAACCGTCAAAATCGCGCGCGACAACGGCTCGCAAGACACCAGTCGCCCCGCCCTGCCACCGCCGCCCGAAAAACCGGTGCGCATTCCCAATCTCAAAAAAGACCGCCTCGCCACGTTTGAATTGATTTCCTGGTGGGAACGCGCCCAAGTTCAAGCCGCACGCGTCATGGTCGTCGGCGCGGGCGCGTTGGGCAACGAAGTGCTCAAGAACCTCGCGCTGATGGGCGTCGGCAATTTGTTTATCGTGGATTTTGACACTATCGAAGCGGCGAACCTCAGCCGCTCGGTCCTGTTTCGCGCCGAGGACAATGGTTTGAAAAAAGCCGAAGTCGCCGCGCGGCGCGTCAAGGAACTCAATCCCGATGTGCACGTCCAATTTTTTCACGGCGACATCAACACCCAACTCGGACTCGGCGTGTTTCGCCGCATGGACGTCGTCGTCGGTTGTCTCGACAATCGCGAAGCGCGTCTTGCTCTGAATCGTTTCACCTACCGGCTCAATCAGCCGTGGGTGGACGGCGCGATTCAAGAATTGCTCGGACTCGTGCGCGTCTTTGTGCCCGGACAGGGCGCGTGTTACGAATGCACGTTGACAGAACAAGCGCGCCGCGAAATGTCATTGCGCTATTCGTGCCCGCTGCTCGCGCGCCAAAATATCTTGCTGGGCAAAGTGCCGACGACGCCGACCAGTTCTTCCATCGTCGGCGCGCTGCAAGCCCAAGAAGCCCTCAAGCTGATTCACAAACTGCCGGTGGATGCGGGCAAGGTCCTGCACGTCAACGGCATGACGAATGAATTTCACAGCACCGCGTACACCCCGGACCCCGAATGCGAGAGCCATTGGGTCTATGGCGACATCACCGAGCTGCCCGACCGCAAAGCGTCCAACACCACGCTCGCGGAAATGCTCCGCATCGCGCGCGACGCGCTGGGCGCGGACGCATTGATCGAACTCGATCAAGAAATCGTCACCGCGCTCGAATGCCACAACTGCGCGACCAACACCGAAGTGTATCGTCCCATCTCCACCGTCGGCTACAACGAAGGGCTTTGCCCGGGCTGCGGCGAGCTGCGCGAAGTACACATGACCCACGTCATCACCGGACGCGAATCCTTTTTGCAGCGTCCGCTGCTGGCGATGGGCATTCCGCCGCTGCACATTGTACGCGCGCACAATGCGGACGAGTATCGTTTTTTCGAGTTGACCGGCGATTTGCCCGAGACGATTCATTTCGCGCATTTCGAAGGCGGCGCGCAAGCGCCCCGCGCGGCGCGCATCCGGCTCAACGCGCGCCCGCAAATCAAATTGGGCGCGCCGCAACCGCTTGCCGTTGCCGAGCAAGCGCCATCGTCCAAACCCGCGCGCCCGCGCGTTGTTTTGCATCCGGTGAAATGAAATGCGCACCCGTATAGAGTAGAGACGTTCCGGTGGAACGTCTGGAGGGATGCAAATCGCGCCGTGCGATTTCCGGCGCATGAGGCAGCCGCTAGCCGTGAACAAAAAACGTCGCTTGGTCAATTGGCGCTTGCGCATCGGCGCAACGCTGTCCATGTTGGTCAGTACGGTGTGGGGTTATTGGCTGAGTCAAACGCTCGTCCAACTCAACGCCCAGCAATCGGTCCGCGTGGTCTTTTTGCTCGCCTTTCCGCTCGCTTTTGCGGGCAGCATGTTCGTGGCGCTGCTGTTTCGGATGTTGACGCGCGAATGGCGCACGGTGCTGCGGGCGTTCGTCGCCCTCTCCATGTTCGCCGTCGGTTTCGCGGTGGGGATGATGCGCAGTGTGCTCGTCGAACAGCTCGATCTCGTCCAGCAGCTCGGCGGCATGAATCCGCTCGTTTGGGAATTTGAATGGGTGTTTGCGCTCGTCGGCGTGTTTGCAGGAACCTGGCCCACGTGGGCGCGTCCGTTCTACCAACGCGTGGCAGAGTTGGGTTTATGGCTCATTGCCCGCCCGCTGCGTTTGCTCGAAATTGTCGCGCAGGCGCTCGGCATTCTTTTCACCGCGCTGATATTTTTTCCATTGCGCTTGCTTCACGCCGCCGCGCTTTCGCTTTATCTGTTGCGTTTGAGACTGACACGCGCGGTAAACGCATTTCGCGAGCGCCCCCGCCCGCCGGTGCAGCTCTCGATTTATCCTGACGCGCCGGTGAAAATGAAAACGCGCAAGCTGCGGCGTCACAAAAATGCGCGCGTGGGGCTGCGCGTGACCGGCAGCGTCGAAGACCGCTGTCCCTATTGCTTGGATATCGTCAAGCGCAACGACCCGCGCGGCGTCAAAGTTTGCAGCGTCTGCGGCGCCCCGCATCACGCCGACTGCTGGGCGATCACCAATAAATGCCAGGTGCCGCACTTGAACACCTGATGATTCACTTGCCTTACGCAGTAAATGTCATTTCGAGATGGTCATCCCTTTTGGGATGTGTAACCACAGAAACTTTTCCAACGCGAATCAACACGAATCTTCGCCAAACCATGTCCTGAACGAACGTGAAGGATACGGCTTGGCGCGAATCCACGCGAAAATCTTGTTTTTTTAGATTCGTGGCGCGTCGCGTTTTCCGTCCGCTAACTCAAGTGGAGCACCGGAAGTTTCTGAGCAGCCGTCCTTGCGAGAAATCTCATCTGCGCGAAAACCGAGATTTCGGCGACGAACTGCGTCGCAACTCCGCTTCGAAATGACATGCGTAACACGAATGATTCATTACTCCATAATTGCACTTTATCCCGGAGGAAAAGCATGGCTGACGTGAATGTAACTCTTGTGCTCCCCGCGGGCGGCGCACGCACGGCCGAAGTTCCCGACGATGTGCCGGTGCGCGAACTGCTGCCCGAACTCGTCTCGGTGCTCGAGCTGCCGACGACGGGCCCCGACGGGCGACCGATGGGCTATCGTCTTGACAGCAAGGCATTGGGGCGTGAATTACGTGAAAGCGAAACGCTCAAAGGCGCGGGCATCCCGGCGAATGACCGCCTCATGCTGACGGCAGATGTGACCGCAGGCGGAGCGCCCGCGCGTTCGTCCGTCGCCGACTCGCCGCGTTTTCGCCGCCTCAAAGCGGATTACGTCAAGATGATGGAACTCAAGGCGCACAGCGAATTGATTGACTTTACCGTCGTGGATGCCAAACCGGGCACGCCGCCCGAAAAATATATCGTCACCTTCAAGTGCAAAGGCATCGTCGGCGTTGACGCGCGCGGCAAGCCGCGTATCGGCGAGCATCATCAAGTGGCAATCTATTTGCACAATGAATATCCGCACCGCTGGCCCGGGCTGAAATGGCTGACGCCGATTTGGCACCCCAACATCAAGAACGCGAATGGAAGTGTGTGCATTGACGCGGCGTGGTGGACGGCAGCGCGTTCGCTGGATCGGCTCGTCATCATGCTCGGCGAAATGGTGCAGTACAAGAATTTTCACGACGACCCGACCAAGCCCCCGTTCCCCTGGGATGCCGAAGCCGCCAAGTGGTCGCGCGCGTGGCGGCAGCAACATGCGGACGCGTTCCCCGTGGACGCGCGCGAACTCTTGCGCCCCGAACTCGTCAAGGTGGCGTCGTCCACTCCGGCGGCGCGCCCCCGCATCAAAATCAAGTAGGGGCAATCCCTCGTGGTTGCCCGCGTAATGGGTCTGCTGCAAAAATTTTGCAGCCCCAAGCCCATCTTCAAATCACGCTCCGCAGAGCGATAGTGTAAGGAGGAAAAAAATGGCAGACATTCCCGTGACCATGGTATTGCCGTCGGGCGGTGCGCGCACCGCCGAAGTTCCGGCGGACGTGCCGGTCAAAGAGTTGCTCCCCGAAGTCGTCTCGAAACTCGAACTGCCGACGACGGGGCCCGATGGTCGCCCGATGAGCTATCGGGTAGACAGCAAAGCGTTGGGGCGCGAACTGCGCGAAGAGGAAACGCTGCAAGCCGCAGGTGTGCCGCAAAACGATCGCCTGATGCTCACCGCGGATGTGACGGCGGGCTAAACATCTGAATTCAAAACCTTCGAGGGTTCTGGCGTTGTACGCGGGCGCATCGCGTGCCTCGCCGACCTCGAAGGTTTTGAAAACGGTGTATCACTCACCTTACACACTGTTGTCATTTCGAGACCACCATCACGCGCGGCGTGATGTTCAATGACAAAAACTTTTCCTCCGCGAATAACGCGAATCACACCAATCATGTCCTTCCGAATGAAATTGCTATGTATTCCCATCGCCGAAATCTCATTCGTGTAATTCGTGGAAAAAAGCGGTTGATGTCACACTCCAATTCCGGCGCGAGCCACGGTACCTTGCGGATTACCTCCGCACAAGACGAAAACGCGACGGCGCGTTTGCACGAACTCGTCGGCGATTCCGTCGGCATTGGCGCGGCGCCAGACAATGCTATCGTGCTCGACGCCTCCGACCTCGCGCCGCATCATTTGAGTGTGCGCCACATCGAAGGGCGCGATTACTTGATGGTGGACCTCGCGGCGCGTTGGCGCGAACGCGATTGGACGTGGTTCAAAATTCGCGCGGGCGACGTCGTGTGGTGTCCGCGTCACGGCAGCATCAAGCGCCCGCGCCGCCGTGGGTTGTGCCCGGAATGCCGCACCCGTCGCGGCTCGCTGTGGTTACTGCGTCCCTTGTCCGACGGCGACGCGTTCGACATCGGGCGGCACTATCACGCGACGTATCTCGCGTACAAGCCGGGGCAAACGCGGCTCACGCTCGCGCGCAAAACCATGCCGGCGGGCAGCGTTGCGCCTCTGTCGTCCGCGTCGCTGCCGACCGATGATTCCAATTTGTGGTGCTGGCAGCCCGCAGGCGCGCCGTTTCCCGTGTTTTTGCACCAACGCGTCAATCGTTCCACGACCGCGCACGCGCGGCAAAACAGCGACCGTGAGGTCGGCGGCTTGCTGTTGGGCGATGTGTGTCAAGACCAAACCGGGCAATTGTACGTGGTCGTCACCCACACCCTGCGCGCCGAATTCGCCGCCGAGACACGCGGGCATCTTACCTTTACCCACAAGACCTGGCAGCAGCTTCACAACGACCACCTCGCGCAATATCCCGACAAGACCATCGTCGGTTGGTACCACACGCATCCGGGGTGGACCATTTTTCTTTCCAAGTGGGACTTGTTTATTCACGAAAATTTTTTCCGCGAGCCGTGGCAGATTGCTTTGGTAATTGATCCGTCGCTCGACCGCGCGGGCATCTTTGTGTGGAACGGCGGCGCGGTCGCTAACCCCCAGTGTCCGACAGAACCCTTTCGCCTCGCGGAGCTCGACGGCGGGTTCGAGCGCACGCGGACGCGCGGGCGTATCAAGCTCGGCGCACCGGTTTGATTTGAGGTACATCCATGTCATCACGAATCAAAATCTTTGACGCTCATCCGACGGATGTCATCACCGCGCCCATGCCGCTCGATCAGGCGCTGCAATGGGTCTCGCCGCACGAGCAAAGCGTCGCACGCCGCGTCGAGATATTTTTTATGCAATCCGCGTATCTGAAATGTGTTGCACATGCCGCAAGCAATCTCGCGCGTGAAGTGGGCGGCGTGTTGATTGGCGAGACGCGCGCCGACCCGGAACGCGCGCTGCCGTACATCGTCATCCAGGACATGCTCCCCGCGCGCTGGGTCAAGCACAGCAGCACGCATCTGACGTTCACGCAAGATACGTTGGTCGAGTTGAATACCATTTTGGAAGATGATTTTCCCGGCAAGCGGATGGTCGGTTGGTTTCACACGCATCCGCGTCTCGGGATTTTCTTATCCAGCTATGACACGTGGCTGCACACGTATTTTTTCAACGACCCGTTGCAAGTCGCGTTGGTCATTGATCCGCACTGGGAACGCGGCGGTTTTTTCGTCTGGCAGGATGGTCTGCAATTGGACCCGGCACAGTACGTCGGCTTTTTTGAACTGGGGGACTATGCGGAATCAAGTGTGGTGCAGTGGACGAACCTTACGCCGCTGGTATCCGCTGCGCCGGATGAATCGAAAGGAGCACGACAATGAGTCTGCGAATGCGCGCGTATTATTACGCGATCCTCGGCGCGCTCGGTGCGCTGGCAGGTTGGCGGCTCACCGACACGCTCGGTTTTGTCAGCGGGCAAACGGTCTATATCAGCGACGCGCTGCTGGGCGGCGCCATCGGCTTGTGCGTCGGTTGTTTGATCGGCGCGAGCGAAGGACTGTTACGACGTTCGTGGTACCGCGCGCTGCGCGCGGGCGCCTTGGCGGGCGCCGTTGGTCTGGTCGCGGGCGCGGTGGGGCTGCCGCTCAGTGAATTTATTTTTCAGCTGACGGGCGGTGAACTGGTCGGCCGCGTTTTGGGCTGGAGCATTTTCGGTTTGCTCCTGGGTCTGTCGGAAGGCATCACCGGCGGTACGCAAATGTGGAAGGGCGCAGCTGGCGGCGCAATTGGCGGCGCGGTCGGCGGCGCAGTTCTGTACTTGCTCCAGAGCTGGCTGGGCATCACCGTGCTCGGCAAGATGCTCGGCTTGATCGTGTTGGGCGCGGCAGTCGGCGCGTTCATCGCGTTGATCGTGGTGCTGCTCTCGCGCGCGTGGCTCGAAGTGCTAAACGGCAAACTCAAGGGCACCGAGTTCATCCTCGACAAATTTCTGCACGAGCACGGACCCGCGGCGGTCATTGGCAGCAATGATTTCAAAGCCGACATTGCGATTCCCGATCCCGATCTCGCGCCGCAGCACGCCCGCCTCAAAGGCGCCGGTTCCCATTTCGTGATCGAAGACCTGAGCGTGGGCAAGGGCACGTTCGTAAACGGACAGCGCGTGCAATTGGCGCGCTTGAGCGACCGCGCCAAAATCCGCGTCGGCAATACCGAGCTGCTTTATCACGAACGGCGCTGAATGACCTTTCCCAAACATGCCAGAAGGCAGAGAAGGCAGAGAGGGCAAAGAAGGGAACGTTCCTTATGAACCCTGAGCCGACCCTTCCCAAAACAAGGACGGAGCTGATTCAGCCCCGTCACCCGTCACATTGTCAGAGGACTTTCCAACGAGCCACTGGCTCACTCCCGACGGGTGATGGAATCGCTTGCGATTCCCAGTGACGTGCGCGGTCTCCCCGTCACCCGTCACCCATCACCCGTCACATTTTCTAGAGGCAATTATGAAAACAAGATTTTATGCGCTCGCCCTCGCGCTCGCGTTGATGCTCGTGACAGGACTCGTCGCATACGGTCAAGGTCCGATCACGCTCACGGTCACACAAGTGGACACCTCGCAGTTTCCCAAGATCGAGGTGTATGTGTCCGCGACGGACGCGGCAGGCAATCCCGTGCGCAACTTGCTTCCCAGCGCGTTTCAATTGCAAGAGAATGGGCAGGCGATGCAGCTGACCGCCGCGACGCGCGCGGGCGAACAAGGTTTCGTCAATACGGTGTTGGTGATAGACCGCAGCGGCAGTATGCGACTCGCGGGAAAAATGGACGGCGCCAAGCAAGCGGCGACGGCGTTTGTAGAGCTCATGCGCCCCGGCGACCGCACCGCGTTGATTCAATTCGATACCGCGATCGATGTGTTGCAGCCGCTGACCGAAGACACCGCCGCGCTGCGCGCCTCGATTCAAAAAATCGTGCCGCGCGGCAACACCGCCATGTACGACGCGCTCGCGCAAGCCGACACGCTGCTGCAGCCCGTGACGGGACGCAAAGCCGTAATCCTGCTCACCGATGGCATGGATAACGCGAGCAAGCTCGGGCGCGACGCGATTCTAAAACAAGCGGGCGCGAGCGGGCTTTCCATTTACACGATGGGCGTTGGCAACAAGGCAACAGGCAAGGGCGGCGACGATGGGGTGGACGAAGGAGTGCTGCAAGCGCTGGCGAGCGCGTCGAACGGCACGTACGCGTACACGCCCGACGCGACCCACCTGCGCGAGCTGTACCAACAGCTTTCGGCGCGCATTCAGAATGAATACAAGCTCACGTACCTTTCGCCCAACGCGCTGCACGACGGCGTACCGCGCAACATCGTCGTGACGGCGCCGAGTGCGGCGGATACGCGCGTCACGTACAATCCCGGCGGGGTTATCCCGGAAGCCGCGTCGCAAACTGCGCTTGCCTCATGGGTGTTCTTTGCGCTCGCGCTCGCCGCACTGCTCGCGCTCTTGTTCACGCCCGCGATATTGGCGCGCACGCGCGGACAGCCCAGCAAGCCCAAGTCGCGCGTCAAATTGACCGATAATCCCGTCGCGGCAAAATCTGCCGCGCCCAAACTAAAGGTCAATGCGGAAGTACCTGCGCGCGCGCCGCAAGTTCAAGTGGGCAAAAAATCGCCCGCGCCGGACGTGTCCCATCGCCCATTACCGTGGGACGAAGAGCGCAACAAGCATTAGGCAATACAAAACGCCAGTTAGTTCCGTTCGGGCAACTTGCATCCAAGTGCAAGTTGCCCTTTAATTTTTCAGCTGTTCAGCATGACAGCTGCCGACTTCAAGCCCTGTCACCGAGCATATTCGGCTTGACACAAGTGGTTCATCCAGCTTATGCTGTGCAACAAAATTGGCGGTCGTTGGGAATAAGAGGGCAAGTGACACGGAGATGTTTCATCGTCACCTGTCACCCGTGACATTTTCAGGGAGATTGAGATGCGGGATTCGCTCATCGTCGCGGTCAACGCGCTGCTGTTGAAATATACCAAGCTGGACCGTGCATAGAAAGCGCGTGGGGTCTTCATCAATTCTTCATACCTCCTTGCTACACTGGAACGGACGAATCGAAAGCGAATGAGGCGATGTGCGATGTATTCCCATCGCCTACATCGCACGTTACTACGGGTTATTTTCAAGGAGGGCAAATGCAAATGCGCAATACAGGTCTGATCGTCGGCGTAATTCTTTTGATCGCGCTGCTGGTGTTGTTATTCGGCGGAATGGGGATGATGGGGTTCGGTGGGTTCGGCATGGGCCCCGGAATGATGGGCGGTTATGGAATGCATGGCTTTGGACCGTTTGGGTTCAATCCGCTCGGTTGGATTGTGCAACTCGCGTTCTGGGGACTGCTCATTGGCGGCGGCGTACTGGTGGTCATGTCGCTCGCGCGCAATTCCCGCGCGTCGAGCGCCGCGCCGCTCCCGCCGCCGCACGGCGAAACGCCGTTAGATATTCTAAAAGCGCGTTACGCGCGCGGTGAGCTCACCAAGGAGCAGTTTGACCAAATTAAAAAAGATTTGGAAGGATAGGAGTGGATAAATCAAAAAAAATTCGTGTGCTTCTCGCCGACGATCACGCGGTCGTGCGCAAGGGGATTCGCGAGTTTTTGGAAGAGGACGAGACCCTGCGCGTGATCGCCGAAGCCGACGACGGCGCAGAGGCGCTCGAGCTCATCGCGCGCCATGCGCCCGATATCGCGGTGTTCGACATTCAAATGCCGCGCCTCAACGGATTGGAGGCAACGCGTCGCGTCAAGCAAGAATTTCCGCGCGTGCAAGTGTTGATCCTGACCGCCTACGCGGATGACCCGTACATTTTTGCCGCGCTGCAAGCGGGCGCGAGCGGCTATCTTTTGAAAACGTCGTCGTCGGACGAACTCGTTCAAGCGGTGCACGCCGTCGCGCAAGGCGAAACCGCGCTCTCCCCAGCGGTCACGAAAAAGCTCGTTCTGCGCGCCGCGGGTGTCTCGGCGACCGCAGACGAAATCGTCGAACCGCTCACCGACCGTGAACTCGACGTCCTGCGTCTCGCAGCACAAGGTCTCGGCAATAAACAAATCGGCGCGCAGTTGGGCATCAGCGACCGTACCGTGCAGGGACATCTCTCGAACATTTTTGCGAAACTCCACGTCGCCACCCGCACCGAAGCGGTGTTGTTCGGCGTACGCAAAAAGTGGATTGCGCTCGAGTAAGGAGGGAAACAGGGAAACAGGTACAAAGGTGAAGGACTTGTGTTTCCCTGTCTACTTGTCTACTTTCGCCCCATGCTCCGCAGTCTGCGCACGCAAATTCTCCTTTGGACGATTCTCCCGCTCACAATCATTTTGGTTGGCATCGCGTATCTCGGCGTCACCAGTCATCAGGGCGCGATGCGCGAAATGGTGGCAGAGCGCGATGGGGCGTTGGCGCGCGTGGCCGCCGCGCGGATTTCGGAACTCTTGGCGGATCGCGCGCGCGATCTGGCGAATCTCCAGGTGTCGCGGCCCGAGACATGGAACACACAGGTCTTTGACGGCGGGGTTGCGCTCTTGGACGCGCAGGGACGTATCATCCACGCGTCAGCGGCGCGAGAACTTTGGGAGGCGCGGCGCGATAAAATTCCACCCGACGGCGAATTTTCGCAGCCGTTTTTGGAACATGGCGCGTGGTTCGTACTCATGGCGCGCGCCGCTGCCCCAGAAGGCAAAGTGGTCGGCGCGGTGCGATTGCCCGCATTCGAGTCGCTTGCCCCGCGCGGGACTGCCTATCTGGTGAGTCCGCAGGGAAAAATCATCGCGCACCCCGACCCCGCGCGCGTGGGCACGGATTTCAGCACGCACACGGGCATCGCCCAAGTGATGCGCGGCGAAAGCGGCGCGACCTTTCACTTCGACACGGACGGCGTGGAATTGGTCGTCGGCTACGCGCCGATTGTCCCGACTCACTGGGGCTTGGTGATTGACGAGCCGTGGCAAGACGTCATCGCGCCAATGTTTCAATTCACGGTGCTGCTGCCGGTGGTCCTGGTTTTGGTCGCGGTCGTCGCCCTCGGCGCGATTTATTTTGGCGTGCGCAACGTGATTCGTCCGCTGGAAAATCTGGCGCAAGCCGCGCAGCGCATCGCGTTCGGGGACTATTTCGCGGCGCAGCGACGCGTCGGCGGAGTGCGCGAGATCGAAGAATTGCGCGAAACGCTCAACCGCATGGCGCAGCAAGTTTCCGCCGCACAGGTGGCAACGCAAAATTACATTGCCGCCATCACGCACAGCCAAGAAGATGAACGCAAGCACCTCGCCCGCGAGCTGCACGACGATACCATTCAGGCGCTCATCGCGGTGCAGCAGCGCATTGAAATGGCGCAAAAAGCATTAGTCAAAGACCCCGCGCTCGTCGCACCCAAATTGGCGGAATTGAAAACCTTGACGACAGAGGCGGTGGAAAACGTGCGCGGGTTCGTGCGCGATTTGCGTCCGACGTATCTCGACGAGCTGGGTCTGATTCCCGCGCTCGAAACGAGCGCGCGCGAAGCCAAGGCGCGTTTCGACGTAAAAGGCGTGGAGCAGCGGCTCGACGCCGAACGCGAGCTGGTCTTGTTTCGCATCACTCAAGAGGCATTACGCAATGTTGCCAAGCACGCGCGCGCGACCGACGTAGAGGTGACGCTCGCGTTCGAGACGGACGAAGTGACCGTGACGATTCAAGATAACGGCGTGGGTTTTGACGCGCCCGAAGCGCCGAGCGCCTATGCGCGTACGGGGCATTTCGGCTTGATGGGTATGCAAGAACGGGCACAGCTCTTTGGCGGAAATGTGTACGTGAAATCCGAGCGGGGGCACGGGACCAAAGTCATAGCATATCTTCCCCTGGACAGTGCGCGGCTGCGCGCAAATCAAGTGGAAGCGTGACCCGTCTCAATGGCGCATTGGGGCGGGTCTTTTTTTCATTGGCGTTGCGCCAGATAGCGCGTCTAGCCCTCCGCCAAATGGCGCGGTGCGCGATGCACGAAAAGGCGGTTACGTTCCAGCGGAAACAATTCTAGAGTGTGTGCAAGACGTATGGACGCGTGGTAGCGCTGGTCCTGAACAGAGTGGAGGAATGCAAGATGAGTATTGATCTGCTGACCCTCGCCGTAATCGTCCTGATCGCGTTAGGAGTACTGTTCGTGCTGGATTTGTTGCTCGCGGGCGGCGGGATGACCAGCGCGATGATGGGCGGAATGATGCACGGCGGCGCGGCAATGATGGGCAGCCCGTATGGTTGGGTGTTCATCGTCGCCCTCGTGATTGTGATCCTCGTCCTCTTTGGACTATTCTTTGCTCAACCCTAACTCGGACGAGCCGAAACCAAATAGGAAACCGCGAATCTTCGCCAATCTACGCGAATAAGAATAGAGATTCGCGTAGATTCGCGTAGAACCTGTCCCGAAGGATTGAGGGATTCGCGGTGGGAAAATCTTTGCTTTTTGTGCAAACATTTCAGAATATAGTTACTAACTCGGACGAGCCGAAACCAAATAGGATTTGACAGGAACTATTGCCCGGTTCGAGAGAACCGCATCAATCCTTCACAACTCTTTCACACCCTTCGAGTACTGTAAAAGCAGATCAACGGAGCGATCCAAAATCAATTCAAATTCAAAAGGACAATCCAAATGAAAACGCAAACGAAACTCTTGATAGTCGTCGGGATTACCGCCGCGCTCGTGCTCGCCCTCGTCGCTGGCGGATGGTTTATCAACACCGCGTTCGCGCAAGGACCTTGGCAAGGCGGTAATTGGGGCGCGATGCACAACAACCAAGCCGTGCTTGATTTGCTCAAGACCAACGCAAACGATTTGCTGCAACAACGTCAGCAGGGTAAAAGCTGGCTCGACATTGCATCGGCGAAAGGTGTGAGCGAGCAAGCGTTGACCGACGCGCTGCTCCAGCCCGTGACGCAGATGCACGCGTGGATGGCGCAGAATTATCCGCAAGCGAACGCCGCGCAGATGACCGAATGGATGCGCCAACAGATCGCGCAAGACATCCGCGTGGCGCAATACGGCACGATGACCGACATGCACGTGTTTGCCGGTTCGATGATGAATGCGCCACACAACGGCGCGAGGATGGGGAATTGGAACGGCAACGGTTATGGCGGAATGATGGGCGGTTGGAACGGCAACGGGATGATGGGGAATTGGAATGGCGCCAATGGCTTTGGCGGGATGATGAACGGCGGGATGATGGGGAATTGGAATGGCACCAATGGTTTCGGTGGGATGATGGGCGGCGGGATGATGGGCGGTTGGAACAACGCCCCCAGTGTCAATGCGACGCCTGTGCCGTCAACGCAGTCAGTGGATAAAGAAATCAATCTCACCGCGCGCAATTTCAAATTTGACCCAACGCGCGTCGAGGTGAAAAAAGGCGAGACGATCAAGTTCAAGATCACGAATCAAGACAACTTTGCCCATAACGCCGTGAGCCAAGACGGAAAACTGGTCTACACGGTCCTGCCCGCGAATCAAACGACCTCTGTCGTTTGGACAGCGCCGAATCAAACGGGAACCTACACCATCATCTGCACGTGGCATCCGGGAATGCAATTCCAGATCGTCGTCGTGTAGGTGGGGCAACCACGAGGGATTGCCCCTACGCGTCCTCGCCCCTTTCGGGGCGAACACAAGGCAGTGTAGGGGCGATGGCTTGTCCTCGCCCCTCAATTACACAAACAAGCGCGGCGAGGAAACATCCTCGCCGCGCTTGTTTCTTTTTACAATCCCGTTGGCACACGAGTCCAACTCGTGTGCCAACAACAAGCATGTTCCAACAAGTTGGAACTACCGCTCACTTGCGCGTCACGCTCGCGTCGTCGCGAGGTGCCCAGACCCTTTCGATGGGCGCGAACGCCGGCGCATCCGGCACTGCCGGATGTTGCGGCGCGACGATTGACTCGGGTTTCTTTTTTCCTTGTTGGCTTTTCAGCCATAGATGAATCAATTCGACGCCCAGCAAAAGCAGCCCGATGGAGGCAAGCTGCACCGGCAGCGTGGCGATAAAAATGGAGGGGAGCTGGAACACACCGGGCGACTGCCCGGGTGCGAGAATCGCGCTCGCGTCGGCGAGATTTGCCGAGCGCGCCAATAATTCACCCAAGACCCAATAGGTCAACCATAACGCGGCGAGGATCCCAAAAGTGATTGCGCTCATACGCGCGAGCGTCTGCCAACTCGTGCGCGCGTTCTTGCCGCGCAGAATCATCACGAGTGCTGCCGCCAAATAGAACAATCCACCCAGACCAGTCCCCGGAAGCCCTGCAATCATCTTTAATGTCCCTTTTCGTACACGCGCAGTGAACGGCCCCGTAGCAGTTCGCTCCAGACCGCCTCGAGAAAATAAAAACTGTTGACAAGACGCAGCGGCAAAAATGAAGGCACACTTGCCAGCGCGCGCAGGGTTTCTCCGCGCGACGCCGCCTGATACAGCACCGGCACGAGAATCATCGTCACGTCAATCGCATACAGCAGCAGCAACAACGGCGCGGCGAACGCCACCGCCAGCAGTGGCAGCAAGAGCAAGTAATACAGTGAAGAAAAGGTCGCGTCCACGAATGCGACCGCGACGAACCAACGCAGCATGGGCACGTCGAGCACGGTGCGCCAGTGCAGTTGTACGTTTTGCGCAAACCCGTGCGACCAGCGCCGCAGTTGTTTCCGCATCAGCGGCAATGAAGACGGTTCAATCGGATAACACACCGCGTCGGCCACAAAGCGCACCCGATACCCGCGCCCGTACAGGGTCCAGGTCAAGTCCATGTCTTCGGCGAGCGTGCGCGCGGACCATCCGCCGACCTCGCGCAGCGCGTCCGTACGATACGCCGAAAAACAGCCCGACGCGATCATCGGTTTCTCGAAATAATTTTGAATCGGTTTGTAAAACGAGAACGCCAAAAGATACTCGACATAGCGTCCGCGTTCCCAAATGGTGCGCACGTAACGCGGCAAAACCAAGCCACATGCCGCCGCGACATCCGGCGTGTCAAATGCCGTCAAAATTTTTTCTATCGCATCGGGGGCAAGGATCGTGTCGGCGTCCAACGCCATGACCAGAGGCGTGCGCACCGCGCTCAACGCGAACGTCTGCGCGCCCGCTTTGGACCCTGTATTCTTGGGCGGACGTATCACGGTGACGCCGCGCGCACGCGCGAGCGCTCCGGTTTCGTCGGTGGAACAATCGTCCACGACGATGATGGTGGCAGGCGGTGTCGTCTGCGCTTGCAGACTGTGGAGCGTATCGGCGATATTCGCTTGCTCATTATAAGCAGGCACAATCACCGTCAATGAATTCGCCTCTAGCATTTTCGACATTGTTCAGCTTCAATCTGAGTAACGAATTTTTTTCGTTAGTTTGCCAAATGTAAGAGCGCCTGCGCCGATTATTGACGCGCGCGGTGAAAAAGTTGTGAAGATTCCATGCGCTTGGCGTGAAAGTTAGTTCGCCCGCGCAGGTTCCAAAAATTTTTCGGGCTGCTGCGCGAATTCGTCGCGGCAGCCCTGCGCGCAAAAGTAATACAGGGCGCCGGCGTGCTCGAAGGGGCCCACTGCATTATCGCGCTCTATACTCATGCCGCAAACCGGATCAACCGCCAGCGTCCGCATCTCTTTGAACTGTCCATCCTCCAACCACAACACGCGGTCGGCGATGTCCTTGATGCGTTGGTCGTGCGAAACGATGATGACACTGCGATTTTGTTCCCGTGCGATCTTGCGCAGCAAGCGCATAATCTCGTGTCCGATTTTGGAATCGAGGTTCGCGGTCGGTTCGTCGGCAAGAATCAGCGTGGGGTCGTTCACCAACGCGCGCGCAATCGCCACGCGTTGTTTTTCGCCGCCCGACAATTTTTCGGGTAAAAATTTCAAGCGCGCGCCGAGACCCAAGGCACTCAACAGCGCGGCGGCTTTTTTCCGCGCAACGCCGTGTTTCACTCCGGCGAGCTCTGCTACGAGCGCGACATTTTCCAGCGCGGTGAGCGCCGAGAGCAACTTGAAATCTTGAAAGACAAAACCGAATTGGCGCAGCCGAATGTCGGGCAGCCGATTTTCCGCGAGCGCGCTAATCGTCCTCCCCTTCAACGTGATCGTGCCTTCGGTCGGCTTCAGCAGCGCGCCGAGCATCGAAAGCAGCGTCGTCTTGCCAGAGCCAGAAGGACCCATGATCAAAGAGATTGCGTAAGGCGAGTGACATTCGGTCCCTCCAGTTTGAGGGTACTCGAACTAGGCGAAAAGAAAATCGCAGAATAGCGCGTTTTGGACGCGCCGTTTGGCGCATCGCCGCGCCCCCCGCCATTTTGCGTACCGCCGCGTCCGCCGCTTGGCGCTATCGTTCGCATCGCATTCTCCCTACAATCAATGTCGAGGTCACAGAGTGAGATAAAGTAACCATGGAAATCACGCCACCGCTTTCTACGCGTTCTTCGAAACGCACTCGCATCTTGGTCTTTGGCGCAATTGCGCTGATTGTTGTGGGGCTGCTCGGCGTGCTTGCGCTCACTGTACGTCAGCGCGCCGCCGGCGCGCTCGCCAGCGGCGCAGCGCCCGATTTTGAAATCAAACCCTTCGACGGTGAGACGATTCGTTTGTCGGCTTTGCGCGGCAGACCCGTCATCGTCAACTTTTGGGCGTCGTGGTGCATTCCCTGTCGCGAAGAAGCCCCGTTGTTGCAGTCCACGTGGCTCAAGTACAAAGATCGGGGGTTGGTCTTGATCGGCGTGGATTATGTGGACACGGAGGTCGAAGCGAAAAAATTCATGCAAGAGTTTGGCGTCACTCATTAATAACATATTGACCCTCGCGATTCGCATACCACGTGTAGGTGGTGGTCGCTCCGCTGCCGCAACGGGGGTCACAAAAGTTGGTCCGCCTAACCACGACGCCAAGTCCGCCGCGAGGATGAGGGCGAGCATGCCCGCCGCCGCGAGACGCGGCAGCGTCGTCAGGCGATAGACCCGGGTTGCGCGCTGTCGCCGCGTTGCCCAGAGCCGCTTGCCCAAAAGCGCAAAGACGATGCGCGCAATCAACGCGTTGACGCCGAACGCCATCAAGCCATCATAGAGCATGTGTACGTCGAGGGCAAGCTCCTCAGCGCCGAATTGATGATGGGCTTGGAACAGCGTAGTGTGGATGGGGCTAGCAGCCGCCAGGGTCGCGCTGGTGATGATGGCGACAGTGAGGGGAGCAAGCACAGTGCCGAGGAAAGAAGAAGGGTTTCGGTTAAAGCGTTTCAACAATTGCTGTGTGACAAAGAGCGCCGCGATGACAGACCCTAGGACGAGCGGCAGCAGGAGCGTCGAATCGCGCAGCCAGTGGAGCACCGGCAGCGGCGCGTCGAACTCGGTGGCGCCTGCGCCTTCGTGTAACAAATGCAGCCACAGTCCGCCGCCGTACGCCAGAGCAAGGACGAGCACGAGAACACCCCAAGGACGTGCGACCGGGTGGTACAGATAACGCCAAGTGCTGCGTTGAAAATTACGCATTGTCCCCTCCTCGGGAGAACATCAGGTTTATGGCCCTCGTCAGCCAAACAATCCGAACTAGCCGTTTCACATGGAATTCGTCTGCTTGTTTTGTCACGGGCAACAAAAAACCGCAAGCTGTGTCCCCGCTGTGGACACAGCTTATGGTCGGTTACGCCACTCGCTCCACCCAATCCGTGCAACATCTCGCCGCGCGGGCAAAAGACATCGCCTTTCAGCGTCCAACATACTGTGGGGCCGGCGCAGCAAGATTGGGTTTCATCGCTTCCCTAACAAACTATATTGGATTCCCTGCGTGTTAACGAACAAGATGGTGCCATTATACTATTGCCTGTCAAGCATTTTTGTACGACCAAAGTTGTGCCGTCGTGCGACCAAAGTCGGATTTTCTCCACCTCTTTCCCAAGACAGTCCGACGGCGGTGTGTGTGGAGAATACGCCGGTCTGAAATCATGTGTGCTTGATCCCGGTAAGATACCACGTTTCCATTTCGCCCTTGCCTTTGATCGCAATTCGACCGCGCGGCGCGCAGACAAATTCCTCCTTGATCAACTCGTAGGTGTCCCGCGTAGTTTGAATTTTGCCGGGCGCACCGTTCGACTCCATCCGGCTTGCCGTGTTGACCGGATCACCCCACAAATCATAGACAAACTTGCGCTTGCCAATCACGCCCGCAATCACCGGACCGGAATTGATGCCGATGCGAAAATCGAGACGCTTGCCATTGCGCGGGGGGCGGCTTTGAATATAGGCGCTCATATCCAGAGCCATCCGCGCGAGGGCTTGCGCGTGGTCGGGGCGCGGCGTCGGGACGCCGGATGCCGCCATATAGTTGTCGCCAATCGTGCGAATTTTTCCAACGCCATATTGATCGAGCAAGGAATCAAAATACGAAAAAATTTCGTTGAGCATTTCCACCATTTCTTTGGGCGGCAGTTCCACCGACCACGGCGTAAAGTTCACAATGTCGGCACAGAGGATGCTCGCGCCGTCGTAATGCTCGGCAATCGTGCCCGGATGATTTTTCAAAATCGGCGCGATCTCTTTGGGCAAGATATTGAGCAGCAGATTCTCGGATTTCTCTTGCTCCAACGCCAACAACTTGAAGGCATAGTCCTTTTGGCTGATGAAAAAGGCGAGGATCGCAAAGAGAATCGCCGAAATCGCGGCAATGTTCATGACGAAAAACAAAATAATCAATTCGGGGCGCAAATGGTTCGACGCGCGCAGATTCGCTTCGAGCCATCCGCTGAGCACTACCAGGGCTACGTACGCCAGAAACCAGCGCACCGCCGAACGGGGCCCGCCAAAGACCAGCGCGCCGACCGGACAAATGATGGACCAGAGAATTACCGCGCTCGAATTGATGAAACCGCCCAACGTGAGTTGAAGCAGAAAAGGCAGCAGGAGGATCAGCAGCAGTTGGGTAAAACGAAAGAGGTGATAATGGCGCAGGCGCGCAAATGCCAAGACACTGAGCGTGGAAAACACGGCATAGCCAAAGGGAATGCTTCCGGCGAGATATTCGCCCAGCGCAAAATAGGCAAGCCCCCAAATCGCGCCTGCCACAATAAACATCGCGCTCGCCGTGACGAGCATGGTCTTTTGCAAGCGCAGCTCATCGGTATCGCGCGGCTCGGCAGCGACGGACGCGGCGCGTGCGATGACCCATTGCACAATTCCGTCCATTTGATTCTCTCCTCCCTTTCCGCCGCGCGCTCTTGGATTCACGACGTTAGAATACCGGGGGAAAGAAACGCGCTGTCATTTCGCGAATAAAAAACATTTTACTGCCAATCCGTCAAGATTTCATAAACTGGTGATTGTCCCCTATACTCTGGATTCCAACTCTTCGAGTTACCATGCCCAAGCAAAATTCCCCCACGCCAATACGCCATTTGGCGCGTGCGCGTGTGCGCCTGGCATGACATGATAGGGTCGCCCGAGTGCGCCAGCCCCGAATTTTCCCGGACTGAATCTGCGCCCACTCGTATCGGATGGAGTCACATGCAACGCCTGTTTTCTATGCTTGCTCTGGTCAGTTTATTGGCGCCAACGCTTTTCGCCACCGGCTGCGCTGCGCAGTCAAACCATGAATTGCAGCTCGCCCCGGTCTCGATGCTCATGCCCGAAATGCAGCAAGCGCCACAAACCGTGCGCGAAGCATATCAATTCGCCGTCGCCAATCCCGAGCCATTGAAAAATGTGCCGTGCTTTTGCGGCTGCGGCGCGATGGGACACACGAGCAATTACGATTGCTATATCAAAGACGCCCCGACCAACGGCAAAATTGTTTTTGACGATCACGCGCTGGGCTGTAGCATTTGCGTGGACATTACGCAAGATGTCATGCGCATGACACGCGATGGGCGCGCCCCGCCGCAAATTCGTCAGACCCTTCTCAATACCTACAGCCAGTTCGGGCCGTCGAATCAACCATGACGAAAGCAGCGCTGTCATATCGTCACACCCACCGGTTTGGAATCGCCGCGAGCGCCGTGCTGCTGATGCTCGCGGCAATTCTTGTACCCCTACCGGCGCAAGCATACACTCCGCGAGCGCACACTCTTCAAATCAATGCCCGTGCGTTCGCGTTCGAACCCGGTTCGCTCTCTGTGCGGCGCGGCGATACGGTAACGCTCGTGCTCGAAGCCACGGACACGGTACATGGGTTATACGTGGATGGGTATGACGTGAATCTCGTCGCCGAACCGGGGAAAAGCGCGACCGCGACGTTCGTCGCGGACAAAGAAGGTAAATTCAAATTTCGCTGCTCGGTCGCGTGCGGCGCGCTGCATCCCTTCATGATCGGCGAATTGAACGTGGAACCGAACTTGCCGTTCGTACGCGCGCTGCTCCTCACCCTCGTCGGTGGGATCGGCGCGCTCGCGTTTTTTTGGAAATGAACAGCCCGCGTTTTGAGCTCACGCGCATTCCGCTTTTCAAGCGCGTTGTCACGAGCCGTTGGGTACCGTGGCTGTTCATGGCGCTCACACTGCCGATTTTTTTGCTCGCGATTCTGACGGGCTTGTTTGGCACGCCCGCCGGCAGCCGCAATTTCGGCATCATCTTTGTGTGGATCGTGTGGTGGGCGCTCGTGATTCTGGTGATGGTACCGTTCGCCGGACGCTTGTGGTGCGCCATCTGTCCGATTCCCGCGCCCGGCGAATGGTTGCAGCGCCGCGCGTTGATTCAACCGCGCGCCGGGGGCAAATTATTTACGCTCGGCTGGAAATGGTCCCCACGCCTGAACAACATCTGGCTACAAAACATTTCGTTCCTCGCCGTCGCGCTGTTCTCGGCAGTCATTCTCACGACGCCGTTCGTGAGCGCGTTGGTGCTGCTCGCGTTCGCCGCGCTTGCGCTGGGCGTGAGCTTGTTGTTCGAGCGCCGCGTCTTTTGTCGCTATCTGTGTCCCGTCGGCGGATTCATCGGTTTGTATGCACAGCTCGCGCCCGTCGAAGTGCGCGTCAAAGACGCGGCGTTGTGCAGAACGCACACGGACAAAACCTGTTATCGCGGCAGTGACGACGGCTACGGCTGTCCGTGGATGGTGTTTCCCGCCGCGCTGGACAAGAATACATACTGCGGTCTGTGCAGCGAATGTTTGAAAACGTGCCCGCTCGACAACATGGGTGTGTTTCTGCGCGTCCCGGGCAAAGATTTGCAAACGACGAAAGGTCGCCGTCTCGACGAAGCGTACAAAGCATTCATCATGCTCACCTGCGCGCTCGCGTATTCGATTGTCCTGCTTGGGCCCTGGGCGGCGCTCAAAGAAACCGCGTACGCGGTCGGCGCACCCGCGTGGTTTGTCTATGCCATTATTTTTCTCGCCGCAAATTTGGCGATTGTGCCGGGCATCTTTTTGGCGTGCGCGTGGCTGACGCGAAAAATTTCACTGCATAAATTTTCATTGCGCCGCACGTTCACCGAGTACGCGTACGTGCTCGCGCCGCTCGGGCTTGCGGCGTGGGCGGCGTTCAGTTTGTCATTCGTGCTCATCAATTTTTCGTACGCGTGGCAAGTATTGTCCGACCCGTTCGGCTGGGGCTGGGATTTATTTGGCACGGCGAATTGGACGTGGACGCCGTATTTCGCGGGGCTGCAATCCTTTTTGCAAATCCCGATTCTGCTCGCGGGCTTGATTGCCGCCATCGGCATGGCGCTGCGTACGGCGCACACACAAGGCGTACCGTCCCGCGCCGCGCTGCCCATCGTCGCGTTTTGCGCGGCGTTTACGATGGTGCTGCTGTGGTTGTATGTGTGATAGGAGCGTACCAAGACCTGACAGGTTTCAACCGCGAAAGCTTCAGGTGATGCGTACGCGATGTATGGAGCCACTGTCGCTCGTGACACAAATGGTAAAAAACCTGTCAGGTCTGGACAACGAGTTGAAATGAAACGTGAATGGTTTGCGCTCGGCATCGTGGCGCTGCTCGTGATCGTTTTTCCTGCGTCGCTCTTTGGGTATCAAGCGTGGCGGACAAATTCAAGTGATGCGCGCGTGATTGATGTGATTGCCAGTTCGCCGGAAAACGGCGGTTGGTCGCCCGACGAAATTCGCGTGAACGTCGGCGAACACGTGCGCTTGCGGATTGCCGCGCCGGATGTGGTGCACGGTTTTGAAATTCCCGCCTTGGATGTGCGCGTAGATGAAATTTTGCCGGGGCACGTGCAGGAGGTCGAATTCGTGGCGACGCGCGCGGGACGCTTTCCGTTCGCGTGCACGCGTTGGTGCAGCGTCAATCATTGGCGCATGCGGGGCGTGATTTGGGTGAGCGACCCCGCACAGCCCGCTTTGCCCGCGCCGACCTTTGCGCCGCCGTTGTATCAACAGCTGCGGATTGACATTGACGCGATGCACCCCGCACAAAATATCCCGCCGCGAAAACCATCCGCCGCGCGCGGCGCGCAATTGAATCTGCGCGTCGACGCGGATTTTCGCACCCAGTCGCCCGACGCGGTGTTTGCAAAACTGCGCGCCGATGCCGCGTACGACGCGTATGACGATCAACAATTGTGGGACGCCATCGCGTTCGCGTATTTTCAAAATGTGGGCGCTGAAAATATTGCCAACGGCGCGCGCCGGTATGCGCGCGATTGCGCGGCGTGTCACGGCGAACGCGGCGATGGGCAGGGACCTGCCGGAAAAGATTTGCCGGGCTTGACGACCATGCACCCCGACATGCCGCGCGGTCCCGCAAATTTTACCGACGCGTCGGCAATGCTGGGCGCGAGCGATGCGCTGCTGCAAGGCAAAATTTTGCGCGGCGGCATGGGCACAGGCATGCCCGAATGGGGTTCGCTGTACACGGATGCCGATTTGTGGAGTGTGGTCGCGTTTCTGCGGACGTTCACCTTTGACGACCCTCCAGCCCCGTAAATTCAAGCCCCATGTCCTTCGTCAATACGCCATTTGGCGCGTGACACGCGCAGCCGTGTACGTTATGCTCGCCCCATTCCAATTTTCGAGGAGGGGGTAAGTGTTGCAGCGCATTGTATTGGCAGGAATTGTTTTGGTCATCGGATTGGCGGCGTGTGGCGGCGCAGCCCCGAACGCCAAACAAGCCGTATCGGTTCAGGTCCAAGAATTTCAGTTTCAGCCCGCCACGCTTCAGGTCCAAGCGGGTAAGCCGGTGGTGCTCAGTTTGAAAAATACGGGGACGGTAGACCACGACTGGAGCATCCTGGAAATTCCGACCGTCGGCGAAGCGCGATCGTCCGCGAACCCGAGCGGACACAGCATGGAGGGGATGGCGCAAGCGCCGGAGCTGCACGTCGCCGTTGCGCCGGGAAAAACGGGCAACCTGGAATTTACACCGAGCAAAGCCGGCACGTACGCATTCTATTGCACCGTCGCGGGACATCGCGAATCGGGCATGGCAGGACAATTGGTCGTGCAGTAGATTTGTTGGCACAGCATGGTTCGACCATGCTCACCACATGGTTGGACTGCTGTGCCATAACTGCTTCGGAGTTCAACACCGCCTGGCTTACACAACCGCCGCGTGAAAATAAAATTCACGCGGCGGTTTGTCGTGCAGAAAGGAGTTTAGCTCGTTGGCACAGCAGTTGGCTCGTTGGCACAGCAGTTGGCTCGTTGGCACAGCAGTTGGCTCGTTGGCACAGCAGTTGCACTGCTGTGCCCGAAGGATGCGGAGTTGAACTCCGCTCACACGGGTCCCGAGTCCAACTCATTGACCAACACCCCTTGTTCGCACAGCAGTTGGACTGCTGTGCCCGAAGGATGCGGAGTTCAACTCCGCCTGTGCAGATCAACGAGTCCAACGCATTGACCAACACAGAACACCCTATGCGCTGAGGTCTTGTTTCATCTGGTTGAACTGTTCTGCCGTAATTTCGCCCTTGGCGTAACGCATTTTCAAAACATCGAGCGGGGTTTGTGTTGGCGCGGATGTGAGCGCTTGTGTTGACGTGGACGTAAGCAAGGGCGGGTGCGACGCGGTTGTTTGTCCTTGCGCACTACGCGTCAAAGTCATCACGAGCCAGACTCCGCCTGCGATGACCAGCACCCAAAAGCCGACGAACAACAGCGCGCCGATGCCCATAAATCCAAAACCCATCATCGTTGGTTCCTCCTGAAATTTACTTTGTCTATTATCGCGCCAAGTTGTGAAAATGTGATGAACGGCGTATGCGCTTTTGATAATAGACCTCTGGCATAAAAGACCAGAGCCGCTCTGTAATACCTTCGCCAAAATCACTTTGCCCTGCTCGCGGCGGATGCGAATGCTCCGATGCAGTTCATCGGCGTTCATTCGAGTAATCCGCCATTTCCCATCGGGATTACTCGGATGGAGTACATCCGCAATCCCGCGCGAGCGAAGGGGAATTGGCGAAGGTATTGTATGTGACACGTAAAAGATGTCCGGGTAGCCCTACCGGAATAGGTCCATACAGCCCTACCCGACGCGATACGATTCCTGTATAGTTTAGCAAGGTCAGGATTTGCACGTAGGGGCGTACCCTTGTGGTCGCCCTACATGTACTGAACGGAGGATTTTGTATGGAAGTCA
>JACQWQ010000180.1 GCA_016209205.1 Chloroflexota bacterium
ATCGGCAGTGCAACTGCCTTCCAACATCAAGCGCGCCATCTGTTCGCGAGCAGTTGCACTGCGAGCCGTCATCGGCAGTGCAACTGCCAATTGATAAAAACAATTCTACCGCTCGCAAATCAACGCGCTTGCAGCTGGCTCGCCCACGATTCCAATTCCGCGATCAGCGCGTGATTCGTCATGTCCACGTGCACGGGCGTGATGGAAACGTAATGGTTTGCCAGCGCCCAAATGTCCGTGCCGTGTAATTCCTTGTCGCCGCCCGGGCGCTCGCCGCCAATCCAATAATACGGATGTCCGAACGGGTCCTGGCGCGTAATCAATTGGTCGTAATAAATGCGTTTGCCACAGCGCGTGATGGCGACGCCGCGAATTTCGCTCAGCGCTGCATCGGGCACATTCACATTCAGCAGCGTATCGGGCGGCAAACCGTTTTCGAGCACACGCTGCGCGAGCCGCGCGGCATATTCGCCCGCGGTCGCAAAATGCCGCGCCTGTTCGTCCACGTCGAGAGAAACCGCAATCGCAGGCACCCCGTCAATTGCCGCTTCCATCGCCGCGGCGACTGTTCCCGAATACGTAATGTCGCTGCCCACATTCGCGTTCGGGTTGATGCCGCTCACCACGAGCGCGGGGCGTTCCGAAAAAAATCCGAGCAGCGCCACCGCGACGCAATCACTTGGCGCGCCGTCGCACTTGTACGCGTCGCTGCCGTCCGCCAAGCTAGTCGGACGCACGCGTAGCGGACGATGCAGCGTTTTCGCGTGCCCCGCCGCGCTCCAATTGCGGTCCGGTGCAATCACGCGCACCTCGCCAATTTTTTCCAATCCATGTTTCAACGCCAACAAGCCGGGCGCGTCAACGCCATCGTCGTTCGAAATCAGAATATATCCGGTCATGCGTTGTATTATCCGCGAAAAATATCGTTTTCAGTAATGCAGCCCGAAAAATCACCTCATCCATCCTAACGCCTTTCTGCTATAATATGTCCACGCTGCTTTGAATTGGTTCGCTTGGGAGGTCTGCTACATTGCATCCTACATACGGCGTGTGCCTTGCTTCCCCTAACCTGCAACTTGCATGACGACACCTGCGGTCTAACGCACATGCGCGTGCAGACAACGGGTGTTTTTGTTTGGCGCGGTGAAGGATGCCAATGTCAGCCAGAATGCGCTAGGTCGGATTTCCAGCCCGTTGGACAAGCTGGGGCTATAGGAGGGCAAATGGACACGTCCTGGTCAAAGGGTTGTTTCCCGCACCCGGAGTGCGGGAAACGTACCAAATTGGCATGCTTCCCGCACCTTGCGGGGAGCAACGAGTTAGCCGTCATGCCGTTGCAATCGCAAGGTGTCTTCCACAGCAACAATTGATCAACATGCCATCTCGTCAAAAACGCAAAAGTAGATATAATTGGAGTTGAAGAAAACCTATATTCTCGGAGTGAATTATGGCAGGCAAAGGAACAGCGGTTCGCACTGGCGATGAACTCAAACGCAAAATTGTTGAATTGGGAGAGAAACTTGGACTGAAAGTCCAGACCGAAGTCGTAGCGGCACGCCGACTGTGGGGATCAAAGCGGCATATTGACGTGGTTTATACGCAAGAAAAAACAGGAAAGAAACTCGGTATCGAAAGCAAGTTCCAGGGTGGAGGAGGCACTGCGGAAGAGAAAATACTCGCAACTGTCAAAGACATCGAATCGTGGCCCATCCCAGGAATTGTTGTCATCGGAGGCGAAGGTTTCTCTCAAAACATGCAAGGATATTTGATGTCCACAGGCAAAGTAGTTTGGTTTGAAGAACTCGAAGAATGGGTACGCTTGTATTTTTCACTGTGAGAGCGAGAAACGCGCATGGGAGATAATTCAGTGCCGCGCCCGTTCTTGAAATGGGCAGGTGGTAAAACACAATTAGTTGACGAATTAACGCGACGTATGCCTGCATATTTCGTCAATTATCACGAGCCATTTATTGGCGGTGGCGCGTTGTTCTTCAAGTTGTACCGCGAAGGTAGAATTCGCCATGCGGTTATCTCTGATCTCAACGCGGAGTTAGTGGACACCTACATTGTCATACGCGACCACGTTGGCGAAGTTATTGATCTGCTTTCAGAATATCCGCACAACGAACATTTTTATTATCAGTTGCGATCTCAAGACCCAGGGGAAATGGATTTACCTAAACGAGCGGCGCGAATGATTTATTTGAACAAAACTGGTTACAATGGCTTGTATCGAGTAAACAGGCAAGGCGGATTCAACGTGCCGTTTGGTAGTTACAAATCTCCTCAATACTGCGACAAGGCAAATCTCTATGCTGTTTCCAAAGCACTACAAGATGTTGAGATCGTCTGTGCATCATTTGAAACTGTAATGGAACGCGCAGGTGCGGGTGACTTGGTGTACTTTGATCCGCCGTATGCGCCACTTTCGCAAACGTCTAACTTTACGTCGTACCATGCAAACGGTTTTTCCGCCGAAGATCAAAAGAAGTTGCGCGATGTTTGCAAAGAACTAGGCAAGCGAAATGTCAATGTGATGTTGTCAAATTCAAGTGCTGAAATTATCCGCGCGCTATATTCGGCATCGCGTTTTGTCATTGGTGAAGTGCAAGCCAATCGCGCAATCAATTGTAACGGTGAGAGACGTGGTAAGTTGATCGAGTTGATCGTAACAAACTATCCGTTGGAAAAACACGCTCAATTGCGTCTACTGGAAAAACGCGCGCCTTTTGCCGCGAACTATGCTATGACTAACAGTTGAACCAAACCGACGCACGTAAGAAAACTGCACGAACGGCTAACGCTGCGCTTACCGCCGCGCATCCTCCGCCCACGCATGTCTCCCGCGCGGTCACGCCTTTGCGTTTACACGTTTCGTCGCACGCGTTTCACGGCGCGGTTGGTAAGCAGATGTTGTCGGACGCGGCGAGAAGTGTGGGCCGGGGCGCTTTAGCGTTCGCAGCCATTCCGCTCAACTAGGAGTTGGGCCGCGTGTCGGCAAAGTTTGCGGGAATGGAATGCACAGGCTTGAGAAAATAGCTTCACACAGAAGATTTCAAAAACAAAAATGGACCCTCGCCCCTTTGTCCTGGATTTGATCACAACGATCGCCAAGGCGGTGAATCGGGCACGCTATTCGATCTTCTCGGTCGCGGGAACCTATGCTGTATCTCTTCTCGTTGGGATAGCCATGGTTCATACAGGGAGTGAGTTTGCGCTCAATTACCGAGAGCAGTTGATCACACAAGCCCTTCAGCAGAACCCCGCTTCACTGGCGTACAATCAGGGCGATAACCTTCAGGCGGCTTTGTGGGATTTTGCTGGAAATCTGGTCCTGGGCGCTGTGCCGCAAACCATTAGCGGTTTCGCGATCATCTTCCCCTATCCCCTGATCGCCCAGCAAGGCTGGGTTGCGGGTATCGTGTCCGTCCGCGGCGATCACACCAGCCGACTGAACGATCCGCGTTCCGCCGTCTATTACCTGCTGACTTTGCTTCTACAGTTACTGCCCTATTCGTTGGCGATTGGCGCAGGCGTGAATGTGGGGGTTGCCTTATTTCGAACGCCACCGTACTATCAGGGTCAGAAATGGCTCGGTCTCTTCCCGAAAGAAGCGCTGCACGATGTGGCACGGATTTACGCCATCGTGATACCTTTATTCCTGGTGGCTTCATTGTGGGAGTTTCTGAGTCCGTGGAATTTTTAGGTGGGCGTAACGTTGCAGAAGGCGGGCTTCCTGCTCAGAACTTGTCATGTCGAAGGGACTGAGACATCTCGCTCCGCTCGATGTGACAGTTCTTGGATCACACAGCCCATGCGGGCTGACCATCTCGAAAGTAAATCGCGGCCCAACAACCGCATGCACGCGACTCGGCGCTCCGCGCCTCAGCGAACGCGCGTTCAGGGTTCAGGTAGCTTTTCTCTCAACATTGGTTTCAGGCCGATGCGGGCTGAGTTTGGGTTAGACAAACCGTCAAGCAAGAATCAACGCGCGCAGCCGAAAAATGGAAAGAAGAAAATCGTGGCAGCGGGAAAGAAAAAGGTCGCCTAAAACCGCTGGCGGTCTTGGAGTGTTATCGAACTTGGCTGAACGCGGCGCATTGTTTTCAATCGCCCAAACCCGTTGGCTTTGCATTCCGTTAGTAACGACGGTTGGCGCGCTGTGGCTCCATCTCCGCGGACCCATCCCCGTGATGAGCGGCACAACGCCGCTGCCCGGCACCGTGCCTTGGTGGTATATTCTCGCCGCGTTTCCGGTCCTCGGCATGTTGCTCGCCGATTGGCTCTGGCTCTTGATAAAAACGCGTTGGAGCGCCGCGACCATCGAGCTGGGCATCCAAATCGCGTTGTTGCTCGTCCTCTCCAGTTGGCGATTGAAAAGCGGAATTTTACTCAGCGGGCATACGCTCTTGTTCGCGTACGTCGTCGTGCGCCGCCTCCTCGTGCCTTTTCCGGACCGAACCACGCGGCGGTTCGATCTCGTCGTCACAGTGCTGCTGCTTTGTCTCACCGGCTATGTCAAAATTGCCTGGTGGGACGATTCGGCAACCTTGATTGGAGGCGTCGTGATTGGCGCGCTTTTGGGTCTGGCTTCCGGTGCGGGTTTACATGCAACCAAAGCCCTGGCGCGGTTGCCCCTTTTGGGATGAAATCGCAAGTCAATAAAACTTTGCGTCAAGCAGAATCCAAAACACAAAAAACACCCAAGTCGAAAATGACTTGGGTGCTTTTTTTAGGTTCACGCAGGACACTATGGAGCGACGGTCAATTTGCCGACCATCCCTGCCTCGGTATGTCCCGCTATGTCACAGTGAATCTCAAAGGTGCCGGGCGTCGAGGGTGCCGTAAACGTACCTGACACAGTTTTACCGGGTTGCGCAGTCAGTTTGACATTCAGGTCTTTGATGACAAAGGTATGTTCCACCGTGCCGGTGTTTTTGAAACTGACCGTCACTTTTTGCCCGGGCTTGGCGGCAATCTCGGACGGCTTGTACGCAAATTCGGAACCCTCTACATTCACGGTAAGGGCTGCCGCGCCGCCGCCACCGCCGCCGCCGCACGCCGCGACAATAGCCGCGACTACAACCATCAAACTCACAATCAGTAGTGCCTTGAGATTTTTCATCTTATTCCTCACTTGGGTATTTTCAAAAGACAGCTGTCTTTTGAAAATACCTGAAACCTTTCCTTCATATCAATACCTTCGCCAAAACGATTTTTCCCTCGCTCGCGCGGATTTGTAATCCGCAAAAATAGTGCAGGATTACAAATCCTGCGCGAGCAAAAAGGGAATTGGCGAAGGTATTGTCATATAAGAAGTGCAGAATGGACATGACTCGTACGAACGGACGAATTCTATAAAGATTGGTAATTCATGCAAGTGACAGGTGTCCCGCAAAAAAGACACCTCCCCTCTTTATTTCAACCATCACCCGCGGCAATAAACGCTGCCGCTCATCCCAAAACCAATTCAGCCCTTGTGGCTCTTCC
This sequence comes from Chloroflexota bacterium, assembly GCA_016209205.1. Classification (GTDB taxonomy): domain Bacteria; phylum Chloroflexota; class Anaerolineae; order UBA4142; family SHND01; genus SHND01. Next base: position 5,491 of record JACQWQ010000180.1, read on the forward strand.
GGCTTGGGCTTGGGTTTGTGCGAAACCAGGAACCGCACGCTCGCGCTGTCAATCGCGTTGCCTGCCACATCGTACGCCTTGACGCGCACCGTATGTGTTTCGGTATACCCACCTGAATCCATGATAAAACCAAATCCATTCGGAAAGATGCCGACGATGCGGTCGGCTTTTTTCGTCATGGTTGCTGTGAGCGTTTCGGTGATCGTGTTGATGGTCTTGCCGTCATCCTCCAGTTTGCGAATTGTGGCATTGTATGAAATAACAGGCAGCGTCGGCGAACCCGCGGGCAATTCGAGCGCCGCCTTGAGCGTCGGCGTGAACGCATCGTGCATCGTAATGTTCCACTTGTATGTAAACGGCGATACCTGGGTGCGACCAAGATACGAATCGTCGAGCCAGAAATCCACATAGCCCATCGAAAGATTGTCGCGCGCGTCCGCGTCAACGCTGACCCATTCGTCATCTTCCATGAGATATTGCTTGTCATCCCACGGATTGATGATTTCGACTTGCGGCGCGGCATTGTCCACCGTCACCTGCGACGATGCAGTTTGCACATTGCCCGAACCATCCACCGCGGTCAGCTGCAAAGTATACAAGCCGCTCTCGGTCGTATTCCAAACCGCGAGCACGCCATTGTCCACACAGCAGCCGCCCTGCCCGACAGTCAACCATTCGGTCGGGTCAAGACCGACGCCGACATTCAGACGCCATTCGTTCATCCCGCCCATTTTCGCGTTGCCGCGCACTTCGACCGCGCCCTTGACCGACGCGTAATTGGCAGGGCTGAGGATCGCGAGATCGCCGCCCGCCGCGCTCGCCGCGTACGTCGTATCAAATTCCGTCGGCGGCTGTGGGATGTTATTTTCTTTCACCCAATCTTGCGCTTGCGGCGGATAGATCGGATACACCACCGTCGTCACTTGATCGGGCGGATCGAACGCGGTTGCGAGTTTTCCATTCGGCACAAAGATGCGAAACGCTTTCCAGATATTGTCGGGCTTGGTGGGTTCTGTGCCTTGAATGAATTTTTCTTTCACCACTTGTGGACATTCGGCGGTGGGTAACAGACCACTGGCAAGACACACCACGACCGGCGAAATACCCGGCGGCTCGACAAATTCTTTGATCGGCTTGCCTTGATGAATGTATTCCATCACGTCATGCCAAATCGGCGCCGCGCCGGTGATGCCCGAAATGTGCTCCATCTCTTTGTTGTCCGCGTTGCCAACCCAGACGCCCACCGCGTAATCGGGCGTATAGCCGAGCGTCCAATTATCGCGCCACGACGAAGTCGTTCCGGTTTTCACTGCGGCGGGGCGCGAAATTCTCAGCACGCTGTTCAGACCGAACGCGGGCGCACGCGCGTTGTTGTCGCTCAACACGTCGGTGATGAGATACGCGGCTTGTTCCGAGACGATGCGTTCCGTGCTCGGTTCTTTATACTCTTCCAACACTTGGCCGTCGGCATCCACAATTTTCAGGACCGAGACTGGATTGAGTTTGCGGAAAGCTTCGCGTTGTTCCTGCTCCGAAACTTTTTGCCCCGCCATGACGCCGCCGTTTGCAACCACAGAATACGCATACGTTTGATCGAGCAGTTTGACTTCGCCGCCGCCGAGCGTCAACGCCAAACCGTAGTTCTTGTCGAGCGTCGTAATGCCCATGCGATGCGCGAGACTCAACACATTCCGGATGCCCACCGTGTCGAGCACCTTGACGGCGGGAATGTTGTACGAAGACGCGAGCGCGGTCCGCAAACGCACGGGACCGTGATATTTGCGGTCATAGTTTTCCGGCACATACGGCGGGTTCGGCGGGTCTTCGAACGCGGTGCGTACATCGTATACGACACTCGCAGGCGAAAGGGGTGTGCCGTCTTGCGCGCCCTTTTCAAATGCTTGCAAGTAGCTAAACACTTTGAACGACGAACCGGGCTGGCGGTCCGAAATCGCGATGTTCACTTGCCCGTCAATGTCGCGATTGAAATAATCTACCGAGCCAACCATCGCGCGGATTTCGCCCGACTTGGGTTCGATCACCACGACTGCCGCATTCGTGACGTTGCGTTTCTCGACAGTCAGTTTCGCAATTTGGTTGCGGGCGATTTCTTCGGCTTGAGTCTGCATCTCAAAATCGAGCGTGGTATATACCGACCATCCGCCTTTATTCACTGCCTCGGGACCGTACTGGTCTTCCAAATAGCGCCGCACGTAAAACACAAAGTGCGGGGCTTGAATATCGAATTTTTTCTGAACGACTTGAATCTCTTGTTTCTTTGCCTCTGCCGCTTGCTTTTCCGTGATGTAACCTTCCACCACCATGCGGTCGAGGGCAATGTCACGGCGTTGTTGCGCCAGATCGGGATTGTCAATGGGATTGAGCGCGGGATATTGCGGAATCGCCGCGAGTGTCGCCGCTTCGGATAACGTCAATTCGTCGGCGTGCTTGCCAAAATACGCTTCGCTCGCCGCTTCAATGCCGTACGCGAGGTTGCCGTAATAGATCGTGTTGAGATACCATTCCAGAATTTGCTGCTTGCTGTATTTTTGCGAAATCTCGCGCGCCATGATGGTCTCTTGAATTTTCAATTCCACATTGGTGCGCGATTTCGTTTCGCGTTCGGGAATCAAAACTTTTTTCACCAACTGCTGTGTAAGGGTCGACGCGCCCTGCAATTGCTGCCCGCGCATCATGTTGTACACGGCGCGCACCATGCCGGAATAATCCACGCCTTCGTTCGTCCAAAACGTTTTGTCTTCGAGCGCGATGGTCGCGTTGATCAGGTACGGCGAAATTTTCGACAGCGCGACGTTCGTGCGATTGCCGCCCAAAGGATCGAACAATTCGTAGAGTATCACTTTGCCGGTGCGGTCATAAATTTTCGTCGTCTTGAATTGCGTTGCGGCTTGCTGAGAAACTTTTTCCGGCGCGGGGAGATTCTGCGCGTACTCGGCATACATGTTCATGACGGTCACGGCGGAAAATGCTACGACACCCAGAACGGCAATGACCGAACCAAACAAGATGACGGCGAGCGTGCCGAGAATCGCTTGCGGAATCCAACTATTGCTGTGTTTGCCTTCATACCGCGCCCGGCGGCGGCGATTGTAAATCGGGAGAGAACTCATGGTTTTTGAAACTGTGGGTGAACGTTAGACGTGATGCGTGATGCGTGAAACGTGATGCGTGATGCGTGATGCGTGATGCGTGAAACGTGAAACGTGATGCGTGATGCGTGACAAACGCATTTGGATTCGCGCGCTTACGCAAAATAGAATTTTACGGCTGAAAAAAGATGAAATGCGCTGCATTCCCAATCGCCGCGCGATTTTACCCTTTTTCAGACGGCGAATTCCATTCGCTGCTCGCAACACGGCTATTGACTTCACTCCTCCGTCGTTTGGACGGCAGTCGGAGGCGCGGATTCAGACGATGCAGCAGAGGCAGGTTCGGATGTGGCGTCGTACGATGACCGCTCCTCGGCAATGGCGAGCGCGGGCGCACGTGCGGCTTCAGGTGCAGCGTCTGGCTGTGGGCTACTCTCGGCTTGCTCCAGAATTTTGAGCGCGTCGCGCAGTCCTGCCAGATGACCGTCAGCGTGTAACCGCACACTGGTCTGCGGAGCATAGGGCCGACCCGGGGCGGTCGCTGATGGATCAGATAGGCGCTCCTCGTACCATTCAATGCGCTCTTTGATACAAGCGCTCTTGCCTTCACATTCCTGCACAAAGGTGAAAGCATCACAGCGCCCCTGGGCCAACATTTTTTCTCGCAAGAGCGCCCAAATAACATGAGACGGCAAATGCTTGAGTTGTTCTTCGAATGTCATACTTACCCCACCTTTCTATGGCGCACGCTGCACCGTGATCTTGAGGCCCTGAATCAGCATATCAACCCACTGTTTGGTTTCCCAATCTATCCATCCCAGATAGCCCTGCGCGCTCATGCGCCAGCCATAGACTTCACCACCACTTTTGAGCAGGTCAAAGTTCTTGGCATCCAAAAACAATCTCAATTCAATCTTTGCTTCAGGGTGCATTCTGAGCAAGGATTCGACCGTGTTACCAAGTTGTTCCGTAGCTGCATTGATGTGAGTCGCCTTGCTCTCCGCAATCAACCATTGATCGCGGCTTGAATTATACCCCACAAAATCTGCGACCCTGCCACGGATCCCCAATGCAGAGCGAATCGCCTCATCAGACTCGCCAAAGCGCTGCTCATATTAGACTTTCGGAAATAAGATTTTCGACAGGATTTAGGCGATGAACTGCATCGCAATTTACAGGATTTTCCAACTTATTTTCGCCCCTAATCCTGTTAATTGCGATGAACTGCATCGCCTTAATCCTGTCTATTCCCGATAAAGTCTATTGTTGAGCTAACAGTTGTCGCACGCGCTCCTCTTGGTCGAATCCACCGCTCGGGTTGGGGCTGGCGGTTTGCCCGCCCGCGTCGGACGGGTCGCGCCGCGCACTCGCCTTCGATTCGCTTGCCAAGTAAGCGCGCGCGGTATGCAGGGCTGGCGTCAGCACATCACGGCTGAGGAGAATGAGCGCAAGCAGCCCGAGGGCAATGAGAGTGATTCTATGGAACGAGAGCGAACGATCTGCGGACATGAGTGCCTCCTTGACTGAGAATTGATCGTATTATCTCAACACCTTTGACATTTCTCCACTAAAGTATCACAATCAGACACATGGAACAGCTGCGTCTCTTTATCGCCATCGAATTGGACGACGCGCTGCGCGGCGCGTTGAAACGCGCGCAAAAGCAAATAGAAGATGAATGCAACCGCGTTTTGGTTGCCAAGAATGGTGTGCGTTGGGTCGCGCCAGAAAACATTCACCTCACGCTCAAGTTCTTGGGTAACGCCAAACGCGCCCAAATCCCCACCCTGCAAAATGTGCTGGAACGCGCGGCGCAAAGCACTGCGCCCTTTGAATTATACGCGCGCGGCGTCGGTTGCTTTCCCAACGCGCATCGCCCCAACAACGTCTGGGTGGGACTCGAAGGGGATGTGGAACGCGCGGCTCTGCTCACACAGCGTATTGAAGCCGAATGCGCGGCAGTGGGATTTGCGCGCGAGGCGCGCGGGTTCACGCCGCATTTGACGTTGGGACGCGTCAAGCGCGACGCGTCAAATTCTGAACGCGCCGCGCTCGGCGCAATGATCAAAAACAAGCCGCCAGAATCGTACGGCGTCATCCACGCGCGCGCGGTATATTTGATCGCCAGTGACTTGAGACCAAGCGGACCGGTCTACACAGTTTTGGCAGAGAATTTATTCGCGGAGGATTCAACACCATGAAACTTTCACGGAATCAAAAACTCACAATCGGCGCAGCCACACTGTGGATGCTCGTCTACCCGCTGGTGTTTGTTTTCTTGTGGCTTGCAACGTTCGGCAGCATCATCATGACGGCGACCACTCGCCAAGAACCACCCTTCGCGCTGTTTGGCATCTTTGCTTGCATCATGCCCTTTCATTTTTTGACGATTGCAATTAGTCTTGGCTTGATGGCATTTTATTGGGCGCACATCATCAAGAACACCACAACCTCGGATGCACTGCGCATTATTTTCGGTGTTGGGATTTTCTGGTTTGGCTACTTGGCCATGCCCATCTATTTCTATTTTTTCGTTTGGCGCGATGAAACGCCGACGTGGGCGCGTCCAAGCACATCCTTGGCAACACCAACGAAAGCGGATGCCATCTCCGCAGCAACCCCATGATTCGCTTCGCCGACCGCCGCGACGCGGGACAACAACTCGCCGTCAAATTAACCGCGTACCGGAACAACGCGGCTGTCATCGTGCTGGGCATTCCGCGCGGTGGAGTCGTCGTCGCGGCGGAAATCGCGCGTGCGTTGAACGCGCCGCTGGATGTTTTTATCACGCGGAAAATTGGCGCGCCGTTCAATCACGAACTCGCGCTCGGCGCAGTCGCGAGCGATGGGACCGTCGTTCTCGATGAGCCGTTGATTCACGAACTGCGCGTGCCCCGGCAGATGGTCGAGCGCGAAGCCGACAAACAAAAGCGCGAGATTCGCCGCCGCATGGAAATCTACCGCAAGGACCGCCCGGCGCTTGGACTAGAAAACAAAACGGTGATCGTGACGGACGACGGCATTGCCACCGGCGCGACGATGCTTGCCGCCTTGCGCGCGGTGAAACAGCAGCATCCAGCGCGCCTTGTGCTCGCCGTACCCGTTGCGCCCATGCAAACCGTCCCGCAACTGCGAACGGAATGCGATGAATTGGTTTTGCTCGACACGCCGGACCCGTTTATCGCGGTGGGGTATTTTTACGAGGATTTTGAACAGGTGACGGATGAAGGGGTAATCGAAATTCTGGCAACGTCCACGCGATTCTAGCAGATACAACGCCCCAGTTCGTTAGCAAGTTCCCCCGCGCGCGCGGCAGCGGCGCGCAATTCCGCCTCAATCAACGCTTCCAGTTCAGCCAGTTCGGCGGCGGGCAAATCTGTGCCCCGTGACTTGTGCTTCGTGCCAACGCCCCATAAGTTTACCAAGTCGCTCTTGCTGGCTCTGCGTAAAAAAGCGGTCTGGTCGAAAGTTTTGCACTACGACCATCATGCCGACCTCATCCGCCGACAATTGCGCCGTTAGGGCATCCAGGGCTTCGCCTGCGGTGCGACCTTGCGATTGATTCGCTCCCGTCACGGCGCGATAGATGACTCCGTGCTTTTGTGTGGGCACCGACAGGATTGCGATTTTGGTCATACAAGTTTGCCTCGCCTTTCTCAAAACAAGTATAAATCAAACAAATCCTTCGTCAACCACCCCTGCATCCGCCAACGCTTTATCCAACGCCTTTTGTTTTACTCCCTGCTTGCGCAAACTGGCAATGAGCTTGGCAATCTCGGGTTTGCTTTCAAGCGCCGCCAAATCTTCGCGTAATCCTTGCCCGACGTAGGCACGAATCAACGGCTGGTACCCAGAAAAACCGCGATGCGGCGCAACGCGTTAAGGACTCGTCCATAAATAAGTTGAGCACTTTTCCACAAAAAGCCGGCATGAAATCGTTTACAATGGCGATTCTTGGGGCACTTTAATGGCAAACTGCTCAAGTTATTGTTGGACGAATCCTAAGTCCTCGATGACATCCGCGGGCATCCGAAGCGTGACCGTTTGCATCGGACGATTCTTGTTCAGGCGTGCTTTCAATTTACTGGTCTTCATAACACGCCTCGTGGAATGCGACGTCCAAGTTGGTCTCAGCTTTCTGGCTGTCCCATTCAAAATCAATTCCTTCGAGTTGTGGTTTATCTGCATGCTTGACAGACGGTTTAATAGCGTGTATTTACTTTGTCAATACACCAAATCGCTTGGGTGTATTTCACTCTGGGGGTCAGTTTCTACGATTGAAATCGCAGCAACAACTACACAAAGTGTGCCTCCGCACACCGGCGACGCATAACGTGCGGAGGCACGTTTCGTGTTTTTGTTGCTGCGAATTGATTCGCCTGCAAGGTCGCCCCAAAAGTGAAATGCACCAAATCGCTTTATCTACGCGCGGGGGAGTGTAAAACTAAAACAGCTTCCTCTGCCTCGTTCCGAGTTCACCCAGATTCTTCCGTGATGCGCTTGCACGATTCTTTGCGCAATCGCAAGCCCCAAGCCCGCGCCGCCCGTTTCGCGCGAACGTGATTTGTCGCCGCGATAGAATTGTTCAAAGATACGCGCCAAGTCCTCCGCCGCAATCCCTTCGCCCGAATCAATCACGTCCACCTGCACTTGCCGCTTGTCGTCACGTTGGCGCGCCTCGACAAAAATCGTGCCGTCGGCAGGTGTGTGCCGGATCGCGTTCTGGATCAAGTTTACCAGCACGCGCTGCAGCTTGTGTGAATTCATCAACACCGGATCCACGCTCGAGTCCACCCAACCGCTGAGCTGGATATTTTTCTCCGCTGCCTGCACGTGCATCGTCTCTAACGTATCCGAAATCAAATCGCGCAGCGAGCCCGGCTCGACGCTCCACTGCACCACACCCGCGTCCAACTGTGACAATTCGAACAGATCGTCCACCAACAGCGAAAGATTTTCGGCTTGCAGCTGCGCGTTCTTGAGATAACGCTGCACCGTCGCCGCGTCGCTCACCACGCCGTCGTTGAGCGCTTCAATCATCGCCCGCAGCGACGCGAGCGGCGTACGCAAATCGTGCGACACTGCCGCCACCACATCGCGCCGCGCTTGTTCCAATTCTTTTTGCTTGGTCGCCGCCGCTTCCAACTGCTCCGCCATGTGATTGAACGCGGACGCGAGTTGTTCCACCTCGTCGCCGGATTTTACCTGCACGCGTGTTTTCAAATTCCCGCGCGCAATTTCCTGCGCCCCGCGCTGGAGACGACCCAGGCCATGCGTAATGGAGCGCGACATGACGTACCCGAATCCCAGCGAAACCAGTCCCGAAAAAACCAACAACACGAGCAAAAACTGCGCGTCGTGCGTCGAAATAAACATGGGCATCGAGACGAGCAAAATCACCAATGCCGTGACGCCCACGGACAAGGCATAACCGAGCGCGACTTTGCTGCTGATACCGCCCCGCCCCACGCGCAGCACGAACCAGTAGGCGACAAAACCCAACAGCAGCGCGACGATCTCGGCAATCAGAAACAAGCGCGTCAGTTCGAGCAATTCGCCGATAGGCGCGCGCAGCCACACTGCCGCCAGCGCCAATGCAGCCAACGGCGCGGCGAGGAGCAAGAGAATGCCGAGAGCGAGTGAGCGCAACATCGTTATTGTTCAAACCATCTTTTCAAACTTGTATCCCACCCCCCACACGGTCGAAAGATAATGCGGGTTCGCAGGGTCTTGTTCAATCTTTTCGCGCAGGCGGCGAATGTGAACGGTGACGGTGCTCGAATCGCCATAGAATTCGTAACCCCATACGTGGTCGAGCAATTGCGCGCGCGTAAAAACCTGACCGGGGTGCGCGGCAAGAAACCAAAGCAAATCAAATTCCTTGCTCGTCAGTTCCACCTCTTTGTCCTGCGCCAATACCGAACGCGCGCGCGGATCAACGCGCAGCGCCCCGCGCACCAAAACGCGATCGCCGGTTTCAAGCACCGTGCCTATGGTAGCGCGTCGCAGCACTGCCTTGACCCGCGCAGACAATTCGCGTGGGCTGAACGGTTTCGTGATGTAATCATCCGCGCCCAATTCCAAGCCGACGATGCGGTCGGCTTCTTCGCCTTTCGCCGTAAGCATGATGACCGGCACCGCGCTGACCGTGCGCAAGCGGCGAAAGACTTCCAACCCGTCCACTTTCGGCAGCATCAAATCCAGCACGACCAAGTCCGGTTTGTTGACATTGAACGCGGCAAGCGCGGTTTCCCCATCGCGCGCCATAGAGACCTGAAACCCATCGCGCACGAGATACTTGGTCACCACATCCAAAATCTGTGGTTCGTCATCTACAACCAGAACTTTTTGCATGAGCGTCATGCCTCCATTCTATCGGGAATCATTACTCGCGGCTCACACAATTCTTGCGCGTTTATAAACTGTAACTCACCTTAGGACTCGTCCATAAATAAGTTGAGCACTTTTCCACAAAAAGCCGGCATGAAATCGTTTACAATGGCGATTCTTGGGGCACTTTAATGGCAAACTGCTCAAGTTATTGTTGGACGAATCCTTACGCAGTAAATGTCATTTCGAGATGGTCAGCCCGTGTGGGCTATGTGAGCAAGAGGACTGTCATATCGAGCGGGGCGAGATATCTCAGTCCCTTC
>JACQWQ010000211.1 GCA_016209205.1 Chloroflexota bacterium
ATTTTATCAGCAAAAAGATGCCGCTCCAGGAACCGGGGATTCTGCGCGAGGACGAATACTGGGCGCTGACAGCATATATTCTTTCCCATCAGAAAGTGTTGGCGAAAGAAATTCAAGTCGGACCGAAAACAGCGTCCCAAATTCCCATTCATCCGGAGCGACCGTAGGTTTCGCAGCGTTCAAGCGAATTCGCGCCTTCATGGATGCTCTCGATGGGCATTCTTGCGATTGGCATGTTGGTGGCTGCCGTTGCGTTTGTTTCACTGTATTGGCGCGCCCGGAAGAGCGGAAAGAAATAGCAGCGCTTGCATTTGGATTTGCGCGCGTGGCGCAAAATTATTGCATTGACGCGCAAGCCGAGAAAGCATAGAATGTGTGCGGCAGATTCCTGTTCTGCCCGCGTCATGCGGAAAGGAGGTCATCACTTGCGATTTGAGTGCTAATCCTTTTTCCACTTAACTCAACGCTTGTCCAACACCAACAGGACGCATTTTCCCAAAGGAGGAGAAACAATGCAATCTCATCGCATCAAATCGGTGCTCGCGTTAGCGGTACTTGCGGCCGTAATGTTGATTGTCGTCGCGTGCGGTACGCCAGCCGCTCAGCCGCCGGTCGTCCAGACTGTCGTCGTCGAAAAGGTCCAGACCTCCGCCCCCGTGATTCAAACCACCGTCGTGGAAAAAGTCCAAACCAGTGCACCTGTGGTCCAAACCGTCGTCGTCCAAGCGACGGCTGTCCCCGCGAAAGCACCTGAGGCATTTGTGTTTGGCGCGCAGGGCGAACCGGTTTGTCTTGACCCCGCGGTCATTACGGACGGCATCTCGGGACGGGTGATCAACCAGATTTACGAAGGGTTGGTCAAGTTCGACAAGGACACCACCAATCCCGTGCCATCGCTCGCCAAGAGCTGGACGACCTCGGACGATGGCAAAGAGTGGACCTTTAAGCTGCAAGAGGGCGTCAAGTTCCATGACGGCACCGATTTCAATGCCGATGCTGTCGTCAAGAACTTTGATTACTGGGCGAATACCAAGAACTCCGTTCATGCAAAGCAGCTCGCGGCGGGGCAGGTATTCGAATACTACGAGGCGCAGTTCGGCGGCTTTGATGAAAACGGCGTTATCCAAAAAGTCGAAGCTGTTGATCCCACCACCGTCAAATTTACACTCAAAGAGCCGCAAGGACCCTTCCTGAACAACCTGGCAATGTTCGTCTTTGTATTTGCCAGCCCGACCGCGCTGGACAAGTACGGCACCGAAACGTGCAAGAACCCCGTAGGGACAGGTCCGTACAAGTTCGTCGAATGGAAGCCGAACGAACAGGTCGTGCTTGATGCGTTCGCGGACTATTGGGACAAAGCCAATGCCCCCAAGATGAAGCGCGTCATCATTCGCAACATCCCGAACAACTCGGCGCGCTTGCTCGCACTCGCGGCGGGGGAAATCCATGCGCTCGAAGGTATGGAGCCGCGCGATGTGGCGGCGATCAAGGACGACCCGCGCTTCAAGCTGCTCTTGCGCCCGACGAATACCACAGGTTATCTCGCGTTCAACTATAACGTCAAAGAATTCAACGATCCGAAAGTCCGCCAGGCGTTCGCCCAAGCGATCAACAAGCAAGCCATCGTGGACGCGCTGTATGGCGGCACGGGCCTGGTCGCCAAGGAATTTCAGCCACCTTCACTGTGGGGCTACAATCCGAACGTCGAAGATTGGAAGTATGATCCCGAAGCCGCCAAGAAACTGCTCGCCGAAGCCGGTTTCGCCAACGGTTTGAGCGAAGTAACGTTCGACGGCAAAAAAGTGCCGCTGGAATTCTGGTACATGCCGGTCTCACGCCCATACTATCCAAATCCAAAGGATATTGCGACGGCAATGGCAGCCGACCTGGCAAAGGCAGGCATAAACGTCTCACTCCAAACCGTAGACTGGGCAACCTATCTCGACCGCCGCAGCAAAGGCGAACTCCCGCTCTACATGCTCGGTTGGACCGGCGATAACGGCGATCCCGACAACTTTGTCTGTTACTTTTTCTGTCTTGGCACCGGTGACAAGCCACTGTCACGCGAAGGATTTGCCAATGACAAAGAAGTTTCGGATATTCTCAAGAAAGCTGCAACGACCATTGACAAAGCGGAACGCACCAAGTTGTACCAACAGGCGGAACAGCTGATTCACGACAAAGTACTGCGCGTTTTTGTCGCGAATAATCAGCCGCCATTGGCACTGCTTGCCAATGTCGAGGGCTACATCCCGAATCCGACCGGGACCGAGTACTTTAACCTCGTTGAGGTCAAGCCCGCGCAATAGCGCACAAACAAGGGGTGAGGAAAAACTCCTCACCCCTTCCCTCGCTTATCATGGGTCACTATCTTCTCAAACGTTCGCTGACGCTCATTCTCGTACTCTTGGGCGTTTCGTTACTCGTTTTTGGTTTTGTGCGCTTGATTCCGGGAGATCCTGCTGTGGTCATGCTCGGCGAACGCGCCACGCCAGAGAATATTGAACGCATCCGCGCGCAGCTCGGTTTGGACAAACCGGTTTACGAACAATATCTGATTTTTATTTCCAATGCGCTACGCGGCGATCTCGGCACGTCAGTACTGCGGCAGGAACCGGTCACGCGCGAAATTATCCGTCGTTTCCCGGCGACGATTGAATTGGCATTTGGCGCGATGATCATCGCCACGTTACTCGGCATTCCGTTAGGCATTCTCTCTGCCGTCAAGCGCAATTCGTGGTTCGACGCCTCCAGTATGGTTGTTGCGTTGACTGGTGTTTCCATGCCGGTCTTTTGGCTGGGGCTCATGCTTATCTTTTTGTTCGCCGTCACACTACGCTGGCTGCCTTCGGGAGCGCGGCTCGACGCGAACACGCAATTTCAACCCATCACGAATTCTGTCTTACTCGATAGTTTACTGCAAGGCAATCCCGCGCTCTTTTTTCAAGGTGTTCGGCATCTCATTCTCCCAGCGCTCGCGCTCGGCACGATACCCATGGCAATCATCGCACGCATGACCCGTTCTTCCATGCTCGAGGTGTTGAACCAGGATTACGTGCGGACCGCGCGCGCCAAAGGATTGCACGAACGCGGCGTCATCTTGCGCCATGCCTTGCGCAATGCGCTCTTGCCCGTCATTACCGTCGTCGGGTTACAAGTTGGAATACTGCTTTCGGGTGCGATTTTGACGGAAACGGTTTTTTCCTGGCCCGGCATCGGGCGCTGGCTGGTGGACGCAATTTACGCCCGCGATTATCCCATCGTCCAGGGTGTTACACTTACGATCGCCATCATTTTTGTCGTCATTAACCTATTTGTGGATGTCCTCTACACGCTGGTAGATCCGCGCGTTCGCCTGGATTAGTAAATGAGCACCGCCATGACCTCTCGCGCCTCTGCTGCATCACCGACCGCCCAAGCGCTGACGCGCCCGCCGCGCAGTTTGTGGCGTGACGCCGGAGAGCGCCTCTTGTCCAATCGTCTCGCGCAATTAGGCATGGTCATCGTCGTCTTTTTCATTTTTCTTGCGCTCTTTGTGCCTATCCTTTTTCCGTACGATGCGCGCGTGGATTCCGACCTCGTCGCGCAATTGAACCCCCCCTCGCTCAAACACCCGATGGGTACCGACGAACAGGGACGCGATGTGCTGCGCCGGATCGCACATGGGGCGCAGGCGTCGCTCGGCGTAGGCATCGGCGCGGTATCAATCGCCGTCATCGTGGGGACCATTCTCGGTTTGGTGTCGGGCTATGTGGGACGCTCGCTGGATTTGGGGTTGATGTTCGGAATGGACATTCTACTCTCGTTCCCTGGGCTGCTCCTGGCGATTGCCGTCGTCGCGCTAATCGGTCCTGGTTTGCGCAATTCATTGCTGGCTATCAGCATTGTCAGTATCCCCGTTTACGCGCGCATTGCGCGCGCGACGGTGCTTTCACTCAAGCAGCAAGAATACATCACCGCGGCGCATGCCGTGGGCGCGCAGGGAGGACGGATCCTTTTCCGGCACGTCTTTCCCAACAGTCTGTCGCCGGTTATGGTTGCCGCCACATTAGGGATTGCTGCCGCCATTTTGGAGACTGCCGCTCTGGGCTTTCTTGGCTTGGGACAGCAGCCGCCCTATCCCGAATGGGGTGCAATGCTCGCCGACAGCGTCAAATATCTCACCAGCGGTGCCTGGTGGGTTCTGCTCTTTCCTGGTCTCATGATCATGCTCACTGTGCTCGGCTTTAATCTCCTCGGCGATGGTCTGCGCGATGCGCTCGATCCGCGTTTGCGGACTAGCTGAGGTCCTCTTGCGTTTGTGTCTCGCCTTTTAGGAGGTGATAGCAGCACCATCCCATCCCATGTCTCTTATCAGCACGCCCTAACCCGAAGAGGAGAAGCAAATGCGTAAATTTGAAATTGTTGCCCTGTTGATACTCGGCGGTGGCTTGATACTCGGCGCGTGTGGCGGGCCCGCCCAACCGACCGCCGCGCCCGCGCAACCGACCGCCGCGCCCGCCCCATCTCAAATCAAAGTGTTGCGCATCGGGGTCGTGACCTATCCCGATGTGATTGACCCTCAAAAGTCTTCGGTTGTAAACGAAATCAATATTTTGCAACTTGCCTATGAGGGTTTAGTACGGCTCGACGAGAAAGGCAGTGTTCAGGCGGGCTCAGCAGATAAGTGGGAGAAATCCGCTGACGGGAAAACGATCACCTTTCATATTCGAGATGGGCTGAAGCGTTGGGATGGAACGCCAATGGGCTGCGCGGATTTTGAATATGCGCTCAAGCGCGAGGTAGACCCATTCACCTCCGGCAGGTTGTATTCGAGCATCGTCCGCGACATTAAAGGCGCCCAAGAGCTGCTTGATTATGGCGATACGACAGCACCGGACAATATGGATCGCCAGCAAGTGGGCGCCCTGTATGCTAACTATGGTGTTCACTGTACAGACCAACAGACACTCCAGGTGGAACTTGACTCTCCCATTGGCTTTTGGGAATACATTGCCAGTACGTGGGTGACGTTTCCTGCCGATTGACGCGCCGGCCATCATGGGACCTAACACACTCGAGCGCTTTGAAACTGCACAAGAGCTCTTTGATTTTATCAGCAAAAAGATGCCGCTCCAGGAACCGGGGATTCTGCGCGAGGACGAATACTGGGCGCTGATCGTCATGGATCCTGCCCCTCGGCGTGCTTGTCGTTGGCGTCTTTTTTGCCGCAGGCGCGCTCGTTGTACTATTTTGGCGCAGCCGTCAAGCCCGCAAAGAATAGCCAGGGCAGCGAAATGTATTCGCTCCATTTGTGGTGGTTACCCACATCTTGTTCAAGCGCAGTTGGATTGCGCGTCGCCCTACGGCAGTATGCAATGCGCTTGCATTGCCACTGCCTTTTAACATTTGTGGATAATCACCAGTCACCAGTCCATTTTGCTTGACGCGCGCGGGGAACTATGCTATATTCCCGCTACAGACGTCCTCCTCAACTTGCAAGCCGAGATGCTGCACGCCGAGAAATGCGTTGGATGAACATGCTGCAAAGCCAATGAGAACATCCGCTGTTCCCATTATCGTTTTGCAAGTTGAATTTTTCGATTCTGCGATTTCCGACAATGATGTCGTTCCTCACGCGCTCGACACGCAGAGCTAGCCCCTTTACAAAGGAGGTGAAGCAGCAGATAACGCCTTGAAAGCGTAAGAACCCACTCTGCGGCGCAACGCGCCGCACAATCTACCCGCATATTTGCAGGAGGAGAAGGAAATGAAAAAGTTCGCGTTGTTTGTGATCCTCGCCACGGCATTGGCGTTGATCGTCATCGCGTGTGCTCCGCCGCCAGCGCCAACCGCTGTCCCGCCGACCGCTGCCCCCGCGCAGCCAACGGCAGCCGCACAGCCGACCGCCGCGCCCGCCAAGCCAACGGAAGCACCCAAGCCCACCGAGGCGCCGAAACCGACTGAGGCGCCCAAGCCGACTGAACCACCGGCACCCGCAGGTCCGAAGGTTCTCCGCATTGGTCGCGGTACATACCCGGATGTTCTCGATCCGCAAAAATCCTCGTATGGTATCGAGATCGAAGTCCTCAAGCTCAACTACGAAGGTCTGCTTGCGCTTGATAACAAAGGTAATATCGGACCCGGTGCTGCGGACAAGTTTGAAAAATCCACCGATGGCACCAAGATGACCTTCCATCTTCGTGACGGTCTCAAACGCTCCGATGGAACCGCCATGACGGCAAAGGATTACGAATATTCGCTCAAGCGCGAAGTGGATCCCTGCGTGCCCGGTAAACAATACACTTCGATCATGTACGACGTAAAGGGCGCCCAGGAATTGGACGACTATGGCAACGAGCTCGGCAACGACTGCAGCAAAGTTGACCAAAAGAAACTGGATGACCTCTGGGCGGCGTTCGGCGTAAAAGCGCTCGACGATTCGAACCTCGAAGTCACGTTCAAACAACCCACCGGTTTCTGGGAATACATCGCCTACACGTGGGTAACGTATCCGACCGACAAACGCGCGGTGGACAAGGATCCGGACACCTGGTGGACCAAAGCCGAAAATCACGTCGGCAACGGTCCGTTCAAGATCCAGTCTCTGGAAGAAGGCAAAAAAGCTGTCTTCGTCCCGAATGAAAATTACTGGCGCGGCAAAGCCAAACTCGATCGCATCGAGCTCATCTACAACACCGACAATGCCGTAATCTATGAAGCATACAAGAACGGCGAGCTCGACATCAACGCAAATATCGCGGCGGAACAGGTTCCCGCGATTGACGCGGATGCAGTGCTCAAAGCGCAATTCGTGCGCTATCCCGCCGCGATCTCGATTGCGATTCTGTACAACAATGCGAAAAAGCCCTTTGACGACAAAAACGTTCGCGCTGCCTTCTCGGCAGGGTTGGATCGCGAAGGATGGATTCGCGACGTCTCCAAGGGCAATGGTGGTCCTTACACACGTTGGATCCCGCCCGGCGTCCCCGGCGCACAACCTGACAAGCCCGGCGTGCCGGCGTACGATCCCGCACAAGCCGTCAAAACCTTGGTGGACAACGGCTATGCGGCTGCCGACAGCACCGCTGAAAAACCCAAGGTGGACTGTGCCAAGCTCGGCGATCTGAAAATGACCTACGGTGCTTCGCCGATTCAACATGCACGGTACCAATTCCTTGCGGGCAACTTTGTCAGAATCTTTGGCTGCCCAATCACGCTCGACCCGGTGGATGCCACCGTCGCCACTGCGCTCACCAAAGATATCAAGACCATGCCGCAGTTCACGCGCGGCGGTTGGATTCAGGATTATCCGCACCCACAGAACTGGCTCTCGGTCTACTGGGTCTGTGGCGCATTCTCCAAGCGCTACGGCTACTGCAATCCCAAGTTGGATGAGCAGCTCAAGGAAGCTGACACAACTCTGAACTTTGAGGAGGCGGTCAAGAAATACCAAGCCGCCGAAGAGATTCTCATTGGCGACGTTCCCGCAGCATTCATGAACTATGCCGAGAATAACTACCTCGTCGCACCCTGGGTCATCGGTCCGAAAGACTATCCAAGCTCGTCCGATGCCGAATGGGCAGGCGAATGGGGTCCGGTCTGGACATACGACATTGACCTGACCAAAGTTCCCGCCAGCTATCCCAAGCAGTAAATTGCGCAGGCAGCCAGCTGTAACGGGCAGCAAGACAAAAAACAAGAAAATGGCTGCTCCCCGCAAGGGGAGCAGCCAACTCACAACAGCAAGTAACATTTTTTGGATGGAAATTCTACGCCCCGCTCCAGGTGTGAATTACAACCGTAAGGTGGTGCCGAAATGTCAGGTTATTTGATACGCCGCATTTTGTGGATGATCCCCACAATTTTCGCGGTCCTTTTGATTACGTTTGTGATCATGCATGCCACGCCGGGTGGTCCCTGGGACGTAAGTCCGGACAGCCGCACCAGTGATCCGCGTGTGCAAGCCGCGCTGGACAAGGCATACGGGCTAGACAAGCCCCTCTATATTAATCCGGAGGCAGCCCAAAAGGCATCCGCTGCCGGCAAGGATCCCATCGCAGTCGCACAAGCATTTTTCGACACACAGTTTGGCAATTATTTATCAAACCTTTCCAAAGGTGATTTGGGGCCCTCGTATCGTTTTCGCGGACGCCGCGTTCAAGACGTCATTGCCGAAGCTCCGGTGAACAAGCCGTTCTACCAAAGTCGCTTTGGGACGACGATATTTCTCGGCGTGCTTGCCATGTTAATGGCGCTTGTCATCGGGTTCCCCTTGGGGCTGATTGCCGGTTTGAAACAGAACACGGTAGTGGATAATGCCAGTCTGCTCGTTGCGACGATTGGCTACGGGATACCAAGTTTCGTCTTGGGAATCTTTTTTATTTTTGTGTTTGCGGTGTGGCTCGGCTGGATCAACGTCTTGGAGTTTGACTATTGGGACCGCTGGCAAGCGTGGATGTTGCCCGCACTTACGCTTGCCATTCCCACCGGCGCCTATGTCGCGCGGCTGACGCGTTCCAGTGTCATCGAAGTCATGCGGCAGGATTACATCCGCACCGCGCGCGCCAAGGGTTTGCCCGAACGGCTGGTGGTCTTCCGTCACATTATTCGTAACTCGATGATTCCGGTCGTCACGTTCATTGGACCCGCCCTCGCGGGTTTGGTGACCGGTTCTTTTATTATCGAGTCACAGTTCAGCGTCAATGGCATCGGGCGGCTCTTTGTCGAATCCATCAACCGCCGCGATTACACCATGATTCTGGCGTTGACCATTATCTATGCGATTTTAGTCGCCGTCGCGAACCTCGTCGTAGATATCGTCTATGGCTTTCTCGATCCGCGCATCAAGGTAGGTGGAGGAAGAACATAACATGGCTGAAGCAACCCGTACTGCGGCAATCAATACCGCGATCCCCCAAAAAATGGCAGAGCGTAAATCCGCCAGCTTGTGGTCGGATGCGTGGAAGCGCCTGCTCAAGAATCGCGGTTCGGTGATTGGAATGATTACCGTCGCATTCTTTATGTTCGTCGCAATTTTTGCGCCGTTTCTTGCGCCCCATAACCCGCAAGACATGTTCCCCGGCGAATCCTACAAGGGCGCGGTTTGGGATACCGGAGATTCGCGCTTTATTCTGGGCACCGATACGATTGGACGTGATGTTTTGTCCCGTGTAATTTTTGGCGCGCGCACCTCGTTGGCGGTGGGTTTCATTCCCCTGGGGGTTATTCTCCTCATTGGCATGACGGTCGGTATGGCTGCCGGATATTTTGGCGGTCGTACGGATAATGTCCTCATGCGCCTTACCGATATCGTATATGCGTTCCCCGACATCTTGTTCTTTATCATCATGATCACCGCGCTGCGCGATACGTGGATCGGACAGTTGCTCAATGGCTTTGTGCTGCTCTTTGTCGCGCTGGCGCTGGTCACGTGGGTTACGGTGGCGCGCCTGATGCGCGGACAGGTGTTGGCGGTCAAGGAACGCGATTATGTAGAAGCGGCGCGCAGTATCGGTTCCAGCAACGGGCGCATCATGCTGCGTCACATTCTACCCAACTCGCTCGCACCTATCATCGTCGCCGCGGCGTTCATCGTCCCCGCCGCGATTTTGGCGGAAGCGATCTTGGGATTCCTGGGCATTGGCATCCGCCCGACCACGGACCCCAATGCCGTCTTTCCGACGAGTTGGGGCACATTGTTGCTTGACGGAAGAGTTGCCCTCCAAGCTCAAATCTGGATTCTGATTCCGCCTGCCATTTGCATCGCGGTCATCATGCTCGCGTTCACGTTTATCGGTGACGGTCTGCGCGACGCGCTCGACCCGATGATGAAGGGACGCTCGTAAGCGCAATTGACTTGAGTAAGCCCCCTCGGTTGGACAGGGGGCTTTTTGTGTTTAGTGTGCGCGTCTTGATTGCGAATGAGTGCTGAGGTAGATTTGCGCTGTCGCCTTTGGCGCTCCAAGAATTCAGAAGGAGTTTCCCCCGTGATCAAATCAATTGCTCATCCTACTCTACGGTTCATCGGACTTGCATTCGCTCTCTTGTTTGTGGGAATGGTGTTAGGATGTGGGGGTTCTGCTCCCGCACCGGCTCCGACCGAGAGTTTACCTCTGCCCACGAAGCTTCCAGTCACTGCTGCGTCACAGCAACAAGCCACATCGGTACCGTCGACAGTTGCAGCTGTAAAACCCACGCCTCAGCCCAATACTCATCCGGCTTCGGGTCCCAAAGTACTGCGCATTGGACGTGGTGCATATCCGGATATGCTTGATCCACAAAAAGCTTCGTTTGCAAATGAAGTGGATGTGCTCCAGTTTCTCTACGATGGTTTGCTCAAACTTGACCATCAAGGCAACATTCAACCCGGCGGCGCCGACAGGTGGGGAGTATCGCCGGATGGAACACAAATTACCTTCCATATTCGCGACGGTTTGAAACGATCGGAGGGTACGCCAATTCTGGCGGAAGATTACGCGTATGCTCTGCGGCGCGCGGTGGACCCGCGTGTAAAGGGAAAACAGTACACCGCAATTTTGTATGACATCAAAGGCGCGCGTGACTTGGACCAACTTGCGACGCAAGACCCAGCGACCTTGACTGATGCGCAAGTAGAAGAATTGTTCAAGAATTATGGCGTGACCGTTCCGAGTCCTCAGGTGCTTGTGGTGACGCTCGACAAACCCGCCGCGTACTGGTTATATATTGCCACGATGTGGTTGACGTATCCCGTAGATCAACACGCCGTGACCAGCGATCCCGATACCTGGTGGACAAAACCGGAAAACCATGTTGGGAATGGACCTTTTGTTGTCTCGACGATTAGCGAAGGCAACAAAATCACTTACGCGGCGAACCCACTCTATTGGCAGGGCAAACCGAAATTGGACCGGATTGAAACGTATTATAACCCGGACAATCAGGTCACATTGCAGGCGTATCAAAAAGGCGAATTGGACATTAACGCCAATCTTGCTCCCGAACAGGTGGGGCAGGTTGAAAGGGATGCCCAACTCAAAAATGATCTTTTGCGCTATCCTGCCGCCGTCACGCGTGCCATTGCATTCAACAATTCTCGTCGTCCTTTTGACGACAAGAACGTCCGCATTGCATTTTCGCAAGCGTTTGACCGGGAAGGATTTGTCCGCGATGTACTGCAAGGCATTGGCAAGCCGTATACGCGTTGGATTCCACCCGGCGTTCCCGGCGCGCAGCCCAATCAACCCGGCGTTCCCGGGACCGACCCGGTGGCAGCCGTGAAAACACTGGTTGACAATGGATATGCCGCCGTAGATAGTACGCCGGATAATCCCAAAGTGGACTGCAAGAAACTGGGCGAAATGAAACTGACATATCCCTCCACGCCCATCAATCATGCGCGCAGTCAATTCATCGCGGGGAACTTTGTGCGTGTGTTTGGTTGTCCCGTGACGCTCGATCCCATCGAAGCCACCGTGTTTTCTGCCCTTACCAAGGACGTGAAAACAAATCCACAAATCTCGCGGCAAGGTTGGGCGCAAGACTTTCCACATCCGCAAAACTGGCTCAGTACGTACTGGGTCTGTGGTTCGTTCAGTCGCAACTATGGGTACTGCAATTTGAAACTCGACGAAATTCTGGCGCAGGCGGACGCGACGACCAATTTTGAAGAAGCAATCAAATTGTACCAACAAGCCGAAGAACTGATGCTGAGTGACGTGCCAGCGGCTTTTTCCAACTATGACGAGTATATTTATCTCGCGCGCCCATACGTGCTTGGTCCGAGAGACTATCCAAGTTCGGGCGACGCGGCGTGGCCCGGACAATATGGTCCGGTGTGGGAGTACGACATTGATTTAGCGAGCGTTCCGGCAGGTTATCCAACGCAGTAGCACCGTTAAATTTTGCCAAAAACCGCGAGCGTGCTATAATCCTGCCACATTCAGGAACACGAGACGGCAACGCGTAGTGTCACCAGTGAAAGCGCGTTTGCCGTCGTTCTTATAGAGGAGCAGGGAATGTCGCTCAAAAAGGCTGAAAAAACAGCCATCATGGGTCGGTATCACATTCATTCCAGCGATACGGGCTCGCCCGAAGTGCAAATTGCCTTGTTAACGACGCGTATCAACCAATTGGTCGAACATCTCAAAGGGCACAAACACGACAATCATTCGCGTCGCGGCTTGCTCAAGATGGTCGGCGAGCGCCGCCGTCACCTGACGTATCTCTCGAAAAAAGACGCGATCCGCTACAAAAAAATTGTCGAGCAATTGGGCTTGCGCAAATAAGTGAACGTCAAACGAGTAGATGGCGTATCAAGCGCATCTACTCGTTTGTTTTTGGCAGCAAAAGACGCTGCCGCGGAAATTGCGCCACAAAACGCAGCGAGCATTTCCGCCAACCTTTTACGATTCGCCCGACGCGAGGCGCAGGAATTGGGAATTGGATGTTAGAAATTGGAAATTAGAAATTGGAAATTAGAAATTGGAAATTAGAAATTGGAAATTGGAAGTAGGTCTTCTTCCAATCTCTAATCTCTAGTCTCTAATTGTTAATCTCCAGCTTCTAGCTCCCAATCTCCGATCTCTAATCTCCAACTTCCAGCTCCTGACCTCCGGCGGGCAGATTACAGTCATCAGTAATCAGTAATCAGTTATCAGTCATCAGTTATCAGTCACTGGTCACTGGTCACTGATTACTGGTCACTGCCCCTCGGAGTTTTTTTATGTCCAATCAAACTTATACCTACACGACCGAAGTCGGTAGTGAAACCATCACCATCGAAGCCGGTCGGCTTGCGTTTCAAGCGAACGGCGCGGTCACGGTGCGGCAGGGTGACACGATCATTCTGTCTACCGCGACGATGGCGACCAAACCGCGCGAAGGCACGGACTTTTTTCCGCTCACGGTGGATTACGAAGAACGGCTCTACGCGGCGGGCAAAATCCCCGGTTCGTTTTTCAAACGCGAAGGCAGAGCGTCCGAAAACGCGATTCTGATTTGTCGCTTGACGGATCGCCCCATTCGCCCGCTGTTTCCCAAAGGCATGCGCAATGATGTGCAAATTGTCATGACTGCGTTGTCGGCAGACCAGGAGCATTTCATTGACATCATGTCTATCATCGGCGCGTCCGCCGCGCTGACCATCAGCGATATTCCGTTTCAAGGTCCGGTGGGCGCGGTGCGCGTCGGTTACATTGACGGGCGCTTTGTGATGAATCCCACCGCATCGCAGATGGAACAATCCATTCTCGACTTGCGCCTCGCCGGGACGCGCGATGCGGTCATCATGATCGAAGCCGGCGCGAGCGAAGTCACCGAAGAATTGATGCTCGAAGCGATTTACGCCGGGCATCAAGCGTTTCAACCCATCCTCGATTTGCAAGAAAAAATGCGCGCGGAAATCGGCAAAGCGAAAACGACCGTGCCGCTGTTCACCGTCAGCGACGAAGTCAAACATTTCGTGCACGACAAAATCGCGCCGCAGATCAATAACATTCTCAACAGCGGCTATGGCAAATCGGAACGCGGCGGCGCGCTCGACGCGGTGACGCAAGAAATCCAATTTGAAGCCGGCGACCGTTATCCGCCTGCCGACGTCGCGTCGGCGGTGGACGCCGAAGTGAAAAATCAAGTGCGCGCGATGATTCTCAACGAAAACAAGCGCGTGGACGGACGCGATACGAAAACCGTGCGCCCATTGTCGGGACAGGTCAGTCTGCTGCCGCGCGCCCATGGCAGTGGTTTGTTCCAACGCGGTGAAACGCAGGTGTTGACGATTGCGACGCTGGGCATGCCGAGCGAAGAACAAAAAATTGACACCCTCGAACCCGAAGAATCAAAACGCTATCTGCACCATTACAACTTTCCACCGTACTCGGTCGGCGAAACGCGCCCGATGCGCGGACCCGGTCGCCGCGAAATTGGACACGGTGCGCTGGCGGAACGTGCGCTCAGCGCAGTGATACCCACCGAACAAGAATTTCCGTACACGATACGTCTCGTGTCCGAAGTCATGTCGTCGAACGGTTCGACTTCGATGGCAAGCGTGTGCGGTTCGACGTTGGCGTTGATGGACGCGGGCGTGCCCATCAGCGCGCCGGTTGCCGGAATCGCGATGGGACTCATCACCGAAGGCGAGCGTTACGCGATTCTCACCGACATTCTCGGCATGGAAGACGGACTCGGCGACATGGATTTCAAAGTCGCGGGCACGAGCATGGGCATCACCGCGCTGCAGCTCGATTTGAAATTGCAAGGCATCTCGCCCGCCATTCTGAAACAAGCGCTGGCGCAAGCACGCGAAGCGCGCATGCAAATCTTGAAGGTGATTACGGATACGATTGCGGCGCCGCGCGCAGAACTTTCGCAGTACGCGCCGCGCATTCAGACGATCAAGATTGATCCTGAAAAAATTGGCGCGCTCATCGGGCCCGGCGGCAAAACGATTCGCGGGCTGCAAGAAGAGTACGAAGTCAAAATTGATGTGGAAGAAGACGGTACCGTCTTTATCGCCGGTGTGAACGGCGAAGGCACGGCGAGTGTGATGGAACGCATTCGCGCCATGACCGAATCGCCGAAACTTGGCTCGATCTATACGGGCAAAGTCGCGCGGTTGACCGATTTCGGTGTATTTGTCGAAATCGCGCCCGGCTTGGATGGGCTGGTGCACATCTCACAGCTTGCCGATTATCAAGTCAGAGACGCGCGGGATGTGGTCAAAGAAGGCGACGACGTGATGGTGATGATTACCGACATTGACGCGCAAGGCAAGATACGTTTGTCACGGCGCGCGGTGTTGGAAGGATGGACGGTGGAACAAGCGCGCGAAGCCGATCCCAAACTGGGCGGCGGCGAACGTGGTGGTTCACGGGGTCCGCGCCGCGATAGTGACCGCGGTAGCTTTGGCGGTCGCGGCGGCGGCAGTCGCGGCGGCGGACGTCCCGGGTATTCGGACCGCGGCGGTTCGGATCGCCCGCGACGAGACGGCCCTCCGCGTCGCAATTAGAGCGACCTCTCTGCGCCCCCTTCGCCTTATGAACGGGGCGCAGTTTTTTTTGGAAAAAAGACTATTGCAATTCTGTTTCGGATAGGTAAAATGACAGCTGTGGCATAGCTGGTGATGTCTATGTTATAACTATCTGAGGTTATCACCAGTAACGTATCTTTTGACCTGTCGTAAGGAAAGCTACCTCTGCCGAACCAAGAATCAGATGCTGAGTTTACCCTGAGGAATCGAAGGGCTGTTCAGCATGACAAATTGGATCTACCAAGAATGGATTCGATCGGCAGTTCCGCTTTCCGCCGGAGTGAGGTAAATGCTTTCGACTAGTGTATTGTGGATCGTTTTCAGCGCGGTGATTGCCGGATTGCTCGCGCTGGATTTGTTCGTCATCCATCGCAATCCGCACGAGATCAAAACCAAAGAAGCCTTTTGGACGAGCATGTTTTGGATCGCGATTTCATTGACGTTCAATACGTTTGTATTTTACGAGCGCGGGCTTGACAAGGGGCTAGAGTTTTTCACCGGCTATCTGATTGAAAAGGCGCTGTCCGTTGACAACATCTTTGTATTCGTCGTCATCTTTGCATATTTCCAAGTGCCGCCAAAATATCAGCATCGGGTCTTGTTTCTCGGCATTCTCGGCGCGTTGGTTCTGCGCGGCTCACTGATTTTTCTCGGCGCAGCGCTGATCGAGCGCTTTGAATGGATCATTTATGTTTTCGGCGCGTTCTTGGTGTTCACGGCGTATCGCTTGGGCACTCAGTCCGACGAAGGCGTGCATCCCGAAAAAAATCCCATCGTCAATCTCTTTCGCCGGATCATGCCGGTCACGCCCTTTTTTCATCAAGAGAAATTTCTCGCGCGCATTGACGGCGTATTGATGGCGACGCCGCTGTTGATTGTGCTGATCGTGGTGGAAACGACGGACGTTGTTTTTGCGCTCGATTCTATCCCTGCGATTTTTGCGATTACGACCGATCCGTTCATTGTATTCACGTCTAACGTGTTTGCCATTCTCGGGCTGCGCGCGTTGTACTTTTTGCTCGCCGGGGTCATGGGCAGTTTCCGTTATCTCAAAACCGGGCTTTCCTTTATCCTCGGTTTTATCGGCGTGAAAATGCTGATCGGCATTGTGAACGTGCACATCCCGATTCAGGTGTCGCTTGGCGTGATTGCATTCGTGCTCGTCGTCTCGGTTATCGCCTCTATCATCGCGCAGCGCCGTGAAGAACGACAGCTGGCGCAGCTGCGAGAGACCAATGAATCGTGATAGGTAAACAAGGAAACAAGGAAACAAGGAAATAGGTTTCTTGTCTACCTGTTTCCCTGTTTACTTGTATTCCACTATGTCCGAGAAACCTTCGCCCTTGCCCATACCGTCCCATCGCTGGTCGTACGATCTCCGCCGCTGGGTCGTGATTGGACTCGTCGTGGCTGGCGCCATCTTTAGTTATTTTATTCGCGAGACGCTTCCGATCCTCATCCTTGCCCTCCTCGTCGCCTATCTGCTCAATCCCATTGTCGGCCTGCTGGTACGTCGTTTCAAGGCGCCGCGTCTCGCGGTGTGCGCCGTCGTCTATCTCGTGCTCATTGCCAGTTTGATCGAGCTTTCGATTCTCGTCACGCCGAACGTCGCGCGTCAAGTCTCTGGGCTGTTTAATGATTTTGATGCGCTGGTCAAACGCATGCTGGATTTGTCGCAGCAGCTGCCTTTGCTTGCAAATTGGACCGCCGGAATGGATCCGCTAGCGGTCGCGCAGCAGCTGCGTCAGGAAGCGCGTACGCTCGCCGAACAATCCCCGCGTTTTGTCGCGGGCGCGGCTTCGTCGCTGCTGAATGTGTTCCTCGTGCTGGTGATTTCGTTTTATCTCTTGAAAGACGGGGACACATTCATACGGCGCATCAAGGATGCGGTGCCGGAGGCATACCGGGTGGATTTTGAACGTATCGCGCGCGAATTGGATAAGGTCTGGTCGGGCTTTTTGCGCGGACAGGTGCTGCTCGCCCTCATCATCGGCATTGTCACGACGCTCGCGCTGACGATCTTGGGCGTGCGCAGCGCGCTGCTGCTCGGCATTCTCGCGGGCATCCTCGAAGTGGTGCCGACCATCGGTCCGATCATCGCCATGATTCCGGCGGTGTTTATCGCGCTCTTTCAAGGTTCGACGAATTGGCAGATTGACCCGCTGATTTTTGCCTTGATCGTAATGCTGACGTATTTTGGCATCCAACAGTTGGAGAATCATCTCATCGTGCCCAACGTTCTAGGCGCCAGTGTGGATTTACCGCCGGTCGTCATATTGATTGGCACGGTGGTCGGCGCAGGGCTGGCGGGAGTGTTGGGCATCTTTCTCGCCGCGCCCATCATTGCCACCGGACGGCTGGTCTTGCGTTACGTGTTGACCAAGTTATTCGAACCGCTGCCGGGGAGCAGTGATCAGTCATCAGTTGTCAGTCATCAGTCATCAGTCATCAGTCATCAGTCATCAGTTGTCAGTCATCAGTCATCAGTTGTCAGTGATCAGTTATCAGTAAGCAGTGAGCAGTCAGTGGAAAGCAGGTAAACAAGTAAACAGGGAAACAAGTAAACAGGGAAACAAGTAAACAGGGAAACAAGTAAACAGGTTTCCTGTCTACCTGTCTACCTGTTTCCCTGTTTACCTCTATTCTATGAGCGATACACGCCAAGTTCACGTCAAATTCTTTGCCATCTTTCGCGAGTACGTCGGGCTGAAAGAAGATTGGCGCGAGATCGAACCGGGCATCACAGTTCAGGAATTGTGGAATCAATATACGGCGCAAGCGAAAAATCCGCGCGTGGCAAATATACGCGCCGCGTTCGCGGTGAATCAACGTCTCGCCAAACCGGAAACCGTTTTGAACGGCGGCGAAGAGATTGGTTTTTTGCCTCCGGTGAGTGGGGGGGCGGGGAAGAAGGGAACTGAGGGAAAGAGGGCAAAGAGGGCAAAGAGGGCAAGGAAGGGAGAACCGCGCGCGCGTGTAGGGAACGCGCGCGTAGGGAACGCTCGCCGCAGCGTTCCTGCCCCGCGCAAGGGAACGAAACCCGCGCAGGGAACGAAACGGCGTTCGTTCCCTACAATCACGCGCGATTATTTGGTCACTGCCCAGCCCCTCTCCCTCGACGCGCTGGTGGCACGCGTGGCGCATCCCGGTGCGGGCGGCATCGCGGTTTTTCTCGGCGTTGTGCGTGATAACGCGCATGACAAAGCAGTGAAATACCTGGAGTACGAAGCGTATCCCGAACTCGCCGAACGGATGCTCGCGCAAATCGGCGCGGAGGTGCAGGCGCGTTGGAGCGACGTGCGCCTCGCCATCGCGCACCGTACAGGCAGAATGGAAATCGGAGCAGCGTCTGTCATCATCGCCGCGTCCGCGCCGCATCGCGCGGAAGCATTTGCCGCGTGCCGTTACGCCATCGAACGCCTGAAAGTGATTCTGCCCGTATGGAAAAAGGAATTTGCGTCGGACACCGATTACTGGGTGGAAGGTCCGACGCCGGGCGACGTGCCGACGGATACAGCGGATGCAATTGTCGCGAATCAGGAAGACGAATTCGGGACGCAGAAAAAATTTGGTGTGTTGAGCGCGAGCGATGAAGGGGGGGGGGAGATTCGGACGGACGTGGAGAGCGTGTAGCAAAAAATCGAGCGCAGACTTTCTGCGCTCGATTTTTTTTATCGTTATGATTTTGGTGTAGGAGAAGGAGTCACGCTTGCCGATGTTGTTGGACTCTGGGCTGTTGGCGTTTTTTGTTGTGTCGGTGTCCCACTCGCGGATGCTTTCGGGGATGCCGTGACCGGCGCTGCTTGCGGTCGGAAGGGTTTCGCGTCGGCGGGCGGCTCGATATCCAGCGCGGCGTCGAATTGGCTCATCTCGAAAGACAGTGTGATGGTCACGCCGTTTGCCGGATTTTGCGTGCTGTGCCCTTTGACCAGACCTTTGATGCGGTGAATGTATCCGTCCGCACACGTCCAAACCTTTAATTCACTCGAATCAATCTCGCCCATTTGCTTTTTCAACTCGCTGGCTTCCGTGACGCCGATGATCTTTTGAATGCTCGCTGCATCTTGCGCGGACCATGCGGTGCATTTCTCGCCGTCAATGGTTTCGGGTCCCGCCGCTTGAAATTTGGCTTGTCCGAAATCTTCGGCGCTGAAGCTCGCAACCAGCGCGCGCGCGGTGGGCAAGCGGCGCACGCTCGCTTGTATCTCGGCAGGCAAGGCATACCACAATTGGGGATCAATGCCGGGAATCCCCGTCAATCCTTTCACGTACACCGCGTCGCCGAACACGATGACTTCGTACGTAATAAATTCATTCGTGTCGCTCGTCGTGCCGCTGACCGTGACGTGCCGATTCAACGTGCTGTCCTGTCCTTTGAGCGCGAAACCGGGCAGCTGCGTTGTTTTGCCGTCTTGGAGCGCCGTGATGCTCGTCGCAAAATCAAAATTCATCGCGCGCGCGCCTTGCGTCTTGTTCAACGCGAAACTGATTGCGGGCGGCAGCGCGTTGGCGTTCGCCGTTGCCGAGGGACGCGGCGTCGCCGTATTTGTCGGGACTTGCGTCGGCGTGTCAGTGGGCAGCGGCGTGGCGGTGGGTGTCGGCGTGGGGGTCGGGAGAATGCCGCATCCGGTACACAGAATTATGCACGCGCAAAGGAGCACCAAAAGGTGTACATGTTTTTTCATTGTTTATCCCGAGCTCATCCAGCGTTGGACTGCCGCCAGCCCAACGCGCAGCCGATGCAGTGCAACTGCATCGGAACAACTTGCGCTTTAACACGTCCCTCGAATCAATTCGGAATTCGCGCTAGAGCGAATTCCTGATTCGTTTGTGGGATGGTAGGGGCAATCCCTTGTGGTTGCCCAACTGGAATGGGCGAGGACAAGCCGTCGCCCCTACGCTGACACCACCAATCAATTCGGAATTCGCGCTAGGTGAGGCGATTTGCCATTTGCTATCTGCTCTTGCCCACTCCCACCTTATCACAAAATTCGTTAATCGGACAGACCGAACATTTCGGACCGGTCGGGCGACAGATATTTTGTCCCAATGGAATCAGCAGTCCATTGATTTCGATCCAGTACTGTGCGGGCAATTGCTCACGCAGCGCCAATTCCGTTTGGTCCGGCGTTTTCGTCCGCACATAGCCCCAACGGTTGACGATGCGATGCACGTGCGTATCCACCGTAATGCCCGGCTGGTCAAACGCCATCGTCACGGTGAGATTGGCAATTTTGCGTCCCACGCCCGGCAGCTCGTCCAATTCTTGAATCGTTGCGGGCACGCGCCCGTCATATTTTCCCAACAAAATTTGCGACAATGCTTGAATTTGTTTCGCTTTGGCGCGGCTGAACGCGACGCGACGAATCACATGCTCGATTTCTGGCTCTGACAACTTTACCATTTTTTGTGGGGTATCGGCGAGTTTGAACAATTCGGGATACACGACCATTGTCGTCGTGTCGAGCGTGCGTGCGCTCAACAGCGACGCAATCAAGATTTCGTACGCCGTCGCGCCCTTTTGCTTCATCGCGTACACCATCGGTACGACCCACTGTTTCGCCGCCGCGCGCAAGCGTTGGAATGCTTCGGGTAAATCGTTGTTGGTCACAGAAATCAAAGATAGAGAGAGGGAGAGATAGAGAGAAATCACTCCATCGCTCCATCGCTCCATCACTCTATCACGCCTCGCTCTTTCAACCGCGCCTGAATCTCGCGCAGCGTCGCGGGCGAATGACCCATGTAGTGGTTGTTGGCAAAAGCCCACACGTCCACGTCGCGTTCGTGCAATTCGGCAATCGTGTCTGCCCATTCGTCCAATTCCTTGTCGCGGTGAATGCGCACGTGCGTGTATGCGTCGTCGGGCACGTCCTTGCGATTGCCGAGCCAACGAATGTACGTGAAATCGGTCGTGGCAATGTCAAGTTTGGGCATCGTCACGCGGTCTACCAACACCAGCGCGGCGCGATGCTTTTTCAACAGTTCAAAGAACCAATCCTTGAACCAACCGCGATGGCGTACTTCGACCGCGTAGCGAAGCGGTTCGTCGGTTGGAGAACGCGAGGGCAGCGAGGCGAGATATTCGTCGAGCAAGTCGCGCTTATCCGGCGAAAACTCGTACGCAAATTGCAAACACAGTGGTCCCAGTTTTGCGCCGAATTTGCTCAGCGTGTCGAGAAAGAACGCGGTTTCTCGCGCAACGTCGTCCAACATTTTTTCGTGCGTGATTTGTTTTGGGAATTTTGCGGCAAAACGAAAATCGGCGGGCGTGTCGTTATCCCACTTTTCAATGTTGGATAAACGCGGTGTGCTGTAAAACGACGAGTCAATTTCTATCGCCTTGAATTTCGTCGCATAGTCCGCGAGGTACCGATTCGACGGTGTGCCCTGCGGATAAAACACACCTTCCCAACTCTTGTATGACCAACCCTGCGTGCCCAAGAAAATCATGGAAGGATGAAGGATGAGGGATGAAGGATGAAGAACGAATCCGCTTGGATTCATCCTTCTGCCTTCATCGGCAATCGCTTGCGACTGCATCATCCTTTGCTTTGTCTCCACGCGACAATCAACAACAATGCGGCGATGACCAACGGCGCAGTGTCGGTGAGCCAGTGCGTGAGGGAATACGAAGATGCGATACCGTCGAATACGTGATTCAACACGTGCAGCGCGCTGCCGACGGCGGCGACGGCGATAAGCAGACGATATTTTGCCGGATTGCGCGCGGCATACACCAACCCTGCGCCGATGGCAAACAAAAACGCGCCCAGGTCGCCTTCATAGTGGCGATTGTATGGCGGGAAAAATCCGACATTTTCAAAAAACCAACGCGGCACGAACAGCAACGCGAGCGCGACGAGTACAAATAATACGCCGCTCGCCCCGACGATGATTTGCGCCAGACGCGAAGGCGGATGGTCTATCTTGACAAATGGAGTCGTCGTCTTTTGAAGCATCGGTCAAGTCTCAAGTCTCAGGTTCCAAGTCTCAGGTTTCAGAACTCGCGTTTACGCCTATCGCGTATCGCGTATTGCAAATCGTGTATCACGAATAGCCGATAGCAAATCGAAAATCACTCGCTCTCTCTATCACTCGCTCTCTCTATCACTCGCTCTCTCCATCTCTCCACCACTATCGCACTCGCTTTCACGTTTCGCGCTTCCCAAACGAATAAATTCGTTACTACGTTTCGCGCCTATCGCACTATCGCACTATCGCACGATTGCACTATCGCACTCACATTACCGTTTTCCCACCATCCGCAAAATCTCTGCCATTCCCTCGCGGTACGTCGGATATTTGGGCGCCCAGCCCAACATTTTTTTGATTTTGTCGGTGCGATACCGCGCGCTTTGTGCGAAAAATGTGGCAGCACTGCCGCCGAGGATACGCGCGAGCAGAAAGCTCATGCGGAACGGCGCGGGCGCATTCAATTGCGCGGCAATGTAATTCAAACCGTCGCGCGCGTGAAATGCCCAATCGTCGGCGACGTTGAAAATTTCGCCGGGGGCGGGATGCTCTGCCGCAATCACGCACGCGCGCGCCATGTCGTCCACATACACCCAATGCCAGTACTGATTGCCCGAGCCGATGATGGGCAGATGACGATGTCGAATCGCGTCGAGCATGGCGCGTGTGCTGTGCGTGGTCGGTCCGTAAAACAGCGCGCCGCGCAAAATTACGACCGGGGTTTCGTTGACCTTGTATTCCACCAACGCGTGTTGCTCCATTTCGGCGGCGGATTTCAGATTGCGCGGCAGCTTGCGCGGCAGCGGATCGTCTTCGCGTTTCCATTCGCCGTGTGTGTCGCCATACAAAAACGCGACGCTTTGCACGACAAAAGAGTGCAGGGAACGTTTTTGGACCGCGTGCAAAAGATTGCGCGTGCCTTCGGCGCGGAGGCGGTCGTTCATTGCCCAATCGCTCGCGGCTGGCGATACCTTTTTGGGGATGGCGGTGGCGAGGTGCATGACGCAATCCGCGCCGTTGATTGCGTCGCGCACGAATTGTGCATCAAACAAATCGCCCACGCGCGGGGTCGCGCCCAATTCGCGTACGAGCTGCGCGCGTTCCTCATTGCGCGCCAACGCCGTCACGTGATGCCCGCGCGCAATCAATAAACGCACTGTCGGTTGTCCCAAGACGCCGGTCGCGCCCGTCACAAAAATTCGCAAGAGCGTAAAAAGTAGACAGGGAAACAGATAAAGAGGTAAGTATGTAAACAGGGAAATAGGTAAACAAGCAAACCTTACCTGTCTACTTGTCTAGCCATCTACTTGTCTCCCTGTCTACTTGTCTCCTGTCCGCTTGCATTCCTATGTTCCTTCGGTATCACAAAGCGCGTGCCGTACTCGTCTGGTGAAAACGATAGCGTCTTGTTGTCTACGAGGGTAGTCTTGAGTGCAGAGGCAAGCATGGTATTCCAATCGTACTGCACGCCCAGACGTTTTGCTGCTTTTTGATTAGGGATGATGACCCACAATGCGCCGTTCGCTTCGAGCGCGTGCTGCAAGTCTTGGAAAAGCACATCGAAATTTTCATCCGGCGCGGCGAAATGAAAAATCATGTTGTAGCGAGTGCGCGTCGTGTGGCGTGTAGCAACGCGTGTTTCCGGCGGGACTTGATCGCGCAGCTCTTGCGTGAATGCTTTGGGCGCGCGATGCACCAAGATTTTTTGTCCGGCGACAATGCCCAGTTTCTTGAGTTCAGGAAGCATAGCGATTAGAGATTGGAGACTGGAGCTTTGGCGGCAGTGCGTTGAAATATGTAGCCAGAAATTCGATTTCAGGACCGAGTTGTGTCACGTTGCGCCGAAACGGAAGTTCGACGCGCCGGATGCGGTCCAACAAATGCGCCAGCGTTTCCGCGACGATCCGGTGCATCTCGGACGTGTAATGGTAGCGCGCCGCGTTCTCGTGAAATTCGTCCTCGTCCAAAATCTCGTACGACAAGTCGGGATACAGCCACAAGTCCAAATCGAGATCAATCCACGCGAATTCGTCCGCCGTGCGCTGTGGTGGAGTGTTGATGTTCAAATACCATCCCTCGAACGTGCGCGCGGCGTTGTTGGTATAGAGTTCGAGCAGGTTGAACGACGCGCGCGGAAAGACATAGAAAAACGCATAACGGGTCGCGTGCCAGGTTTCGTCGGCGCGCAGGAAGGGTATGCCCGGCTCTTCAAAAGTGACGAAAAAATCATCCGCCGCGTGCCAGACCGTTTCGTGCCAGCGCCACGTCGTCCACAAATTATTTTCGCCGCGATATTTCAATTTGCGCATGGCAACGCGGTCGCCTGCGCGCAGCGAGTGCGTTTTCATGGCGGGGTTAAAACGCGACGCAATTGTTCCGGGGTAATGTTCCCACCGCTCAAAATTAACGCGACCTTTTTGCCACGCAACTGTTCTTGCATTTGCATTGCGGCGGCGAGCGGCGCCGCGCCCGCGGCTTCCGCCAGCGTTTTGGCTTTTTGCAGATACAACACAATCGCGCCGCGCATCGCGTCTTCACTCACCAGAACGAAATCGTCCAGCAAGTCCCACAAAATTTTTTGCGGCAGCGCGAACGCGGTGCGCGTGGCGAGTCCTTCGGCGAACGTGGTGTTCGGCGCTTCCAACATGGCGTGTGCTTGCCACGATTTGTACGCGGCGGGCGCTTGCGCCGCTTGCACGCCAATCACGCGAATGTTCGTGGTAACGGCTTTCGCCGTGATACAAACGCCCGCTGCGCCGCTGCCGCCGCCGATGGGCACAATGATTACGTCCACATCGGGCGCATCTTGAAGAATTTCCAGTGTGTACGTGCCGACGCCCGCAATCAAAAGCGGTTCGTTGCCCGCGTGCACATAACGTAACTGTCTTGCTTGCGCCAACGCTTCGCAGTGTTCGCGCGCCGCATCGAAATCGGGACCGTGAAACACGATGTCTGCGCCGAGCGCGCGCATCGCATTCACCTTGACCTCGTTCGCGTTTTCGGGAACTACAATCGTCGCCGGAACGTTAAACAGGTGCGCCGCGTACGCGATGGATTGTCCGTGGTTGCCGGTGGACGCCGTAATGACACCGCGCGTTTTTTCATCTGCCGACAATTGTGAAATCAGGTTGATGCCGCCGCGTACTTTGAACGCGCCAATGGGCTGATAATTTTCGTGCTTGACGTACAAGTTCAACCCGGTCGCCTGATCGAGCGCGGGATAATTAAACAACGGCGTGCGCGGCAAATGGCGCGCAATATTTCGTTTGGCTTGCAGAACGTCGAGAAAAGTTGGTGGTTGCATTGTGTTTGGGATCCTTGAAATGTTCGCGGGGATAATTCATTCCCAGCGCGCAGTGCGCAGGCGTTTGATCCATTTCTCTGGCTCGGGACGATGGACGGCATACAACTCACGTACGACCGATTCGACATCGTACGCGACGCGATGCACAGTGATGTTCCAACGGTGGTGCGCTGCATCCCACTCGAATTCGTCCCACGCGGCGCGCGTGTCGCCGTCGGTGGGAATGCCCACGCTCGATACATTGACCAAAAGGGTCTGGTCGAGTTGACGCTGCCCGTTGACGTGAACGTGTCCGTACGCAATCACGTCCGCCTCTGCGCCTTGAATGAGCGGACGAATTTCGGCATCCGGCGCATCGGGATAAATCGAGTCGTCCAAATTGTGGACATTGGCGTGGACGATAAGCAAACGCGCGGGCGGGTCGGGTTCAAAGCGGCGCGCAAATGGCAACTGGGCGAGATAGTTTCGCGTTTCGTCCGTCAACTGCGCACACATCCATTGTGTCACAGGATGCTCGCGACCAAAAAGCGTTTCTTCACGCGTGGGAATTGGGGAGCTGGCGCTGAGCATGTACGCATCCATGTTGCCCATGACGCCCAACGCGTTAATTTCAATCAAGCGCTCGATGACCTGACGCGGCCAAGGTCCGCCCCAAGCGAGATCGCCTGCTACGACGACATGGTTAAAGGGACCGCGCGTTTCAATGCTGCGC
Organism: Chloroflexota bacterium; assembly: GCA_016209205.1. Lineage (GTDB taxonomy): Bacteria > Chloroflexota > Anaerolineae > UBA4142 > SHND01 > SHND01. The sequence goes on from JACQWQ010000211.1 coordinate 25,978, forward strand.
AGGACCGCGTCGAGCGCAGTCAGGTTGCCGTGAATATCGGAAAGAATGGCGAGGTGCACAATTGGAGCGGATTGTACCACACGAAAAACGCGCGGTCAATGAAGGTTTGGTGGTGATTGCCCACGTCGCGTAGAATAGCTTGTTTTCAAAAACCTGTGAGGTCTCCGAGACCTCACAGGTTTTTGAAAACATGTAATCACCAGAGGTTTGGCGTAGAGTACTGAAATTGTGACATTCCCCAAATCGTCTATAATCCAAAGGTCTCATGCCGCTCCGCAGCGGATAGGATGTACATGCTCAAACGAAAGTTAACAACTCTGCTCCTCATTTTCACTGCGTTGACTATTTTCGGCTGCGCGTCGCAAGCGTCGCGCGCTGAGGTCAGCGCCGCTCCGGCTTCGCCCGCGTTGGCAAGTATCAAGCCCGCGCTGGTGGAGGACGACGAACCGCCGTTTTTTACGCGAACGCCATTGCCCGGTGTAACGCTTACGCCTACCCAAACAGTCACTGCGACCACAACCGTGACGGCGACAATCACCGTCACACAAACCGCGACCGTCACGCCGTCGCCGACAACGCCGCCGCGCCTGCCGCTGCGCGACGATCTCGAACCGCTCGAATTGCAAGACTATCCGCGTCCTCCCGACGACAATGGCTTGGGCATTCACTTTGTCGCGGGTGGTTATTACGACGAAGCGGAACTGGACAAACAAATCGCGCGCATGAAGGCGCTGCATTTGAAATGGGCGACGGTGGTGTACACGGACGAAAACCATCTCGAAATTGCCGCGCGCAAATTTGGCGAAGCGGGCATTTATGTTTTGTGGCGCAAGACGCTGCGCCCGTATCAACGGTATTCGAGTTGGGGACGCGACATCGAGATTATCACAAAGTACGGACTGCCCCCGTACATGCAGCTCTATAACGAACCGGAATTGCCGGTCGAATGGGATGACAAACCGGAGGACATGAACCTCTATTTTGCGAATTTACTCGCGGCGGCAAAAGATGTGTACAACGCGGGTGGTTATCCCGGTATTCAATTTCTCGACGAGGACAATCTGCGCCGATTCATTGACGAAATCTATGCGCGGAAAGGTGAGGCGTTATTCAAACGCATGGTTTTCGTCCCGCACGCGTACGGCTTGAATCACCCACCGGATTATCAAGAGGACCCGAACGGCGTTTTAGGTTTTCGCAGCTTTGCGACGATTTTCTTTAAACGGCTCGGTTTTGTACCGCCCTTCATTGTCGGCGAAGGCGGCTGGAAAATCGAGTCGGCGGAGGACAATCGCTTTCCGGCAGTGGATGATGAATTGCACCGCGATTACACGCTCGCGGTGTACGACTGGTTCCGTACGGGCAAATTATCGCACGGTGGGAAACTGCCGGACTATTTGTTTGCGTTCAACATGTGGATGCTCGCCGGTATAGACGAAGCGGGCGCATGGTACGATTCGTTCAACGGTGACCGCACGCTGACGATTGGCGCAGTGAGCAAGATACCGCCGTTCGTGCGAAAATTTTCGTGGGATCAATAAAACTGCCTGCCCTGAATGCAATGAAGGGTCAAACATAAAACGTCATGGATTGTTGTCCATGACGTTTTACGTTTGACGCATGACGAGTTTGACAATCACGCGCAGCGCGTTCAACGTCGCCCACCGACTTGCCGTGCGCGGTGTTTCAATTTGTATTAACAGCCAGTCTTGAAAACTTTCGGCGAGCGGAAAACACCCGCGCTCGTCCTGCTGCTTGAGCAGGATTTCAACCAACCTTTCCGCACGCGAATCATGTACGCGATTGTACTCGGCCAAGACGCGCAGGATGAATAGGGGGTCGTCTAAATCAAAGGGTGGAAACGTAAAACCCGAGACCACCTCCGGCGCGTCCAACGAATTCAACGCGCGTTCGAGCGCAAGCGCAATGTCCGCCGCAAACGATTCTTGTGCTCCAAGCTCGCGCCACGCCCAGAGCCGCGACCATTCCGCATTCAAACCTTTTGCTTGCACCAATGCCTTTGCCGCGCGTACTACTCGCGCATCACGCGCCAATTTGAAATACGCCAGCGCGTGAATCAAATATCCGCCCTCGACCGCGTTCAAACCCGCAAACGTTCCATCCTCCCGTAAAAAATTTTGCAGCGCAAATTCGCACGCATTCCGCGCGCGACGGCTCGTTCGCGGAATGCCCAGTTCTGCCAAGAGCGCGAGATTCCACAACGTCGCGGTATAGTACGGCGCGGCTAAATTTTCCGCGTTGCCCCAAAATCCGAGTTCGTCCTGTGCGGCGAAGATGGTTTGGACGGGTTCGGAATACAACACGCGCTCGCGCGTCTCGATGACCGCGCGCGCATCTTCGGGACGATGCGCAATGTCCAATTGATACCACAATAAAATAGATGGGTCGCCGGTTTCGAGCAGCCAACGCGTCGGGTCGGCGCGCAGGTATTTTTTCCAACGCGCCAGCGCGGAATCAGACAGAGCCATCATACGCGGGTCGTGGGGACACGCGGCGCGGGAGTGGCATGCGGCGGGTCGGGGGAACGCTGCGGCGAGCGTTCCGTACGCGGGTCGGGGGAACGCTGCGGCGAGCGTTCCGTACGCGCGTCGGGGGAACGCTGCGGCGAGCGTTCCGTACGTAGGATCGGTTCGAGGACTGCGATCATTTTGGCGAGACGCCGCGCACACGCGCGCGCAGTCGCGTCGTCCAATTTTTCGTACGGCATCAATTCATGCACGCGCGTCCAACTCTTGGTCCACTGTTCCGCTTCGATTCGGTCGCCGAGCGCGTCTTTGATTTCAAACAAACACACGTCCAATTTTTCCAGAATCGCGCGATTCGTTGCCGCATCCGCTTCGCAGTGCAGACCGATTTCGAGCGCATGGATGTTGCCGCCGCGAACCCAGACTTCATAGTGGATCGCACGGCGGCTGTAGAAAAATTGGATGAGGGTGTAGCGTTTCCAAGTACGAAACGTGCGCCAACGTGCGGGCAACTGCTTGTGCGTCTCGTGCGCGACGAGATCGAGGAAATCATTTACGCGCATGAGAATAAAGGCAGAAGGATGAAGGATGAAGGATGAAAATGGGTTTGGATTGCCAACAGGGATTCATCCTTCCGCAGCAATCACCAGCGATTGCATCATCCTTCATCCTTTGTCGGTTCGTCTTCCCACCCGATAATCCACACGCACAATCCCGCCAGTGCAATCGTCGCGACGACGAGGGCTGCGAGTTGTGTGGGCAAGAGTCCGACGTCTTTGGATGCCCACAACAGAATAACCACCATGCCGATGGCGAGAACAATCCACGCGGTGATACGCGGGTGTTGGGAAGCGAATGATTTGAGAGCGGTCATAGTAATTTATGATTTATCATTTATGATTTTGGATTAAACCCTGCTGCGCCCCAAATCATAAATCATAAATCAACAATCATAAATTCTAAATCGGTTTCGTCACAATTTCGCGGAGTTGTTTGGTATAGAGCGTTTCTTGTCCGGTGAGCAACGGTGCAATGACAGTGCGCCACAATTTGTGCAATTGGTCGGGCGTGGTTGGGACATAGCCGCCGGCGCGAGCTGCGATTTCGGCGAGATGCGACGCGCGTTCCGGGACGACGATGGCGACGACTTCGCACGTCAACGCGTTGGCTTCGGCTTCGATGGCTTGCAGCAGCACGGGAAAAGCGCGCACGGCTTGCTCGTCCGTGTCCGCCCACAATTCGCGCACGATGGCGGCAAGATTTTCGGCTTGCCATGCCGCGAGCGCGACGGTCCGTTCGCCCGCGCGCACCATCCAATAACCGAATCTGCCCTGTCGTTCCAACATCTCGGCGCGTCCAATGGGTTCACTTTTGCCTTCGATTTTGGCAAGCAGCTCGGACAGCATCCGCGCGTCGGTCGGACGCGCGCGCCGCACCGTCCATTCCGGCTCCGTGATGAGGGGGTGCTCCAGAATGGGAGGCGGCATGGTTTCTACGAGCGTCTCTGCAGGGGGGGGTGTTGCTTGCGGCGTCAAACGCAGCCAATGTGTCAGCAGCGCGGTCTTGTCGCGCGCGCGTTCGGTATTGATTTGAATGAAACCGCGCATGACCTGAACGCGCGTTTCTTCGATGCTGCCGCCGTTGTCAATCACGACGTTCGCGCGTTTCAATTTTTCGTCGAGCGCGGGCTGCGAATCAAGGCGCGCTTTGATCTCCGGCTCGCTCAAACCACGGTCTTGGATCAAGCGGCGTTTTTGTTCTTCGGGCGGCGCGGTGACGACCCACAGCGCGTCGAGATATTCGTGCAGTCCCGCTTCGTACAATTTCACCGCTTCGATCACGACGATCGTTTCGGCGGCGTTGGGCGCGGCGGCGGCATCGCGTACCAACAGCGCGAGTTCCGTGCCGATGGCGGGATGCGTGATGCGTTCGAGTGTTTGCAATTTAGATGCATCGCCAAAGATCAGCGCGCCGAGTTTGCGCCGATCTATGGCGCCGTCATAGTGCAAAATATCATAACCGAATTGCTCCACGACGCTGCGCCACGCAGGGGTTCCACGTTTCAACACCGCGTGCGCAACCAGATCGGCGTCAATGATGCGCGCGCCGAGTTGTTCCAAAATGTGACACACGGTGCTTTTGCCCGTCGCAATGTTTCCGGTGAGACCGATCAAATACATCGTTTGGGGGTTAGAGATTGGAGATTGGAGATTGGATGTTAGAGGTTGGATTCCAACTTCTAATTTCTAATTCACCTTACGCACTATTGTCATTTCGAGATATCCAGCCCACGCGGGCTGCGTGACTTGCAGAAACTGTCTGTTGAACCCTTCATGCTTCAGGGTAAACTCTGTGAAACATCTGGGACGAAGCATCCTTCGGCTGCGCTCAGGACAGCATCCTATAAGAAATTTGTCAAGGGGTATCCTGCTCGAAATTGAGCAACAACCTATTAACCTCGGCACAGGCGCTAACGCGTGCTGAGCCGAGCCGTTCTTTTCAAATTGAACAGTCACTGCAAGCGAACCGCTC
>JACQWQ010000212.1 GCA_016209205.1 Chloroflexota bacterium
GCGACGGCTTGTCCTCGCCCATGCCAGGCGGCGTAGGGGCGATGGCTTGTCCTCGCCCATGCCAGGCGGCGTAGAGGCGACGGCTTGTCCTCGCCCATGTGGTCGGGCAACCACAAGGGATTGCCCCTACATGTCTCGCCCATGTCAGGAGACAAGACAATGAAATGGTCATGGAAAATTGGCGAATTCTTGGGCATCAGCGTCTATATGCACGCGACGTTCCCACTGCTGCTTGCCTTTGTCGCGCTGCCCGTGCTGTTCGACGGCGGTGACTTGTGGAACGCGCTGTCGAGTGTTTTGTTCGTACTGGTTTTGTTTGTCTGTGTAGTTTTGCATGAATACGGGCACGCACTGGCGGCGCGGCGTTACGGCATCCGCACGCAAGACATTACCTTGCTGCCGATTGGCGGCGTCGCGCGTTTGGAACGGATGCCCGAAAAACCGTCGCAAGAGCTCGTCGTCGCGGCAGCCGGGCCGCTGGTCAATGTCGTCATTGCGGCGCTGTTGTTTACAGTGATGTGGTTCGCGGGCGTTACGCTACCCACCCTCGGTTTGGGTTGGGGCAATGAATCGTTTCTCGAACAGTTGTTGACCATCAACATCGCGCTCGTGGTGTTTAACATGATTCCCGCGTTCCCGATGGACGGCGGGCGCATTTTGCGCGCGCTGCTCGCGACGCGCATGGATCACGCGCGCGCGACGCGTTATGCCGCGTGGCTCGGACAGGGCATCGCCGTCTTGTTTGGCATTGCCGGTTTCTTTGTGAACCCGTTGTTGGTCGTCACCGCGCTCTTTATCTTTTTCGGCGCACAGGCGGAAGCGGAAATGGCACAGAACCGCGCGAACATGTCCGGCTTTACCGTCGAACAAGCAATGCGCACCAACATTCGCGCGCTCGCGCCGTACGAATGGTTATCGCACGCGGTGGATCACAGCGTGGCGACGGGGCAGCAAGATTTTCCGATTGTCGAAAATGGGCGCGTCGTCGGAATGTTGACGCGCAATACATTGATGCGCGGGTTGCAGCAGTTCGGCGCTTATGCACCCATCAGCGCGATCATGCAGTCGGACGTGACAACCATCGAGGCGGAAGAATCACTGGCGGACGCGTCCGAAACGATGCAAGAAAATCAAGTCCGCGCGCTGCCCGTCACGCACAATGGCGCGCTCGTCGGCTTGCTCACCCTCGAAGGCATTCGCGAATTTCTACGCGTACAAGCGGCGCTGGGCAGGATGCGCCATCAAGGCACACAACGCGTGGTCTGATCTGGTTGCTGTTCCCCAAGCCCAAAAACAAACTCCCGAAAATTCTTCGGGAGTTTGTTTTTTCAGGAGTGATGTTACGCACTGTCATTTCGAGATGCCCATCACGCGCGAGCGTGATGTTTGATGACAGAAACCTTCCCTTCCACGAATAATTGCGCGAACTCCGCGCGACGAATAACGCTAATTTTATTCGTGTTATTCGGTGCGCGAACTACGCGCAATAATTCGTGGATAGTCGGTGGAAGTTTCTGAGCAGCGGAGCGAGAAATCTCGGTTTGGCGAAAATGAGATTTCTCGCAAAGCATGTCCCGAAGAATTGAGGGAACGGCTGCACAGGACTTGTCATATCGAGCGGGTTTCGAGCGCAGTCGAGAAAGATATCTCACTCCGTTCGATATGACAGTCCTGAGCCCATACAGCCCCTGCGAGCACGATGATGGAATCCGATGCATTCGCATTTTTCGCGCCTTTGTTTACGATTTTGAGTGTGTGCGCGCCGGGCGCGAGACCGCCAAAACTTTTCCCTAACCCAAACTTGAGCGTCGCCCGGTACTCATCAATCACGCCCACTTTGACGCCGTCAATTTTCACCACCGCTTTGCCGCGATTTTTATAACCGACGTACCATACCGTCACCTGCGTGCCCGTGAACTTGTACGTCAAAGACACGGGCGCGCCTTTGACGCCGCGCGCGTAATGATAAGTTCCATTATACGCGCGCGCATCCGTTCCTTGCGTCCACGACGCGCTGTATGCAATTTCGGCAGCGCCGTCATCGAATTTCGTCGTTGCAGCGGGGACCGTTGGAGTAAAGGTCGGGGTCTCGAGTACATTGTCTGTCGGTGATGGCGTCGGCGTGTTGGTCGGGGGGAACGTAACGGCGAACGTTGCAGTAGCCTGCCCCGAAGTTGGCTGAGGGGTCGGCGTTCCGGTTGCGCCGCTGTTGTCGCTTTTGATCGTTTTTTCAAAATACATGACAAAGCTGACGTGATTGTTGGCGGGCAAGCCCATGCCGCGCACTTCATCACTCGGCAGACCGGCTACATAGCCGTTGTATGGACCGGGACCATTTTCAGGAAAATAATTTGCCCACATCGGAATGTCGGCAATTCCATTTGCGTTCGTGAACGCGTACGTTTTGTCGTCGGGCCACGACTGCCACACTTTTTGATTTGCCACCCGCGCGCCGCCTTCGTCGGTAATCACATAATACATGTTGTGATCGCTGCCAAAATCGCCGCCGTGTTGAAAGGGATCGTGATAGTCCGCGCGAATCAATTTCCAATACAACGTTCCGGGTGCGACGTTCGCGGGCGCCAAAGACACGTTCAATCCCGCTAGACGCGAATCCCAGATCACGGAGGGGTCATCGGGTGTGGGCGCGAGGGGCGCGGCTTGATTGAACGCGATGAAACGCGGCGCGACGGGCGTAGTGGTCGGCATCGGCGTGCGCGTCATGCGCTGCCCGACGAATTGGAACGCGTTGGACGAATCCGCATTCGCGTGTGCGCTCGTACTCGGCGCCTCAATCGCGTCGAGTGTAATGATGCTGTCCATCGCGCTCGGATTTTTCGCGCCCGCGTTTTTGATTTTGAGCAGATGCGCGCCGGGCGCGAGATTGTAAAACGTCCGCGAAAGATTAAAAGTAACGCCGGGCGTGTACTGGTCAATCGCGCCCATTTTGACGCCGTCCATCACAACTTTCGCCCTGCCGCGATTTTTGTAACCGATGTACCAGAGCGTAACTTGGGTGCCGGTAAAATTGTACGTCGCGGACACTGCCGCGCCTTTCACGCCGCGCGCATAGTGATACGTTCCATTCAACGCGCGTGCGTCCGCGCCTTGCGTCCACGCGCCGGCATATTTGATGCGCGGGTCCGCGTCGTCAATTTTCGCGCCGGGCACAGGTGTTTGGGTTGGCGTGGGGCTAAGCGTGGGGGATGGCGTAAAGGTTTGCGTCGGCGTCGGCGTCGGCGACCACGGCGTTGAGGTCGGCGTGCCGCTCGCGGGATACAAACAGGCCGTGTCAAAGAAAACTTTGTTACGTCCGTCGGTGTGTCCGTTTTGGGCGTGCAAGAAAAACGTCGCGGTCGCGCCAGAGGCGGTAAAATACAAATGCCACTCGGGGCGATTGAAACCGCCGCCGCCGAAATAGGGCACGCTCCATGTTACCGTCGGCGCATTTGGGTCCGCGCCGCCCGTCAAGTCCACGCCGATCTGCCGATTGATTTGCGTCGCGCGTTCATTGCTGCCGTTCACATCGTGCAGCGCCTGTCCCCAGACCATCCAGAAATGATACGTTTGCCCGGGCGTCAGCGTTGTCACCGTTTGATAAATACCCGCGTCCCATGCGGCGAGATCGCGCCAGATATATTGCGAACCGTTCGGGTCGTAACCTTCGTTCAGCGCGTTTTCAAAATTCGGTCGCGTCGCGCCGA